>NZ_BADK01000522.1 GCF_000333595.1 Azospirillum sp. B506
TGATGCCTGCCGCGACAGCGATGGGAGACGATTGATGGAACTCATCCTCGCCCTTGGCATCGGCGTGCTGACGGGGTCGGGCGTGTGGCTGCTGCTGCGGCCGCGGACCTTCCAGGTGATCGTCGGCCTCTCGCTGCTCTCCTACGCGGTCAACCTGTTCATCTTCTCGACCGGCGGGCTCCGCACGGGGGCGGCCCCCGTGCTGGAACGGGGGACCGTGGGCCACCTCGCCACCTATGCCGACCCTGTGCCCCAGGCGCTGGTGCTCACCGCCATCGTCATCAGCTTCGCCACCACGGCGCTGTTCCTCGTCCTGCTGCTCGCCGCCCGCGGCCTGACGGGGACCGACCATGTGGATGGCCGGGAGAAGGACCGATGAGCGGCTGGACGGACCATCTGACGATTGCCCCGGTGATCGTCCCGCTTCTGGCCGGGGCGCTGATGATGCTGATCGACGAACGGCGGCGGACGCTGAAGGCCGCCCTCGGCCTGGCGTCGGCCCTGTCCCTGCTCGTCCTGGCGATCCTTCTGCTTCTGTTGGCCGATGGCGTGCCTCCGGGCGGCGGCGAGGCCGCCGTGCACGTATACCGGCTGGGCGACTGGCCGTCGCTGTTCGGCATCGTGCTGGTGCTGGACCGTCTTGCCGCGTTGATGCTGGTGCTGACCGCCATCCTCGGGGTCGCCGCGCTGACCTTCTCGCTGGCGCGCTGGCAGCATGCGGGGGCTCATTTCCATTCGCTGTTCCAGTTCCAGCTGATGGGGCTGAACGGCGCGTTCCTCACCGGCGACCTGTTCAACCTGTTCGTCTTCTTCGAGATCATGCTGGCCGCGTCCTACGGCCTTGCGCTGCATGGCTCCGGCCTCGCCCGTGTCCGGGCCGGGCTGCATTACCTCGTGATCAACCTCGCGGCTTCCCTGCTTTTCCTGATCGGGGTGAGCATCATCTACGGCGTGGCCGGCACGCTCAACATGGCCGAGCTTGCCAACCGCATCGCCGCCGTCGCCGCCGAGGACCGGGCGATGCTGGAGGCGGGGGCGGCGATCCTGGGCATCGCCTTCCTGATCAAGGCGGGGATGTGGCCGTTGGGATTCTGGCTGCCGAACACCTATGCCACGGTCGGTGCCGCGTCGGCGGCCATCATCTCGATCCTCAGCAAGGTCGGCTTCTACGCCGTGCTGCGGCTGTGGCTGCTGATGTTCGGCGAGAGTGGCGGGGCATCGGCAGGCTTCGGCGGCCCGTGGCTGCTGGCCGGCGGGCTGCTGACCATCGCCTTCGGATCGGTGGCCGTGCTGGCAACGCAGAACATGGCGCGTCTGGCCGGTGCGAGCGTCCTGGTCTCCTCCGGCACGCTGCTGGCGGCGGTGGGGGCGGGGCAGGGGGCAGGGCATGGCGCGGTGACCGCGGGCGCGCTGTTCTACCTGACCAGTTCCGTCCTGGCGATCGCCGGCTTCTTCCTTCTGATCGAACTGGTCGAACGCGGCCGCGAACTCGGCGCCGACGTGCTCGCCGTGTCGCGCGAGGCGTTCGGCGAGGACGAGGCGGTGGACGAGGACGATCAGGTCGGTGTCCCCATACCGGCGACCATGGCGATCCTCGGCTCCGGCTTCGTCGCCTGCGCCCTTCTGCTGGCGGGGCTGCCGCCGCTGTCCGGGTTCCTCGCCAAGTTCGCCATGCTGAGCCCCCTGCTGGCTCCTGGCGGCACCGGCGTGCCGGCAACGACCTGGGCGCTGCTTGCCGCGTTCATCCTGTCCGGTTTGGCGACGGTCGTGGCCATGACCCGCACCGGCATCGACGTGTTCTGGGCGTCGCCGGCGGGCACCGTGCCGCGCGTGCGCATCGGCGAACTGGCGCCGGTCATGCTGCTTCTGATGCTGTGCGTGGCGCTCTTCGTCCAGGCCGGCCCCGTGATGCGCTAA
>NZ_BADK01000521.1 GCF_000333595.1 Azospirillum sp. B506
ACCCTCGTCGGTCTCCCCTTCCTCGGCGCCATCGCGNCCGGGCTGTTGCCGACGCACGCCCGCAACGCTGCGGCGTGGCTGCCGTNGGGATCGCGTGGTCGAGATCGCCCTGCTGTGGGCCGCTTATCCGACGGTGGCGGCGGGCGGCGTGCTCCGCCACGAGGTCGCTTGGATGCCATCCCTCGGCCTCAACCTCGTGCTGAGGATGGACGGCTTTGCCTGGCTGTTCGCGGGGATGGTGTCCGGCGTCGGTGCGCTCGTGATCCTCTACGCGCGGTACTACATGGCGGAGGACGACCCGGTCCCGCGCTTCTTCGCCTTCCTGCTTGCCTTCATGGGCTCGATGACCGGCGTGGTCATCGCCGGAAACCTGATCCAGCTCGCCTTCTTCTGGGAGCTGACCAGCCTCTTCTCCTTCCTGCTGATCGGCTACTGGCATCATCTGGCGGCGGCGCGCGACGGCGCGCGCATGGCGCTGACCATCACCGCCACCGGCGGGCTGTGCCTGTTCGCCGGCGTGCTGGTGCTCGGCCATATCGTCGGCAGCTACGACCTCGACGCCGTGCTGGCCTCGGGCGACCGCATCCGTGCCCATCCGCTCTATCTGGCGGCGCTGGTCCTGATCCTCCTCGGCGCCCTGACCAAGAGTGCGCAATTTCCCTTCCATTTCTGGCTGCCGCATGCCATGGCGGCGCCCACGCCGGTCTCCGCCTACCTGCATTCGGCGACGCTGGTGAAGGCGGGGGTCTTCCTGATGGCGCGTCTCTGGCCGGTGATGGCGGGGACCGACGCCTGGTTCTGGATCGTCGGCACGGCCGGCGTCACCACCCTGATCCTCGGCGCCTACATCGCCATCTTCCAGAACGACCTGAAGGGGCTGCTGGCCTATTCGACCATCAGCCATCTCGGGCTGATCACGCTCCTGCTCGGCCTCAACAGCAGGCTGGCCATGGTTGCGGCGATCTTCCACGTCATCAACCATGCGACGTTCAAGGCGTCGCTGTTCATGGCCGTCGGCATCATCGACCACGAGACCGGCACACGCGACATCCGGCGCCTGTCCGGCCTCAACCGCTCCATGCCGTTCACCGCGCGGCTGGCACTGGTCGCGGCGGCGGCCATGGCCGGCGTGCCGCTGCTCAACGGCTTCCTGTCCAAGGAGATGTTCTTCGCCGAGGCGCTGTCGGCCGAAGGGCCGCTGCCGTTCCTTCTCGACGTCCTGCCGGCTGCCGCCACGGTGGCGAGCGCCTTCAGCGTCGCCTACTCGCTGCGCTTCATCCATGGCGCCTTCTTCGGTCCCGACCCGGTCGATCTGCCGCTCACGCCGCACGAGCCGCCGACCTGGATGCGGTTCCCGGTGGAGATCCTGGTGCTGGCCTGCATCATCATCGGCCTGCTCCCGGCGGCCACCGTTGGGCCGTATCTGGATATGGCGGCGCACGCGGCCCTGGGCGCCGCCACGCCGGACTACAGCCTGGCGGTCTGGCACGGCTTCAACCTTCCGCTGCTGATGAGCGTGATCGCCCTGGTCGCCGGCGTCACCCTTTACCGTCTGCTCCAGGGACATCTCGGGAAAGGCGAGGACGGGGCACCGCTGATCGGCGGCCTGCAGGGCCAGCGCATGTTCGAGCGCACCATGGTCTTCCTGTCCTGGCGGCTGGCGCGGACGCTTGAGGGGCTGCTCGGCACCCGGCGCCTGCAACCCCAGCTGCGGCTGGTGGTGTGCGTGGCGGTTCTGGCCGCGGGCTGGACCGTCTGGCTGCGCGGGCTCGGTCCCGGCAACCTCACCCCCTCCGGCATCGATCCGGTGCTGGCGCTGATCTGGGCGATCGGGGCGGCCTGCGCCGTCGGCGCGGCGTGGCAGGCCAAGTTCCACCGGCTGGTCGCCCTGATCCTGCTCGGAGGCACGGGGCTGGTCACCTGCGTGACCTTCGTCTGGTTCTCGGCGCCCGACCTCGCCCTGACCCAGCTGCTGGTCGAAGTCGTCACCACCATCCTGCTCCTGCTCGGGCTGCGCTGGCTGCCCAAGCGTCTGGACGTGCCGGGCGT
>NZ_BADK01000520.1 GCF_000333595.1 Azospirillum sp. B506
CGAGGCGCACCCTCGGCGCCGGCAGGACCGGCACGGCGTCGTGCCCAGCAGCGCCAAGCAGGCCGAGGTCGCCGGGGCGCAGGCGCCGCCCGGCCGGCAGCAGCCGGCTTCCGGCGGCGGTCCAGGCCCCCCGCCGCTCCACCCCGCCGGCAGGCGCTACCGCGTCGATGGCCTCGACGACGGGGCCGACGGCCTGCGCCGCTTCGTAGGGGATCACCGCGTCGCAGCCCGGCGGCAGCGGGTCGCCGGCAGCGACCGCCACCGCCGCGGTCAACGGCACCGGGTTGTAGGAGCCGGCGCCAAGCGTGTCAGCCGCCGCCACGGCATAGCCATCCACCGCCGCCCGGTCGGCCGGCGGCCAGTCACAGGCCGCCACGACGTCGCCGGCCAGCACCAGTCCGGCACAGTCCGCCAGCGGCAGAACCCGCGCGGACGGTGCGGCCACCCGGCGGTCGATCCACTCCCAGGCATCGGCCACCGCGGCGCGACGGGGGAAACCGCGGCCCCGGACATCCTGGACCGCGGATGGCGTCCGCGCGGTCACAGTGCCGGCACCATGGCGTCCTGCACGCGGTTCCGTCCGGCACGCTTGGCCCGGTAGAGCAGTTGGTCGGCCATTTCCGCCAGCCGGTCCGGGCTGCTCCCGGCGGACGGGATCACGGTGGCGACGCCCAGGCTGATGGTGACATAGGGGGCGACCGGCGACTGGACGTGCGGAATGCGGCGTTCGGCGACGCCGGCCCGGAAGCCCTCCGCGACACGGATGGCGCCGGGGCCGTCGGTCTCCGGCAGCAGGCAGACGAACTCCTCCCCGCCATAGCGGGCGACGAGGTCGGATGGCCGCCGCACCCGCTCCGACAGCATCTCGGCCAGCACGCGCAGGCATTCGTCGCCGGCCTGATGGCCGTAATGGTCGTTGTAGGCCTTGAAATAATCGACATCGAGGATGACGAGCGACAGCGGCAGGTGCGACCGGGCGCAACGCCGCCATTCGCGCATCATCGCATCGTCGAAGCGGCGACGGTTGGCGATGCCGGTCAACCCGTCCAGGAAGGACAGGCTGCGCAGCAGGTCGGTCTGGCGTTTCAGCAGCAGGTGGTTGCGCACCCGCGCCCTGACGATGGGCGGGCTGATCGGCTTGGTGATGAAGTCGATGGCCCCCACCTCCAATCCGCGGGTCTCGTCCTCCACCTCGCTCTTGGCGGAGATGAAGATGACCGGGATGTCGTGGGTGGTGGGATCGGCCTTGATCCGGCGGCACACCTCGTACCCGTCCATCCCCGGCATCATGATGTCCAGCAGCACGAGGTCGGGCATCCGCACCTGCACCAGATCCAACGCCTTTTCGCCGTCGGTGGCGAAATAGATGTCGTAATCGTCCTTCAGGATGCGGCTCAGCACATGGACGTTGGACGGTATATCGTCAACCACCAGGATCTTTGGGCGGGGATCGGCCATGGGCGCGTTCAGACCGTCGGTAACGGAAGGCCGAGGTCGCGTGCGATCCGCTGCACGATTCCAAGCGCCTTGGGAAGTCGAGACCGT
>NZ_BADK01000519.1 GCF_000333595.1 Azospirillum sp. B506
GGCGGCAGGCCGGCCAGGGCGCGGATCACCGGCGCGACGTTTCTGTGGAAGGTGAACATGGCCGAGGTCGGGAAGCCCGGCAGGATCACCACCGGCTTGCCGCCGGTCACCGCGAGGCACAGCGGCTTGCCCGGCTTCAGCGCCACGCCATGGGCGACGATGCCGGGATCGGACAGCCGCGCGACGATGCGGTGGGAGCGGTCGCCCGCCCCCTTCGACGTGCCGCCCGACAGCAGCAGCGCGTCGCACTCCAGCCCCCGGGCGACCAGCCGCTCCAGCGCCGCATCCTCGTCCGGGGCGATTCCCAGGGCCACCGGCTCGCCGCCCAGTTCGGACACCGCAGCGGCCAGGATGGCACCGTTGCTGTCATAGACCGCCCCGGTACGGATCGGCTGGCCGGGGGCCACGATCTCGTCGCCGGTGGACAGGATGGCGACGCGCGGCCGGCACACCACCGCGACCTCGGCCAGCCCGATGGCGGCGAGCACGCCGATCTCGCGCGAGGTCAGCAGCTGGCCCTTGCGCAACACCACCTCGCCCCGGCCGATGTCGGACCCGGCGGCGGCGACGAAGGCACCGGGGTTGGCCGGGCGGGTCAGGCTGACGAACAGGCCGTCCGGGCGCTCCACCGCCTCCGTCGTCTCCACCATCACCACGGCGTCGGCACCGCGCGGCAGCATGCCGCCGGTGGCGATCACCGTGGCGGTGCCCGGCTCCACCGTCAGTTCGGGGGCATGGCCGGCGGCCAGCACCTCGTCGTTCAGGCGCAGGGCGACAGGCCGGTCCTCCGCCGCGCCGACCGTATCGGCGGCGCGCACCGCGAAGCCATCGACCACCGAACGGTCGAAGCCGGGCACGTCGACCTCCGCCACCACGTCGGCGGACAGCACGCGGCCCAAGGCGGCGGACAGCGGCACCCGCTCCTCCCCCCGCGGCGACAGGTCGAGATGGCGATGGAAGCGGGCACGCGCCTCCTCACCGCTGACCACCTCCAGGAACTGGTCCTGGCGGGCGGCCTGGGCGACGAAACGGC
>NZ_BADK01000518.1 GCF_000333595.1 Azospirillum sp. B506
CGACTTCGGAAGCCGCGCCGCCGGAGCGGGCAACCAGCTTCTCGAAGAACTGGCCGATCAGCAGGCGCGAGGCGCTGTCGAGCATCCGGCCGCCGACCGCGGCGACCTTGCCGCCGACCGACGCGCTGTAGCGGTAGGTGACGCGCGTGCCCTCGGCGGTGCGCTCCAGCGTGACGTGCCCGGTGCCGCTGCCCGAGCCGAGCGCGCTGGTGCCGCTGCCGGTCAGGGTCAGCGCGTCCGGCGGGTCGAGGTCGGACAAGGCGACCTCCGCGGTGTAGCGGCCGCGCACCGGGCCGATGCCGACCACCACCTCCGCCCGGTAGGCGTTGGGGCCGACAAGGTCGAGCGCTTCGCAGCCCGGCAGCAGCGCCGCCAATTCCTTCGGATCGAGCAGGATGGCCCAGACCTGTTCCGGCGTCGCCGGAACCTCGCAGCTGCCCTCGCCGGTCAGGCCGCGCCCGCCCTTGACGGCGGAGGGCGGCGGAGTGGAAGAGCCGGCTGCAGATGCCGGGCGCGACGGTTCCGGCGGATGGATCAGCGCCGCCAGCTTGGCCGGGGTGATCGGCAGCGACGGCACCTCATCCACCGATACGCCCGACAGCGCGTCCGCCACCGCGTTGGCGAGGCAGACCGGGGTGCTCATGCAGTTCCCCTCCCCCACCCCCTTGGCGCCGAGCGGCGTCACCGGCGACGGGCTTTCGCGGTGAAGGATCACCGGCACCGGCACCTCGCAGGCGGTCGGCACCAGATAGTCGGCGAAGCTGCCGGACAGGAACCGGCCGTCGTCGCCATAGGCATATTCCTCGTACAGCGCGGTGCCGACGGCATGGGCGAAGCCGCCCAGGATCTGCCCTTCCACCAGCAGTGGGTTCAGCAGCCGGCCGGCATCGTGCATTGTGACGTAGCGGTCGATCCGCAGCGCCCCCGTCGTCCGGTCGATCTCGACCCCGCAGAAGTCGAAGATGAAGCCGTAGCAGGCCGAGCTGTTGATGTGGTCGGCGTCGGTCGGCGCCTTCAGCGGCTCCGGCGTCCAGAAGGCGGTCTCGCGCAGCGGCGCCTCCTGCCCGTCCGGCCCCTGCCCTCCTGACAAAGTGCCGGGCGACCAATGGCCGGCGGCGGCGACGCGGGAGAAGGACAGGCTGTTGTCCGGGTTGGCGTCGGAGAAGACCTTGCCGCCGACAAAGCGCACATCGTCGGCCCGGCAATTCAGTTGACCGGCG
>NZ_BADK01000517.1 GCF_000333595.1 Azospirillum sp. B506
CGCTATCCCTTCTTCGGCGAATTCCACGAGGCGACGGCGCAGGGCGCCGTGATCGCCGAGTGATGCGGTCACAAGATCCAGTGACACAGTCTTAAGGCTTGTAACGCAGTCTTGAGATAGACCGCCCCGTACCGGAGACGACCATGCTCGCCAGTCTGATCATCGTCTTTCGCGAGGTCCTCGAAGCGGGCCTCATCGTCGGCATCGTGCTGGCGGCTACCCAGGGGGTGGCCGGACGTGGCCGCTGGATCGCGCTCGGCATTGTCGGCGGCATCGTCGGCTCCTGCATTGTCGCCGCCTTTGCCGATGGTATCAGTTCGCTGTTCGCCGACACCGGGCAGGAGCTGTTCAACGCCACGGTCCTGCTGATCGCCGTCGTCATGCTGGCCTGGCACAATGCCTGGATGGCGCAGCATGGCCGCGAGTTGGCACGCGACATGAAGGCGGTCGGCCGTGCGGTACAGAGCGGCGAGAAGTCGCTGGCAGCGCTGGCCATTGTCATCGGTGTCGCCGTGCTGCGCGAAGGGTCGGAGGTCGTGCTGTTCCTGACCGGCATCCTGGCGTCGGAGGAAGGCGGCATCGCCACCGTTGCTGCAGGCGGGCTGGGCGGCATGGCGCTGGGGGCGCTGGTTTCCGTCCTGCTCTATGTCGGCCTGCTGCAGATTCCGACGCGGCACCTGTTCGCCACCACCACCTGGCTGCTGACGCTGCTGGCCGCCGGCATGGCTGCCACGGCGGTCAATTTCCTGGCGCAGGGCGGCGTGTTGAATGCCGGTGGTGACGTGCTGTGGGACAGTTCGGGCCTGCTGCGCGACAACAGCCTCGTCGGGCAGGCGCTGCATGTGCTGGTCGGCTACACCGACCGTCCGACCGAAGCGCAGCTGATCGCCTATGTCGGCGTGGTCGTCGGCATCCTGTTGCTGACCCGCTGGGCGGCGGGCAAATCGCCGTCCAACCGCTCGCGCGTTGCGTCCCCCGCCGAGTGATCGATAGCGGATAATCAATAGCATCAAGGTGTATGGTCAGGCTGGCGGTCAAGCGTCTGGCCTTGTCCGTTGAAATCGCGTCATAGTGCCGCGGCGACAGTCGAGCGGCGGAGAATATGGCGGAGCTTGTGACATTGGTTGTGCTGCTGGCGGCGATGGTGGTTGCCGTTCCGGTGGCGAAGCGGTTCGGGTTCGGCGCTCCGCTCGGCTATCTTGCCGCCGGGCTGGCGGTGGGGCCGGCGGGCCTTGGGCTGGTGACCATTGTGGGGGCCATCGCTCACGCTTCGGAACTCGGCGTCGTCATGCTGCTGTTCCTGATCGGGCTGGAGCTGATACCCGCCCCGTCTTTGGGTGGATGCGAAAATCGG
>NZ_BADK01000516.1 GCF_000333595.1 Azospirillum sp. B506
CTGCGCGAGGATGACCGCATCGCTTTCGGCATGCTGGGATCGCTGTCGGTCCGCTTGCGCCATCTGGTGACGCAGATCGAGCAGCTTCAGGTCCAGCCGGCGCCGCAGCGGGTCGCTGCCTTCCTGATGCGGGTCTGCCCGTCGGGCGATGGCCCGGCGCAGTTCCAGCTCCCCTTCGACAAGGCGCTGATCGCCCGCCGCCTGGGCATGCAGCCGGAAACCCTGTCGCGGGCGCTGGCCAAGCTGCGCGCTGTCGGCGTGGAAACCCAGGGGCTGATCGTCAGCGTTGCCGAGCGCGCCGCCCTGCGCGCCATGGCCGAAGCCGGTGAGGATGAGTGACGGAACCGTGGACCCGGCTGTTGTGACAGCATCGCTGCCGGGGTTCAGACCGGATTGACGGCGCTGTCCCCCCGTGCGAGTTTGCACCCCCCGGTACCGCATTTGTTCAGGATTTCGAGGCAGCGATGGGCGACAGCAAGACGGTGGCGACAGCATCGGATCCGGCGCAGGATCTGGTGGCCTTCGCCGGTGACCGGCGCTTCGCCACCGTGATGGCGGACCCGCCCTGGCGTTTCGTCAACCGCACCGGCAAGATGGCGCCCGAGCATCGCCGCCTGTCCCGCTACGGCACCATGACGGTGGAGGACATCTGCGCCCTGCCGGTCGCCGACATCGCCGCACCGACCGCGCACCTCTATCTCTGGGTTCCCAACGCCCTGTTGCCGGAAGGGCTGCAGGTGATGCGCAGCTGGGGCTTCGACTACAAGACCAACCTGATCTGGCACAAGGTGCGCAAGGATGGCGGGTCGGACGGGCGCGGTGTCGGCTTTTACTTCCGCAACGTGACCGAACTGATCCTGTTCGGCGTCCGCGGCAAGAAGGCCCGCACGCTGCCGCCCGGCCGGACCCAGGTCAATCTGATCGAGAGCCGCAAGCGCGAGCACAGCCGCAAGCCGGACGAGCAGTATGAATTGATCGAGGCCTGCAGCCCAGGCCCCTATCTGGAGATGTTCGCCCGCGGCGCCCGGCCCAACTGGTCGGTGTGGGGCAACCAGGCCGACGACAGCTATGAGCCGACCTGGAAGACCTATGCCTTCAATTCCGCCACCGACCGCGAGGCGGCGGCGGAGTAGGAGGGGAGGAGCGTCCGCTCCCCCTCACAGCACCCCCAGCGCCTCCAGGTCCCGTCGCAGGGCTTCGGCACCCAGGAACAGGTGCGCCGACATGCCCACCGACTTTGCCGCCTCGACATTGTCGGGGTTGTCGTCGATGAAGTAGCAGTCTTTTGGTTCGAGACCGTAACGATCCGTCAGCAGCCGATAAATCGCCGGATCGGGCTTCACCAGCCGTTCCTGACCCGAAACGATGATCCCGTCGAAGCCGTTCAGGAACTCGAAGCGCTTGCGCGTCACCTCGAACTTCTCGACCGAGAAGTTGGTGATGGCGTAGACCGGGATGCCCCGCGCCTTCAGCTCCGCCAGGATCTCCGGCGTGCCGGGGATCGCGCCGGGCACCATGCGCTCCCACATGTCGTCATAGGCGCGGATCAGTTCGGCGCAGTCCGGATGTTCCTCGGTCAGCAGGGCGACCGCGTCCTTCCAGGGGCGGCCGCGGTCCTGCTCCAGGTTCCAGGCCGGGGTGCAGACCCGGTCGAGGAAATCCTCCATCAGGTCTTCATAACCATCGAACAGCTCGCGGTAGAGATGCCGCGGATCCCATTCGATCAGCACCTGGCCGACATCGAAGACGATGACGGCCGGCTTGGCGACGGACGGCTTGGTCGGCTCAGTCATTCCGGTCATCCAACAATCCG
>NZ_BADK01000515.1 GCF_000333595.1 Azospirillum sp. B506
TCCTTGATCTCGCCCATCGCCGACTGGATGTAGTGGGCAGACCGATGTCGTCGATCAGGCTCAGCTGGTTTCCAGATAGTCGATGCGCTCTTCCGACTCTTCCAGCAGCTCGGACAGCTCGTCGCGCGACACGTAATCGGCCTTCTCCTCGCACACGGCGATGGCGGCGGCGATGCGGTCGCGGGCCTCCTGCTCGGCGGCGAGGTCGCTGGCCAGGATCTCCGGCACGTCCTCGCCGATGCGCAGCTTGCCGAGATCCTGGAGGTTGGGGATCGCCTCGATGAAGAGGATGCGTTCGATGATCTCGTCCGCGCTCTTCATCACTTCGATGGAGGCGTGATACTCCCACTTGCCCAGTGCCTTGACGCCCCAGTTCTTCAGCATGCGGGCGTGCAGGAAATACTGGTTGATCTGCGTCAGCTGGTCCTTCAGGACGATCTGAAGCTGGGCAATGACGTCGCTGTTGCCTTTCATGATCCGTCCTCCGCTCAGGTGGGGAAGCCGCCCATGGCCGACTGCAGGTAGTTCTGCAGGCCGAGCATGTCGATGAGGCCAAGCTGCTGTTCCAGCCAGTGGGCGTGATCTTCCTCGGTGTCGACCAGCAGTTCCAGCAGGATACGGCGGGTGTCGTAATCCTTCACCTGCTCGCAATAGGCGATGGCTTCCTTCAGCGCGGCGACCACCTCATATTCGAGGTTCAGGTCGTTGCGCATCATCTCCGGCACGGTCTTGCCGATGTGAATCGGATCGCGGCTGGCGACGTCGGCGGTGCCTTCAAGGAACAGGATGCGGCGGATCAGCTTGTCGGCATGCTCAAGCTCTTCCACCCGCTCGTGCGAGATGCGTTCGCTCAGCGCCTTGAGGCCCATGTCTTCCATGGTGCGCGCATGGGAGAGATACTGGTCGGCGGCGCTCAGCTCGCCGGTGAGCAGCTTGTTCAAACGGTCCAGGACCCCTTGATCGCCTTGCATGATTGGGTGCTCCGAAATAGACGATTTGTCGCACCTTGGCACAGCCGAAGGACTCGCACAATAAAAATCTCTATTTGAAACAACGATGTAGTTGATAGTCACTATCAATTGGGGTGGGTGGCCTGCCCAAAATGCAGTCAAGGCCGAACTCCAGTTTTGCGAATCAATGTCAATTGCGACAGGAGAGGATTCCAGCGAATTCCCCGTCGCGTTTTGCGGGTTTTGACTTGCGGCGGTGCAGCGATGATTGAGCGGCAGAGCGGACGGTCCCACCCGCGGCAATCGGGGCCGCCGCATTGAGGCAGGGGCCGTTCCGTGCTAACAGACCGCGGGATTTCTCCGCCCTTCATTCCAACGACAGCCGGATTGCGGCCATGACGACGACCACCCCCTCGGCTCCCGCCTCGGAGTTCCTGCGCACCCTTCAGGAGCGCGGGTTCATCCACCAGTGCACCGATCTCGCCACGCTGGACGAGCGTGCGCAGAAGGGGCCGATCGTCGCCTATATCGGCTTCGACTGCACCGCCGATTCCTTGCATGTCGGCAGCCTGCTGCCGATCATGATGCTGCGCTGGCTGCAGAAGACCGGCCACAAGCCCATCGTGCTGATGGGCGGCGGCACCACCAAGATCGGCGATCCGTCGGGCAAGGACGAAGCGCGCCAGCTGCTGACCGACGAGGTCATCGCCAACAACATGGCGGGCATCAAGCGCATCTTTGGCCGTTACCTGACCTTCGGGGACGGTCCGACCGACGCGGTGATGGCGAACAACGCCGACTGGCTGGACGAGCTGAAATACATCCCGCTGCTGCGCGACATCGGCCGCCATTTCACCATCAACCGGATGATGAGCTTCGAATCGGTCAAGCTGCGGCTGGATCGCGAGCAGCCGCTGACCTTCCTCGAATTCAACTACATGATTCTCCAGGCCTATGACTTCGTGGAGCTGAAGCGTCGCCATGGCTGCACGCTGCAGATGGGCGGGTCGGACCAATGGGGCAACATCGTCAACGGCGTCGAACTCGGCCGCCGCACCGACGGCGCCGACCTGTTCGGTCTGACCACGCCGCTGCTGACCACATCGTCGGGCGCCAAGATGGGCAAGACGGCGGCCGGTGCCATCTGGCTGACCGCCGACAAGCTCGGCAGCTACGATTTCTGGCAGTACTGGCGCAACACCGAGGATGCCGATGTCGGCCGCTTCCTGCGTCTCTATACCGAACTGCCGCTGGACGAGGTTGCCCGGCTGGAAAGCCTGCAGGGCGCGGAGATCAACGAGGCCAAGAAGATCCTCGCCAACGAGGTGACGAAGCTCGCCCACGGCGAGGAGGCCGCTCTGGAGGCGGCCGAGACGGCGCGCCGCGCCTTCGAGGAAGGGGCCGCGGCCGAGGGTCTGCCGAGCATCGAGGTCGCCCGCGCCGATCTGGAGGCCGGCCTGCCGGTGGTCGACCTGCTGGTGTCGGCCGGTCTGGCCGCGTCGAAGGGCGAGGCGCGCCGGCTGATCAAAGGCGGCGGCGCCAAGCTGAACGACGGGCCGATTGCCGACGAGACGGCCAAGGCGACCACGGCGGACCTGAATGCCGACGGTGTGGTGAAGCTCAGCGCCGGCAAGAAGCGCCACGCGCTGGTGAAGGTGGGGTAAGGAAGAGGCGAGGGGGGGCGCGGAAGCGCCCCGCCCACCGCGCCCCTTATCGGGTATGCGCTTCAGGCGGCGGCTTGGTGTCCGGCATCGGCGTGCCGTCGCCGCCCAGGAAGAACAGGTTGCGCAGGAAGCCCGGCGCCAGCACCGCCAGCGGGTTGACCGACACGTCGGGGTCGGACAGCGGTCCCTGGACATGCCAGGTGGCGGAGAAGATGCCCTGGCCCTCGCCACCGCTCAGCACGTCGCCCAGCAGCGGGATCTGTCCGATCAGGCGGTTCAGGCCATAGACCGGGACGATGGTGCCCTTGAGGTTGGCGGTCTCCGTCTCCAGGTCGATCTGGCCCTCCAGCGTCAGGCCCAGTGCCGAGCCGGAGGTCCGCAGATCCTTCAGGGTCAGCAGACGGCCCTCCTTGCGGAAATCCGCCGACATCCGACCGAAAGCGATGCCCTTGCCGCCACCCAGCAACTCCGCGAAGCCGGACGGCGAGATGGCGTTCAGGATGCGGGCCAGGGCCGGGACGTCGATCAGCGTGTAGTCGCGGATCTCCGCCTTGCCGACGATGGCGGCATCGGCCCGCGGTGCCGCCGACCGGCCGGTCAGGGTCAGCCGTCCGCCGCGCATGCGGTCGTTCAGGTCCATCGCCTGCAAGGCCGACCCGAGATCGTCGGCGGCGACGGCAAGGTCGTAGACACCCTGCGGACCCGGCCGCCATTTCAGCGACACGCCGCCGCCGTCGCTGCGGCCGGCGAGGTCCAGCAGGGTCCAGGCGGTGGCGTCCCGCTTCATGGTTCCCGCCACCTGCCGCAGCCGCCGGCTGTCGCCGAAGACCACGGAATCGAACTTGATGGCAAGGTCCAGCGGCGTCTTGCGGCCGTCGTCGGTGGCGGATGGCGGCTGTTTCGGCGGCGGGGCCACCGCGCCCTCGCCCGACGGCGTCTTGCCGGTCAGGCCGCGGGCGTCCAGGCTGGCGCCGCTTATGGTGCCGGCATAGCCGCCTGCCGGACCGCCGGGCTTCGCCGGAGGCAGCACGGTCAGGTCGGCGCGCAGATCGGTCTGGCCCAGCTTGAAGCTGGGGGTCTGCACCCGCGCCACCCGCTTGCCGCCATCGGCCAGCTCCAGGTTGGTGACGGCCTTCAGCCCGCCGGCATCGACGGTCAGGTTGCTGATCCGGGTCGGCCGGTCCTTGTCGAACTCCAGCGTCAGCTTGCCGGTGCCCGGCTTGCCGGCGGGCTTGGCCCAGCCCAGCTCCTCGATCGACAGCCGGGTCTTCTCCAGGTTCAGATTGCCGGTCAGCAGCAGCTTGTGCTTGCGGTCGACCGTGAACAGGATGTCGGCGCCGAAGGGACCCTGCACGCGGTCCTCCAGGTCGATGCCGTGGGCGCGCAGGTCGTCGGCGGTGGCGTCGCCCTTCACCGCGATGCGGGTGCGCGGCCCCTTGGCGGCACTGTCGAAGGACTCGGTCCAGTCGATGGCGACGGGAATGCCGTCCAGCTTGGTGGTGCCCTTGATCTGCATCGCCTTGAGGTCGAGCGCCAGCGACAGCTCGCCGTCGGTGGCGTTCAGCCCGGCCGCGACCTTCTCCACCCCGACCTTGTGCAGCTTGCCGGTCACGTCGAGGTCGAGCTGCTCCACCTTCAGGTCGGCCAGCAGCGGGAAGGCAAAATGCAGTTGCGCCTCGGCCGTGCCCTGGGTGCGCTTCGGGTCCATCTCCAGCTTGGTAGGATAGCCCAGCGGCGGCATGTCGATCAGGGTCAGGATGGACCGCACCGGTCCCTGGACCGGCAGGCGGATGTCCATCGTCTCCTTGCCGATGTCCAGCCCGCCGATCACCACCTTGCCGTCGCCGACCTCGATGTCGCCCGATTTGGCATCGGCGATCCGGCCGCCCCTCGTCAGGACGGTGAAGGTCTTGCCGTCGGTCGTCGCCTCCAGGGCCGCGCCGGTGACCGGCGTCAGGTTGTGGAAATAGCGGACGCTGACGTCGTCGCCGGCGATGGTGGCAAGGAAACGGGTCTGTTCCGGCTCTCCCGACGGCATTCCCTGCCCGTCGAGCGGCACGGACAGCGCCGCTTCCGCCCGCGCCTGGGTCACCGTTCCATGTGAGAGGTTCCGGGTCACCCACTCGCGCGCATTGGCCCCGGCGCTCGTCGGCCAGTAGCGGCGCAACTCGTCCAGCGCCACGCCAAGGGCGGTCGCCTGCGTCTCCACCAGCATGCGGTCGCCCTGGCGCCGGGCGGTGGCCGAGGCCTCCACCCGTGGCTGCGGCCCGCCCGCCTCGCCCAGCACGGCGCTGAACCCGTCCAGCTCGATGCGGTCGCGGTCGCCATGCAGGCGCAGCCGGGCCGACTCCACCGGCACCGGCCCCTCGAACAGGTCCGGGCGCAGCAGCCGGCCGCGGCCGGCGGCGATGTCCGCCGCGCCGCCGGTCGGCTGCAGCGACGAATCGAAGGCGACCTCCACCGTGCCCGACAACGGCAGCTCCGCCGCTTTCAGCGGCTCCAGAAGCGGCGCGAGACCGGCGATGGCGGCGGGGGTGAAGCCGGTCAGCTTTGCCGCCGCCCGGCCGTCCTTGCCCGGCTCCTGCCGTCCCGAAAGCTCCAGCCCGGCGGTACGGCCGCCGGCGGTCAGCGACAGGCTGGCCTGGATGTCACGGCCATGCTCGGTCTCCGCCAGGTCCCCCCGACCGCTCAGTGCCAGCGGCCTGCCGCCCGCCGCCGCCGTCAGCGACAGATCCCCGATCCGCAGACGCCGGCCCGGCACATCCAGGGCGCCGCGCAAGGCGAAGCTCTGCACGGCGGCCGGCTCCGGTCCCAGGGCGGGCAGGGCGATGGTGCCGGCGCCGCCGCGCAGGTTGATGTCCGCCGTCAGCGGCTCGAAGCGCTGGTCGAGCCGTGCCGTGACCGTGCCGGACAGCGGCAGCGTCACCGCCGACAGCGGTGTCAGGGCCGGCCCGATCTGCGCCAGGGAGGCAGGGTCCAGCCCGTCGAAGGACAGGGTCAGGTCGCTGGTGTTGTCGGCGATGTTGTAGCGGCCGGCGGCGGCGAGGGTCACGGCGCGTGCCGCCGCCGCTCCGCCGGTATTGCCGAGGTCCAGGATCACACGGGCGCGACCCCGGGCCCCATTGTCGTCGCGGGTCAGCACCACGTCGGCGCGGGTGGCATGCCAGGACAGGTCGAGCATGCGGTTTTCGACCCGCAGGTCGGCCCCTATCACCGACAGCCGGCGCAGCAGCCCCAGCGGCCGGTCGATGTCGGGCGGGCGGCGCAGGCTGTCCATCGCCTCGTCCACCAGGTCGGGACTGCCGTCGTCGGGCTTGCGCGCGGACTCGGCGTCGGCCCGCACATCGAAGGCGAGGCTGCCGTCGGCCCGGCGCAGAATGGACAGGCGCGGCCGGACCAGATCGAGGCGTGTCGGGGACAGCGTGCCGCGGAACAGGGCCGGGATGGAGAAGCCGATGCCCATCTCGGGCACCGCCGCCAGCTCCGCCCCATCGGCATTCCGCGCCTGCACCCGCCGGGCGCGCAGGTCGAGACGGCGGTCGGCTCCGTCAAGCCCGTCCTCCTCTTCCAGCGACAGGACCAGTTCGCCGATGTCGACCTGGAACCGGCCGTCGCGGTCGCTCAGCGCCCGTTCGACGTAGGGAATCAGCGGGTCGAGCGCGATCGGCCCCTGTGACAGCCTCCAGGCGAACAGGCCGCCGGCCATCAGGGCCATGGCGCCAAGCCCGGTCAGCGTCAGGACGAGAATCTTCGCGGTGCGTCGGATCATCGAGCACCGGCCTGGGATGTGGGAAACAATCCCCTCTCCCCCCCGGGGAGAGGGTTAGGGTGAGGGGGAGGCAAGGCGAGGATGTTCAAGGAACGCGAACTGCTTGCTCTTTCACCAGCCCCACGCAGTGCATCCCACTCACCCCGACCCTCTCCCCGGGGGGGAGAGGGGGGAGAAGAAGACAAGCGCGAATCGGCCCGATTGACCTTCATGCCCGAGACGTGCAGCTTTCTGCCTATGATTTGAGCAGGAAAGACCGCTGTCATGCCCAGCACCATCGTGTTCTCAAGCCCCTTGCCGAAGCCCTTCGACAGCGCGCAGGCGGCGCTGGGGATGGAGCGCTGGCGCCAGCAGGCCGCCGCGGCGGAGCCGGAGATCCGCGTCTGGGCGGAGGCCTTCGCCGAGACGGACAGCGGGCGGGCGCTGATCGAGGCGGTGTGCGGCAACAGCCCGTATCTCGGCCATAGCCTGACGCGGGAGCTGCCCTTCGTCGCGCGGACCGTGCAGGACGGCTTCGACGCCACTTTCGCCGCGCTGATTTCCTCGCTCCACGCCGAGCATGGCGAGGAGAAATCGATGGACCGGCTGATGGCCGGCCTGCGGGTGGCGAAGCGGCGGGCGGCGCTGCTGATCGCGCTGGCCGACATCGTCGGGGCGTGGCCGCTGTTCCGCGTCACCGGCGCCCTGTCGGAGCTGGCGGAGACGGGGGTCCGGCTGGCCGCGAATTTCCTGCTGCGCCGCGCCGGGGAGGCGGGGACGCTGACGCTGCCGGATCCGCAGCGACCGTGGGTCGGTTCGGGCCTGATCGTTTTGGGCATGGGCAAGCTTGGCGGGCGCGAACTCAACTATTCCAGCGACATCGACCTGATCGTCCTGTACGACGACGCTGTTGTGCAGACGCCCCAGCCGGACAACCTCGCGCGAACCTTCATCAGGCTCGCACGCGATCTTGTCCGCATTATGGATGAACGGACCAAGGACGGCTACGTCTTCCGCACCGACCTTCGGCTTAGGCCGGATCCGGGCGCCACGCCGCTGGCAGTTTCCGTCTCCGCGGCCGAAATTTATTACGGCAGCGTCGGCCAGAACTGGGAGCGCGCGGCCATGATCAAGGCCCGCCCCATCGCCGGCGATCCGGAGGCCGGCGCCTCCTTCCTTCGTTTCCTGGAGCCTTTCGTCTGGCGCCGCAACCTGGATTTCGCCGCCATCCAGGACATCCACTCGATCAAGCGCCAGATCAATGCCCATAAGGGACATCGCGAGGTGACGGTCAACGGCCACGACATCAAGGTCGGCCGCGGCGGCATCCGCGAGATCGAGTTCTTCGCCCAGACCCAGCAGCTGATCTTCGGCGGCCGCGACCCGCGCGTGCGCATCGCCCCGACCCTGATGGCGAACGAGGCGTTGCGCGACGTCGGACGGGTGCCGCCGCAGACGGTGGAGGAGCTTGCCGGGGCCTATCATTTCCTGCGCCGTGTCGAACATCGGATCCAGATGATCGACGACCAGCAGACCCACCGTATTCCCGCCGACGATGCCGGGGTGGCGCATCTGGCGACCTTCCTCGGCTATGACGACCCCGCCGCGTTCCGGGCGGAGCTGCTGGCGACTCTGGGGCAGGTCGAGGACCGCTATGCCGAGCTGTTCGAGGAGGCGCCGTCGCTCTCCGGCCCCGGCAATCTCGTTTTCACCGGCACCGACCCCGATCCCGGCACGGTGGAGACGCTGACAGGCATGGGCTTCGCCGATCCGGCCCGCGTCATCAGCGTGGTGTCGGCCTGGCATCGCGGCCGCTACCGCGCCACGCGGTCGGGCCGGGCGCGCGAGTTGCTGACGGAGCTGACGCCGGCCCTGCTGAGCGCCCTGGCCAAGACGCCCGCCCCCGATTCGGCGCTGATGAACTTCGACGATTTCCTCGGCAAGCTGCCGGCCGGTGTCGGGCTGTTCTCGCTGTTCGTCGCCAATCCCTGGCTGCTGGAGCTGGTGGCGGAGATCATGGGCATCGCGCCGCAGATGGCGCACACCCTGTCGCGCAACCCGTCGCTGCTCGATGCCGTGCTGTCGCCCGACTTCTTCGACCCGCTGCCGGGCAAGGAGGACGGGCTGGCCGACGACCACGCCCGCGTGATGGCGACGGCCCGCGATTTCGAGGACGCGCTGACCCTGTCGCGGCGCTGGACCAACGACCAGCGCTTCCGTGCCGGGGTGCACATCCTGCGCGGCATCACCGACGGCGACCGCTGCGGCGCCTTCCTGGCCGATCTGGCCGATATCGTCGTCCCCGACCTTGCCCGCCGGGTGGAGGAGGAGTTCGCCCAGCGCCACGGCCATATTCCCGGCGGCGCCTGGGTGGTGGTGGCGATGGGTAAGCTGGGCAGCCGGCAGCTGACGATCACGTCGGACATCGACCTGATCGTCATCTACGACGTGGCGTCCGGCCAGGGCGGCGGTGGGCCGCGGCTGTCCGACGGTGTCAAGCCGCTGTCGCCCAACGAGTATTACATCAAGCTGACCCAGCGGCTGACCAACGCCATCACCGCGCCGATGGGGGACGGGCGGCTCTATGAGGTCGACATGCGGCTGCGCCCGTCGGGCAATGCCGGCCCGCTCGCCACCTCGCTGGACGCCTTCGTCAAGTATCAGGCGACCGACGCCTGGACCTGGGAGCACATGGCCCTGACCCGCGCCCGCGTGATCGGCGGCGATCCGGCGCTGGCCGGGCGGGTGTCGGCGGCGATCCGCTCCGTCCTGACGGCGCCGCGCGATGCCGACCGGCTGCTGCGGGACGTCGCCGACATGCGGCGGCGAATCGAGAAGGAGTTCGGGACGACCAATGTCTGGAACGTCAAATACGCCCGTGGCGGCCTGATCGACATCGAGTTCATCACCCAGTACCTGCAATTGCGCTTCGGCCATGAGCGGCCGGACATCCTGCACATCGGCACCGCCAAGGCGCTGGGATGCGCCGCCCGGACAGGGACGCTGACGGAGGAGGTGGCGGAGGAGCTGGAGGCGACGCTGCGGCTGTGGCGGCGGGTGCAGGGCTTCCTGCGGCTGACCACCGCCGGGGTGCTCGACCCCGACCAGGTATCGCCCAGCCTGCTGGCCGGGCTGGTCCGCGCCGCCTTTCCTGCCGACTTTCAGGGCGAGCGTGAGCCCGGCGCTGTTGACTTCCCCGAACTGGACCACAGAATCCGTGCCGTCGCCGCCCGCGCCCATGGTCATTCAAGACCCTGGTCGAGGAACCGGCAAGCCGTCTTGCTCCACCCACCGCCACCCCTCCGGCCTGAGGACATGCTTCCCCCGCCGGCAAGAAGAAGGATCGTCAAGCAGCCATGACCGTAGACGTCGGAACGCCCGCCCCGGATTTCACCATGCCGACCGACGGCGGGGGCAGCGTCACGCTGTCGGCCCTGCGCGGCAAGCCGGTGGTTTTGTATTTCTACCCGAAGGACGACACGTCGGGCTGCACCTCGGAGGCTTGCGGCTTCCGCGACCAGCTGCCCGACTTCTCCGCCATCGACGCGGTGGTGATCGGCGTCTCCAAGGACAGCGTCGCCAGCCACGACAAGTTCAAGGCCAAGCACGAGCTGACCTTCACCCTGGCCTCCGACACCGACGGCGCCGTTTGCGAGGCCTATGGCACCTGGGTCGAGAAGAGCATGTATGGCCGCAAGTACATGGGCATCGACCGCGCCACCTTCCTGATCGACAAGGACGGTGTCGTCCGCAATGTCTGGCGCAAGGTGAAGGTCACCGGCCATGTCGCCGCGGTGCTGAAGGCCGTGCAGGCGCTGTAATCTCTGACGGGAAGGCAGGGCGCCTTTTTCTCCCGGCTTCGACCGTAGGGGAAGGACGCTCTGCCGGCCCGGCTATTCCCCTGGCGTGTGGGCGTACGCCACAAGGGTATTTTTAGAATTGCCCCAAACCTGCCTACACTTCGTGCATTCCGGCACCAGAGGCCGCGCAACCCACCGCGGTTGGTCCTTCGGCTGCCCCCAGGGATGCACATGCCATGAACGTTGCGAACATTGCCCGGCGCCTCGTCGCCGGAGAGCTTCACTATGCGCTGGGCCGATTCGAGTCGGTTCGGCGCGGCTACAGTGCCCTGCGCCGCCTGTCCCCCCGGTCGCGCCAGCGGGCGCCGGCCGGCCCGCCCATCGCCTTGCCCCCGCTGCCGGCCACCCTGTTCGCCGGCCAGACGGTGGAGCGTGCGCTGGCCGACCTGCGGCGCGACTCGATCGCGTTCGGCTTCGACCTGCCCCGGTCGATGGTGGTGGAGATGGTGGAGTTCGCCACCCACTCTCCCCTGCAGCGGCGGCTGCGCGACGACCGCGTCTTCCATCGCCACACTGTCCGCAACGGGCGGCTGGAGGATGGATCGCCCGCGGTGATGGGCATCGTCCCCGATCCGCTGGATTGCCCGGCGGTGCGCCGGGTCTGCCGCGATCCGCTGCTGATGGAGTGTGCCGGCAGGTTCCTGGGCTTCCCCGCCACCAAGATCATTCCGCGCCTGTTCTGGAGCTTCGTCACCGACGCCACCGACGACGAGCGCCGCCACCTCGGCCAGACCATCGACTGGCATTTCGACGTCCATGATTTCCATTTCTGTTCGGCCCAGTTCTACCTGACCGATGTCGGACCGGGCGCCGGAGAGCATGCGCTGGTCCGTGGCAGCCATCACGGCAAGCCGCTGCGCATGCTGATGGGCTCGGCCAACGTCCGCGACGAGCAGCTGTTCACCCATTTCGCCCGCGACCGCGCCCTGGTGGTGGAGGGGCCGGCCGGCACCGGCTTCCTGGAGGATACCTCCTGCTACCATCGCGCCACCCCGCCGGTCAGCCGCGAGCGGCTGATGCTGCAGCTTTGGCTCAGCTGAGCTAGAGTGGTCCGCATCGTCACGGGGGATGCGGAGCGATGATGGAAGCGAAGGACGGGCTGCGTACGGTCGTCGGCCTGATGAGCGGCACCTCGATGGACGGCATCGACGCCGCCCTGCTGCGTACCGACGGCCGCGACCGGGTGGAGGCGCTCGACTTCCTGACCATCCCCTATGACGACGCCTTCCGGACCCGGCTGCGCGGCTGTCTCGGCCAGACCGGCAACAACGGACCGGTGGCGGAGGTCGAGCGTGACCTGACCGATGCTCATGCCGACGCGGTGCATCGCCTGCTCGACAAGGCGGGCGTCGCGGCGGCGGCGGTCGAGCTGATCGGCTTCCACGGCCACACCATCCACCATGACCCCGACCGGAGGATCACCCGCCAGATCGGCGATGGCGCCCGTCTTGCTGCGGCGACCGGCATCGCCGTGGTCGATGATTTCCGCGGCGCCGATGTGGCCGCGGGCGGGCAGGGGGCGCCGCTGGTCCCGCTGGTCCATCGGGCGCTGGCCCATGGGTTGCCGCGCCCGCTTGCCGTCCTCAACATCGGCGGTGTCGCCAATGTCAGCTGGATCGGACCCCGAGCCGGTGGAGGGGGAGGCCGAGGTCGTCGCTTGCGACACCGGGCCGGGCAATGCCCTGATCGACGATTGGGTGCTGCGCCATGGACTCGGCCGCTTCGATGCCGGCGGGGCGCTGGCGGCGGCGGGCCGGGTGGACGATACGGCGCTGGCGGCATTGCTGGCCCATCCCTATTTCAGCCGCCCGGCGCCCAAATCGCTGGACCGGGACGCCTTCGACCCGGCGCCGGTGGCGGCCTTGTCGCCAGAGAACGGGGCGGCGACCCTGACCGCCTTCACGGCCGAATCGGTCGCCCGTGTCGTGCCCCACCTGCCGGCCCCGCCGCTGCGCTGGCTGGTCTGCGGCGGCGGGCGGCACAACGCCACGCTGATGGCGATGCTGGCCGACCGGCTCGGCGTGCCGGTCGAGCCGGCCGATCTCGTCGGCTGGGACGGCGACGCGCTGGAGGCGCAGGCCTTCGGCTATCTCGCCGTGCGCAGCCGGCTGGGACTGCCGCTCAGCCTGCCGGCGACCACTGGCGTGCCGGAGCCGATGCGTGGCGGTGTGTTCCATCCCGTCGCCTGATTTTTCCGATTGGCGGGCAAGACGTCGCGGCTGCGGGCGGTGGCCAGCAGAACCAATGCTGCGAAGGGAATCAGCCAGATCACGCGGTTCTGATAGCGGTCATGGACGGCTGACAGCCCGCCGGTGACGAAGGCGTTCAGCGTCAGACCCAGTCCGATCACCAGCAGCAGCATCCGCACCCGACCGTCGACCCGACTCCAGCGCCTCAGCCCAAGGGCGGTCAGCCCCAGCACGCCGAGCGACAGGGATAGACCCTGGAGCAGCGCCAAACCGTCGCGGGGGAAACGCCCCTGCGTCTGCAGCGACTGGTCGAAGGCGCCATAGACCGGTGCGGGGAAGCGGCTGAACAGGCGACGGGTCAGCGGCTTGACCGGATCGTCCAGCGTGTCGTCGGGCTGGACCTCGACGAACTGGCCGGCGGCGTTCGCCAGCCCATGTTCGGCGACCGCGGCCGGGCGGCTGGCGATGGTGTTGTGGGCGATTTCCGCCGCTTCGGCCACGAAGCGCGGCTGATCGCCGAAGCGGCGGCGGGCGCCATCGGGATGCCAGAGGAAATAGTCGGAAGTGACATAGCCGGGCGCGCTGCGGTCCAGACTGTCCAGGCTGCCGCACAGCAGATAGTCGCGGCTGCGGCAGGCGCCGGCCAGGTAGTCGCGGGCCGGACCGTCGCCGATCAGCCGGGCCAGCAGGAAAACCGGGGAGCTTTCCGACAGCACCGGCCGGCCGGCGGTCAGCAGGTTGGAGGCGCTCAGCAGCCCGACCGCCAGCACCATCGGCAGCAGCACCCCCCAGGCCAGCGAGCGCAGCATGGCGCGGTCGTGCCACAGAGCCCAGACCCCGAGCAGCACGATCATCCCGCCCAGGATCGCCAGATGGCTGAGATGGCAGACGATCATGCCGGTCAGCGCCGCAACGGTCAGCAACCGCTGCAAGACGGTCAGCGCCGGCCAGCGCAGGACGACGACATAGACCAGCAGGATCACCAGCCCGGTCAGGAAGTCCGGCATGATCGTCGCCACATGCAGCGGCAGGCTGGTGGTCAGCCCCAGAACCGCGGCGATGCCGAGGAACAGTCCCGGCCGGCCCGGCGCACCCGCCGCAGTCAGGGCCGCCCGCAGGACCGCCGCCGCAAGAATCCCCTGGCCTAGCGGGATCAGCCACACGCCCCAGCCGCTGGCGAAGGGCAGCAGGAACAGCATGTAGCCGAAGGGCCGCAGGAAGAAGATGTTGGCCGAGGCGGGGCCGTGCGGCGAGAGGTCCGGCGGCGGCGTCCAGGCCGGCTGGGCCGCCCGATGCAGGATGTTGAAGGCCGGCTCCAGATAGCCGGGCGTGTCGTCGAAGGTCAGCGGAAAGCCGTTCAGCACCAGCAGCGGTGCGCCGATCAGGAGGCCGGCCAGGACGATGGTCAGGACGGGCGGAACCCGGGAATTCTTCCAGAAGCGCATGGGCGCCTTCCAGCCATGGCAGGGGATGGCCCGAGGATGGCTACCCCCGCTGCAGCGCACAATGGATCCGGGGTGGTAGGGGAGGGGCCTGGGCAGACCCTTCCGGCATAACCCCTGGCGGCAGGGTGCCTGTCTATGGGTGTACCGTGCCGGCCGGCTCCAGCAGCTCGTCCAGCGCCGCCGGCTGGTCGACCCCGCGGAAATCGGTCTTGCGCTCCATCGCCGCGGCGAGGCGGCGGCGGTATTCGTTGCGCGGTATCTCGACGGCGCCGAACCGGCTCAGATGCTCGGTCACGAACTGGGTGTCGAGCAGGGCGAAGCCGGCGGCGCGCAGCCGGGCGACCAGATGGACCAGCGCCACCTTGCTGGCCCCGGTCTCGCGGCTGAACATGCTCTCGCCGAAATAGGCGCCGCCAATCGCCACCCCATACAGCCCGCCGACCAGCCGGCCGTCACGCCAGCATTCGACGCTGTGGGCGAATCCGGAATCGAACAGGTCGCCATAGAGGCGGACGATATCGTCGTTGATCCAGGTCTTCGGCCGGTCCTCCGTCGCCTCGGCGCAGCCCTCGATCACGGCGCGGAAGGCGCTGTCGAACCGCAACTCGAACGGACAGCGGCGCAGCGTCTTGCGCAGGCTGCGCGGCACATGGAAGCCGTCCAGCGGCAGGATGCCGCGGCGTTCCGGGTCGAACCAATGAAGCTCCCGCGATTCGGCGCTTTCGGCCATCGGGAAGATGCCGGCGGCGTAGGCGCGCAGCAGGATCGGGGCGGACAGGGTGAACATGCCGGTCACTATACCCGCTGATGGGACGGAACGCGCGGGCGTCCGGCCGAAGGATGGATGAGTGATACTGGTGTCGAGACCCCGCGACAGCAACCTCCTTCCATGGTATGCAACGCAAGGAAGTACATATGTGGGGAAGAACGCCATGAGAAGCGCTGCCGCCGTCCTCCTGTCCGCCCTGGTTGCCGGACTGTTCATCGCCGGTCCGTCCTGGGCGCAGAGGCGGGCGGAGCCGGGCAATTTCGATTATTACATCCTGTCGCTGTCCTGGACGCCGACCTATTGCGCCCGCGACAGGAACGGCCCCGACCCCGACCAGTGCGGCGACCGCAAATACGGCTTCGTCGTCCATGGCCTGTGGCCGCAGTACAATGACGGCAGCTATCCCGCCACCTGCACCCGCGACCGCAACCTGCCGAAGGCGGTGCTGGACCAGACCATGCCGGTGATGCCCAGCGTCGGCTTGATGATGCATGAATGGCGCAAGCACGGGACCTGCTCCGGCCTGAACGCCACCGATTATTTCGCCAAGCTGCGCGGCGCCGCCGCCAAGGTGGCGATTCCGGGGCAGTTGAAGGCGCCCGGCCCCACCGTGCCGGCAACCCAGGTCGAGCGGCTGTTCCTCGACGCCAATCCCGGCCTGACGGCGGAGGGGGTGGCGGTCGTCTGCTCCCGCCGCGACGTGTCGGAGGTCCGGATCTGCCTGAACAAGGATCTGGGCTTCGTCGCCTGCGGCCAGAAGGTGGTCGACCGCTGCCGCGACCGTGATGCCGCCCTGTCAGCCGATGTGGCGCCGTCGCAGCCCCGCCGCAGCACGACGCCTCCCGCAATCCCGGCCCTGCCGCCGGCGCCGGCCAGCGCTCCGGTGCGCTGAGATTCAACGGCCGTCCGGTTCGCTTGCCAGTGCCGCCATCGCCGCCGGGATCTCCGCCAGCAATTCGCGGGCGAGGAAGCCCAGCGGGCCGATGCGGCCGGTCAGGCGGTTGCCGGCTTCGCCATGCAGGCAGACGCCCCAGATGGCGGCCTGCTCCGGGCTGGCGCCGCGCGCCAACAGTCCGGCGACGATGCCGGCCAGCGTGTCGCCGGAGCCGGAGGTTGCCAGCCCCACCGTGCCGCCGCGATAGGCCCAGGCGCGGCCGTCGGGGGCGACGATGCGGGTGCACCCCCCCTTCAGCGCCACCACCGCCTTCAGCCGGGCTGCCGCCTCCCGGGCGCAGCCGAGCGGGTCGGCATCCACCCGGTCGCGGGAGCAGCCGAGCAACCCGGCCATTTCGCCGGCATGGGGGGTGACGACGATGCGGCCGTCATGCCGGTGCAGCGGTACCGGGTCGCGTCCCAGCCCGGCCAGCGCACCGGCGTCCAGCACTATCCTTGGCCCGTTTTCGCCCAATTCCAGGCGGGTCAACAGCGTCGCGGTCAGCTTCGCCACCGCCGGCCCGTCCATCATGCCGGGACCGATCAGCACGGTGTCGCAGCGCGAGGCGCGCTCGGCCAGCGCCCCGGCCGACTCGGGCGCGATACCGCCGTCGGCGGTTTCCGGAAGACCGGCGACCAGGGCTTCCGGCAGCGCGAGGCCCAGATGAGGGGCGACGCTGCCGACCGTGGCGATCTGCAGCTTGCCGGCGCCGGCCCGCAACACGCCGATCCCCGCCAGCAGGGCGCCGCCCGGCACCGGCACGCTGCCTGCCACCACCAGCGCCCGGCCGCGGGTCTCCTTGTCGCCGTCACCGTCCGGCTGGGGCAGGGGCATGCGGCGCAGAAGGTCGGCGGTGACGGGGATTTCGTCTGTTTGGGTGCTCAATCGTTTCTCCTCAGCCGCATCTCCTCAACGGGCGGCAACGGCGGCATCCGGCTCGGCGGTGACCGGGGCGCCGGCCTCCTCCAGCGGGGCGACGAAATTGTAGCGGTGCAGCAGCAGCCCGCCGCGCGGCCCGGCCTTGGCATCGAAGCGGTATTCGGTGACGGAGCAGTTGGCGACGTCGCCGGCGGCGTCGATGGCCAGGATCTCCTCCTCCGTCAGATTCTCCAGCAGATAGCGCAGGCACAGCACTACCACCTGATGCCCGACGATCAGCACCCGCCGGCCGCCATGATGCAGGCTGACGGTGTCGAGCGCGCTGCGCAGCCGCAGGATCACGTCGCACCAGCTCTCGCCCCCCGGCGGCCGGTGATAGAACTTGCCCAGCAGGCGGCGGAACTCGGCCTGTTCGGGGAATTCCTGACGGATGCCGGCGGTGGTCAGCCGGTCGAGCACGCCGAATTCCTTCTCGCGCAGCCGCTCGTCGATCACGAAGTCGCCGGGATGGACCGGCAGCCCGCCCGACTGGTGCAGCCGTTCCGCCGTGCGCATCGCCCGCCGGTAGGGCGAGGTCAGCACCACGTCCGGCCGCTCCACCGCCGGCATGGCGGCGAACCAGCGGCCGAGCGCATCGGACTGCCGTTCGCCCAGCGGGCTGAGCGGAACGTCCACGTCGCGCTCGGCGATGTCGATCCGGCTGAGTCCGGCGGCATGGGCGGCGTCGCGGGCGACGTTTCCGGCGCTCTCGCCGTGGCGGACGATCCAGAGGCGGTCGGGCCAGGGGTGTTGCATCGGCGATCCCGTTTTCGGTGGGCGAAACTGCCGGGAATAACCGCTGGGGAACCCGAAAGGTCCCGTTGCCGAGCCGAGCTCGGTATGGCAGCCATGCTGTCCATCTGACCGCTGCTGCGCAGCGGCACCTTGCCGGGGGCTTCAGCCGGGCCACACTTTCCTCTCCAGTTGCCAATTAGCAGAATGGATCGGACATGACGGACAGCCAGGACGCGGCCCCCCTGTTCCAGCCGGTGACGATCGGGCGCTATACCCTGCCCAACCGCATTGCCATGGCTCCGCTGACCCGCAGCCGCACCGACAACGCCACCGGCGTGCCGACCGCGATGAACGCCGAGTACTACGCCCAGCGCGCCAGCGCCGGCCTGATCGTCGCCGAGGCGACGCAGATCTCGCCGCAGGGCAAGGGCTATGCCTACACCCCCGGCATCCACAGCGCGGAGCAGGTGGCGGGCTGGAGGCTGGTGACCGACGCCGTGCATGCCAAGGGCGGGCACATGTGCCTTCAGCTCTGGCATGTCGGCCGCATCTCCCATCCCGATCTGCAGCCGGGCGGTGCCCTGCCGGTGGCGCCCTCGGCGGTCAAGCCGGAGATGAAGGCCTTCACCGTCGACGGCTTCAAGGATATTCCGACCCCGCGCGCGCTCGATGCGGCGGAGCTTCCGGGCATCGTCGAGGATTACCGCCGGGCGACCCGCAACGCGCTGGCCGCCGGCTTCGACATGGTCGAGGTGCATGCCGCCAACGGCTATCTGATCGACCAGTTCCTGCGCGACGGCACCAACAAGCGCACCGACTCCTATGGCGGCTCCGTCGAGAATCGCGCCCGCTTCCTGTTCGAGGTGCTGGACGCCGTGGTGGCGGAGGCCGGGGCCGACCGGGTCGGCATCCGCCTGTCGCCGCTGAGCCCGGCCAACGATGCCCGGGAAAGCGACCCGGTCGGCACCTTCAGCCCGGTGATCCGCCGCCTCAACGATTATGGCCTCGCCTATCTGCACATGATCGAGGGCGTGACCCGCGGTCCACATCCCGGATTCGGCGGGCAGCTGGCGGAGTTGCGCGCGCTCTACACCGGCCGCTACATGGCCAACAACGTCTATGACCGTGCCATGGCGATCCAGGCGACGGCGAGCGGCCATGCCGACATGATCGCCTTCGGCCGGCCCTTCATCGCCAACCCCGATCTGGTGGAGCGGCTGCGCATCGACGCCCCGCTGGCCGAGCCGGACCAGAAGACCTTCTATGGCGGCGACCGGCACGGCTACACCGATTATCCCACCTTGAACGAGTCGGCCGCCTGATCCGGCGGCGCACGGCGCGCGTGCAAAAGCGCTCCGAGTCGCGCCTTCCGCGGTGGTACGGGGGTGCCGAAAGCGGGGGGTGGGGCGGCACTTCGGTGCCGTTTCCGATCCGCCCGGGCGTGGACGCGGGGCTTCCGGGCGGGGAAGCGTAAGCCTGGGGTGGGGCATTTAGCGGCGATTCGGCCATCTTGCCTTTGGAAGGCTTGACCTGGGACCGGAACCCTGTGACAAAAGACATTCGGCACACTCTATGAGCTTGAAGACACATGTTCGACCGCCCGCCCCGCCAGGGCTTCCGCGCTCCCGAGATCACCAAGTCCAACGTCACCGCCACCGTGAAGTGGTTCAACCCCACCAAGGGGTTCGGCTTCGTGTCGCCTGAGGACGGTTCGCCCGATGCCTTCCTGCACGTCTCTGCGGTTCAGGCCGCCGGCTACGACGCGCTGGACGAAGGCACCACCATCACCTGTGACCTGGCCCGTGGGCCGAAGGGTCCGCAGGTGGCCTCCATCCACACGGTCGATACGTCGACCGCTCAGCGTTCGGCCCGTCCGCGGACGACCGGTGGCTTCGACCGTGGCGGCTATGACCGCGGCGGCTACGATGCCGGCGGCGCCGGTGGCGAAGAGGTCGACGGCACCGTGAAGTGGTTCAATGCCGACAAGGGCTTTGGCTTCATCACGCCCAGCACCGGTGGCAAGGACGTCTTCGTCCACGTCAACGTGCTGCGCCGTTCGGGCATGCAGACCCTTCAGGAAGGCGATCAGGTGCGCGTCACCGTTCGCCAGGGCCAGAAGGGTCCGGAAGCGGGCAAGGTCGAGTACCTGTAAGGCTCCGGATTATCCGGGCCTCGGCCGTACGGCTTGCGTTCTCTCCGGACGCACGCTGCTTCGGCCGGCTCCGCTTGGCTGAAAAGCCTGACGAGGCCCCGAGCCGATTTGGCTCCGGGCTTCCCGGTGAGAGTCCGGACTTTCAGCGCACGGTGCCTCTCTTCGGGGGCGCCGTGCGTTCCTGTCTTTTTTTCAGCTGCTTTTGCGGTCCTGGCTCGTGAGTGATCCGGCCGTGGCTCCAGTTCGGCCCGGCTGTTCGTTGCGTGTGTCTTCCGCTCTTTCCATTCGGTATGTCCGTCTTGTTGGCGCCGCCCTCCGGGGCGGCCGGCGCTGATTGCGGGCCGATTTCTTCCGCCGGCATGCTGTTCTCCTCTCTGCTGCCCCAGGCTGTCGAAGGCGCAATCCAGCATGAGCGAGTTGCTGACCGACCTGCTTTCGGCCGCTGAAGGCGGCGATTGGTCCGTGGCACAGCTCGTCGGCCTTTGCGGCACGCTCGGCGGCATGCTCTGGCCCTTCTTCCGCAGCCGCACCGGCATGCTGCTGGTTCAGCTGGTGCCCTGCCTGTGCTTCTCCCTGCATTTCGCCATGGTCGGCGCCCCGACGGCCGCGGCGCTGAACGGGCTTGCGGCGCTCCAGGTGGCTGCGGCCCTGGCGATCGGCACCCGGCCGGCCTTCCGCATCGTCTATCTGCTGATCCTGCCGGTGATTGCCGCCGTGATGGCCCTGACCTGGACCGGCTTGCCCTCCGCCTTCGCCGCCGCGGGGATGGCGTTGATCAGTATTGCGCGCTATCAGATCCAGATTGCCCACTTCCGCGGCACCATGCTGGTGGCTTTGCCCTGTTGGTTCATGCACAACAGTCTGGTGGGATCGGTGCCGGGCATGATCTCGGACGTGACCGGGATCGTCGTCAATGCCTGGATGCTGCTGCGCGGCACCGGGATGGCGCCACCATCGTCACCGACCGCCCCACCAACACCAATGCCGTCAACAGCGGGGAGGCGAAGCTGTCATGACCGTCAACCA
>NZ_BADK01000514.1 GCF_000333595.1 Azospirillum sp. B506
CCGGCAAATGGACCCCCGATGATGTCCGCCGCGCGCTGGAAGCCCGCGACCGCGCCAAGGCCGGGCCGACCTGCCCGCCGGACGGGCTCTATTTCATGGCGGCGCGGTACTGAGGGACGTCGGTTCCCTCCAGCCGCGTACGTTCGGCAGTGAAGATCGCTACCAGATGCTCGATCACCGCCCGTACCCGCGGCACCTCGCGGCGGTCGCGGTGGACCAATAGCCACGCCTCGCGGATTAGCGGCGGGCCGGAAAGCGGGCGGCGCTCCAGTCCCGGCACGCCGTCCGCCAGCATGCAGGGCAGGAAGGCGGTGCCGAAGCCGGCGACCGCCGCCGCAAGCTGACCCTGCACGCTGTTGGAGCGGAAGGCGACGCGCCGGCCGCCGCCATGGCGGTCCAGCCACAAGGCTTCCGGCAGTTCCGCCATCGATTCGTCGTAGGCGATCAGCGTGTCGGGGGCGTCCGGTGCGGCATACAGCCCATAGCCCAACGTCGCCAGCCGCCGCCCGACCAGATCGCCGCGCTGCGGTCGCGCCAGCCGGATCGCCAGATCGGCCTCCCGCCGGGCGAGGCTGAGGGTCCGGTTGTCGACGACGATCTCCAGATCCAGGGCGGGATGGGCCGCCCGCAGCGGTCCCAGCCGGGGGATCAGGAAGAGGTCGGCCAGCGCCTGGGTCATGGTCAGCCGCACGGTGCCGCTGAGGCCCGCCGCATCTCCCTCGCGGCGGCGGATCGCCTGCGCCCGCTCGTCCATCGCCTCGGCGAGCGTGCGGACGCTTTCGCCCTCTTCGGTGAGCACATAGCCATCGGGCCGCCGCTCCATCAGGCTGCGGCCGAGCGCGGCTTCCAGCGCCGCCAGCCGCCGGCCGACCGTGGCATGGCTCAGCCGCAAGGCACGCGCCGCTGCCGACAGGCTGCCGGCCCGCGCCAGCTCCAGGAAGACGCGCAAATCGTCCCAGTCGAGCGGACCTGTGAATTTTTGAACGGTCATCGTGCAAGGATAGTGGATGGCCGTCCATTGGTGAACGGGGCAGCATCGCCTCCATCAACCTTGAGCGACAGCGGAGCATTCCCCGATGACAACTCCTTCCGCCCGGACCCTGCGCCAGATCGTCGGGGCGCCGGCCATTCCCGCTCCCTTGGACAAGGCGGTGCTGGTGCTGATCGACCTTCAGCGCGAATACACCGAGGGCGCCCTGCGTCTGTCGGGTGTCGATGCGGCGGTGGAGCGGGCGGAGGAACTGCTGGCCCTCGCCCGGACCAACGGCGTGCCGGTGATCCACATCGTCCACCACACCGCGGCGGGCGCGCCGGTTTTCGACCCCACCGGGCCTCTGGCCGAGATCGTTCCGGCGGTCGCCCCGCACGCCGGCGAGCCGGTGATCGTCAAGAAACTCGCCAACGCCTTCGCCGGGACCGACTTGCAGGCGGTGGCCCGCGACAGCGGGCGGACAGAGATGATCGTCGCCGGCTTCATGACCCACAACTGCGTCAGCAGCACCGCGCGGTCGGCGGTGGATCATGGCTGGCGGGTGACGGTCGTGGCGTCGGCCACCGCCACCCGTGACCTGCCGGACGGCAAGGGCGGTGTGGTGCCGGCCGCCGACATCCAGCGTGGCGTGCTGACCGGTCTGTCGGACAGCCTCGCCGTGGTGGTGGAGGATGTGCGGGCCTGGGGGTGAGGGAGAGGGGAAGGGGGGCGGTTTGCGCCCCCCGCACCCTTACTTCTTCTCGGCCTTCCAGTAGAAGTTGGTGTCGAAGCTCGGACCCCAGACGAGGCCGTTGACGCTCTTGCGCTCGGCGATCATCTCGGTCTGCTGGAACATGATGACGAAGGGCGAGTCGGCCAGGACCGCGCGTTGCAGCTCCTCGTACATCTGGGCGCGCTTGGCGCTGTCGCGCTCCTCGATTGCGGCGGCGGTCTTCTTGGTCAGTTCCGGAATGTCCCAGGCGTTGCGCCAGGCCAGCGGCTTGGACTTGGCGTTGTCGCTGTTGTCCGGGTTGGAAGCGAAGGTGTCGGCGTTGGAGTTCGGGTCCTGGTAATCGGCCCCCCACTGCTGGATCATCAGCTCGTGGTTGCGGGCGCGGTACTTGGTCAGCACCTGCTTGCCGTCGCCGGGGACGATCTCGATCTTCACGCCGGCCTTGGCGGCGCTGGCCTGGATCGCCTGGGCCATGTCCTGGGTCGGGTTGGTGTTGCGGACATCCATGCTGACGGTGAAGCCGTCGGGATAGCCGGCCTTCGCCAGCAGCTCCTTCGCCTTGGCCGGATCGTACTTGTAGGGGTTGTCGTTGACGGCCCCCAGGAAGCCCTTGGGCAGGAAGGCCTGATGGACGGCGCCGATGCCGTTCATGATGGAACCGGCCATGGCGTCGTAATCGACCAGATACTTGAAGGCTTCGCGCACCTCGGGCTTGGCCAGGGCGGCGTTCTTCTGGTTCAGGCTGAGATACCACAGCGTGCCCTTCGGCGCCTGGACCAAGCGGATGGCGTCGCTGGACTTCAGCGGCTCGAACTGCTCCGGCTTCAGGTTGCGCGCAACATCGACGTCGCCCTTTTCCAGCAGCAGGCGCTGGGTCGCCGGTTCCGGGATGTGGCGGATCAGCACGCGCTTCAGCTTCGGCGCCCCGCGCCAGTATTTCGGGTTGGCGTCGAAGGTCAGCAGCTCGCTCGCCTTCCACTGCTTGAGGATGAAGGGGCCGGAGCCGGCGGAGTTGGTCTTCAGCCAGCCGGCACCGAAATCGCCGTCCTTCTCCTTGCTCTTCACCAGCTTGGAATCGACGATGGAAGCGACGTCGGCAGTCAGGCAGTACAGCACGAAGGTCGGCGCATAGACCTTGTCGGTGGTGAAGACCAGCGTCTTCGGATCGGTGGCGCGCACCATCTGGTCGACGTTCTCGGGCGTCAGGCCGAACTGGGTCAGGATGAAGGCCGGCCCCTTGTTCATCTTGACCGCGCGGGAGAAGGACCACGCCACATCCTCGGCCGTCATCGGGTTGCCGGAATGGAAGGCGATGCCGTCGCGGATCTTGAAGGTGAAGGTCTTGCCGTCGGGCGACACGGTCCAGCTTTCGGCGGCCTCGCCCTCGATCTTGCTGACGTCGTTGACGTCGAAATGGACGAGGCGGTCATAGACCTGGGCGCTGTATTCGGCGCCCGACAGCTCGAAGATCTCGCCGGGGTCGAGGCTGACGATGTCGTCGAACTGCCACGCCATCACCAGCGCGTCCTTCGGCGTGTCGGCGAGGGCAGGGGCGGCGAAACCGGCGAGGGCGAGAGCGGCGGCACCAAGAACAGTCTGCGCAATAAGGCCGCGCTTGAAGCTGGTCATCCGTGAAGTCTCCCTGGAGGCCCATTCGGGCGCTGTTGAGGGCGGGCACTGTTGAGGGACGGAATCTTCCCGCCGCCGTCCATGGCCTGTCAACCCGGCTGGTGGGGCCGGCCGGAGGGCAGCTTTGATGTGGGACGGGTTGCAATTCGCAGGGAAAGCGCCTAGCTCCTATCGCCCCCCCGGCACCATTCTTGTTTTCGCGGACATTCGGCAGAAGGAAACCACCGTCATGGGCTACACCGTCGCGGTCATCGGCGCCACCGGCAATGTCGGGCGCGAGATCCTGCAAACGCTGGCCGAGCGGACGTTCCCGGCCGACAAGGTCATCGCTTTGGCCTCCGAAAAGTCGATCGGGCAGGAGGTGTCCTATGGCGAGGACGAGATCCTCAAGGTCCAGGATCTCAACAAGTTCGACTTCCATGGCGTGGACATCGTGCTGTCGTCGCCCGATGCCAAGGTCTCGGCCGTCCATGTGCCGCGCGCTGCAGCGGCCGGTGCCATGGTGATCGACAACACCTCCCACTTCCGCATGGACCCCGACGTGCCGCTGGTGGTGCCGGAGGTGAATCCGGAGGCGCTGGCCGGCTATCGCAAGCGTGGTATCATCGCCAATCCCAACGGTGCCACCATCCAGATGGTGGTGGCGTTGAAGCCGCTGCATGAGCGCTTCAGGATTCGCCGCGTCGTGGTCTCGACCTACCAGTCGGTGTCGGGCGCCGGCAAGGAAGCGATGGACGAGCTGTTCACCCAGACCCGTGCCATCTTCGTCAACGATCCCGTCGCCAAGAGCGTCTTCCCCAAGCAGATCGCCTTCAACGTCATCCCGCAGATCGACGCCTTCATGGAGGACGGCTCCACCAGGGAAGAGTGGAAGATGACGGTGGAGACCAAGAAGATCCTCGATCCGAAGATCAAGGTCGCCGCCACCTGCGTCCGCGTGCCGACCTTCATCGGCCATGCCCTGTCGATCAACATCGAGACGGAGGAGCCGATCACCGCGGATGAGGCCCGCATCGTCCTGCGCGCCGCTCCAGGCGTGTCGGTGGTCGACCAGCAGAGCGGTGAGGGCTATGTCACCCCGGTGGAGGTCGCCGGCGACAACCCGGTCTTCGTCAGCCGCATCCGCGAAGACATCACCGTTGAGAACGGCCTGTCCTTCTGGTGCGTTGCCGATAACCTGCGCAAGGGCGCGGCGTTGAACGCCGTGCAGATCGCGGAGCTTCTGGTGCGCGACTACATGGTGGAGTGAAGGAACGGTGGGGAGCAAATTGCCGGCGCTTCCCACCCTTCCAAATTGTCGGTAGGCTGGACCGTCCCACCTGACCGGGCGGTTCCGTGCTCCGCATCCTGCCGCTGTTGTGCCTCGTCCTGCTGATGCTCACCGGGTGCGGCGTCGATGCCGACCAGGATGTGCTGTGCCGGAAACTGATCCCCGCCTTCGAAGCGGCTCCCGTCACCGAGCTGTCCACCCGCAGCTATTCCGAGGATAGGCGGGTCCTGCGCGTCGATTACCGCAGCGGCAACCAGTCCCATTGGATCGCCTGCCGCTTCGCCGGCACGTCGATGGAGGAAGGCCGGCGCACCCTGGTGGCGGTGGCGACCGACCGCAGCGGCTGGCTGACCGACATCCGTTTCGCCATGCTCCAACAATGGCTGCGCATAAAGCCGCCGCGCGATGCCGTCGGCGGCGTTGTGGATATGGAAAGGCCGCAGCCGACGCGCTGGACGCCTCTCCTGTTCCTGGCCCAGCAAATCATCAACGCCGCCACCGTCGCCTGCGTCTATGGGTTGCTCGCCCTGGGCTACACCCTGGTCTATGCCATCCTCGGCCAGATCAATCTGGCGATGGGGGAACTGACCATGGTCGGCGCCATGGTGACGGCGATGGCGGCGGCCGGGCTCGGCATGGCCGGCTGGGCGACATGGCCGCCGGCCCTGCTCGGCATGCTGGTGCTGGTGATCGGCTTCACCGCGGTGCAGGGCTGGACGATGGACCGGCTGGTCTTCCGCCGCCTGCGCGGTGTGCGCGGCCATACGCCGCTGATCGTCGCGGTCGGGCTGTCCATCGCCTATCAGGAGGGGGTGCGGCTGCTGCATGGCGCCCGCGACTGGTGGCCGGCGCCGGTGCTGACCGGCCGCTACGACCTGTTGAGCGACGGCGCCTTCACGGTAACGGCGCTGACGGCGCAGTTGGCGATCCTGGCGCTGACCGGCGGGCTTTACGCGGCCTTGTGGGGAGTCATGCGGCGCACCGCCTTCGGCCGGGCGCATCGGGCTTGTACCGACGACATCTCGGCGGCGGAGCTGGTCGGGGTGGACGTCAACCGCACGGTGGCGGCGACCTTCGCCATCGGCGGCGGGCTGGCCGCGGCGGCGGGTGCGGTGATCGCGCTCTATTATGGCGGAGTGAACTTCTTCACCGGCTACCTGATCGGCTTCAAGGCGCTGGCGGCGGCGGTGGTCGGCGGCATCGGCTCGGTGCCGGGGGCAATGCTCGGCGGCGCCCTGCTGGGGCTGGTGGAGACCTTCTGGTCGGCCTATTTCGCCCTCGCCTACAAGGACATCGTAGCCTTCGGGCTATTGACGCTGTTCCTGATCTACCGGCCGCAAGGGCTTTTGGGGCAGGCGCGGGGAAGAGGGGACTAAGGGGTGAAGAATATCATGTCATCATGGGTTGTCCCGAAATATTGTTTCTCCATAAGGTCGGTCCTGTGGTGAAGATCACTGCGATCACGCCGCTCAAAATTATTATTGTTTTGCAAAATACTGTCTATTACTTTAAATCATAGATAATTTATTCAATTGAGTTTCTTCTCAAGCAGACTTTCAGAGATTTTGGATCAGATCTCGCAGGTTGGGCGATGTCCACTTGCACCCCTGGAATGTCAAATCCGGCAACAAAATTGCAAAACATGAAATACAGTCAATTATCAGCAGAAAATTACCAAAAGAATCAAATTATGATATAAAGAAGAATTTATAAACCACCCATTGACGATTTATATGTCAAACATTATCGTAATTTCTGAAAATTATATCTTCAATGCAACTATTAATTTTTGTAACCACACCCCAAAGCGAGGAAATAAAGATGGCTGGAAGTTGCGTTGCTGCGGTTACTTTCGTTAACAACCTGAGCTCAAGCATCACCATCACTTTTTCTGGCGCATATCAAATATGGTATACGAACTTCCAAAACAATGACGTAAATGGTCAGTATTGGTCTGTCGTTCCGGCGGGGCAGAGCACCCAGATAAATGTTACTGCGGCGCAGGGTGGCGATTATCCATCTGACGATTCTGGTACTCTGACTGTTACAATCAACGATACAAATGAAACCTTCACGGTTACTTGGGTTGGGCAGGGGACGGACGGAGGCTTTGCGCCGCTGATGTCGTTGTGGTGGACAATCAACCCAAACAATCAAAATGTTCAAGCTGGGGTTGGCGCTCTATTGAATACGTCCTTTGGTGTCGACGTTATCAGCGATATCAGCGACGCTTTGGGTGAGGTGGCCGATACTGACGGTCTGCTCGGAAGTGCCGCTACCGAGTATGTAGCCGAAGGAATTGGTGAAATGTTGGCCGAAGCTGCAGAAGTGATTGGCCCAATTCTGGCTGCGGCGGCCATCGCTTACTTGATTATTTCTGAGGAAAGCAACGTGGCTTTGTCTGGTGCGACAACGATCACCTTCAACCCCAACTCTAACTGAATTTGGATCTCATCGGTTCAGCGCGAAACGGCCTAAAAGAAAATCGTCAAAAAATGAAAATCTCGGAAATAATCAGGCGCTCAAATCGAGCTCGTGGCGGAGTCTGATTGGACTTTCATAAATAAAGTCAAATAAAACAACGAGATCGTTCGCCATATTGGCTTAGTCTTAGACATCTGAGTGGCTGCCTGTGCCGTTCACGACATATCGGTTGCTCTGTGGATGTCAATAACTCGGGCCGGGCCAGATTCGATATGAAAAGGGCCTGCCGCTGGAAGCTGCGGCAGGCCCCTTTTTCTATTTCTCTACAGTTGAGGATCAGGCCAGCGCCCGCACGTCCGCCAGATGCCCCGTCACCGCCGCCGCCACGGCCATCGCCGGGCTGACGAGGTGGGTGCGGCCGCCGCGGCCCTGACGGCCCTCGAAGTTGCGGTTGGAGGTCGAGGCGCTGCGCTCGCCCGGAGCCAGACGGTCGGCATTCATCGCCAGGCACATGGAGCAGCCCGGCTCGCGCCACTCGAAGCCGGCTTCGGTGAAGACCTTGTCCAGCCCCTCTTCCTCGGCCTGCTCCTTGACCAGACCCGAACCGGGAACCACCAGGGCGCGCACGCCTTCAGCCACCTTGCGTCCCTTGGCGACCTCGGCGGCGGCGCGCAGGTCTTCGATGCGGCCGTTGGTGCAGGACCCGATGAAGACGGTGTCGACCTTCACCTCGGTCAGCGGCTGGCCGGGGGTCAGGCCCATATAGGCCAGCGAACGCTCGACGGCGGCGCGCTTGCCGGCATCGGCGATCTCGGCCGGGTTCGGCACGGTCGCGGTGATCGGCAGCACGTCTTCCGGGCTGGTGCCCCAGGTGACCTGCGGGGCGATGTCGGCGGCGTTCAGCACGACGGTGGCGTCATAGACCGCGCCCTCGTCCGACGGCAGCGTCTTCCAATACTGGACGGCCTGCTCCCAGGCGCCGGCCTTCGGGGCCAGGGCGCGGCCCTGGACATAGGCGAAGGTCTTCTCGTCCGGGGCGATCAGGCCGGCGCGGGCGCCGCCTTCGATCGCCATGTTGCAGACGGTCATGCGGCCTTCCATCGACAGGTCGCGGATGGCTTCGCCCGCGAACTCGATGACGTAGCCGGTGCCGCCGGCGGTGCCGATCTTGCCGATGATGGCCAGCACGATGTCCTTGGCGGTGACGCCCGGATTCACCTTGCCGTCCACGCGGATCAGCATGTTCTTGGCCGGCTTCTGCAGCAGGGTCTGGGTGGCCAGCACATGCTCCACCTCCGACGTGCCGATGCCGAAGGCCAGCGCCCCGAAGGCGCCGTGCGTGGCGGTATGGCTGTCACCGCAGACGATGGTGGCGCCGGGCAGGGTGAAGCCCTGTTCCGGGCCGACGATGTGGACGATGCCCTGGCGGATGTCGTCCATCGGGAAATAGCGGACGCCGAAGTCGCGGGCGTTCTTGTCCAGCGTCTCCACCTGGATCCGGCTTTCCTCCTCGACGATGCCCTTGGAGCGGTCGGTGGTGGGGACGTTGTGGTCGGGCACGGCGAGAGTGGCTTCCGGACGCCGCACCTTGCGGCCGGCGACGCGCAGTCCTTCGAACGCCTGCGGGCTGGTCACTTCATGGACCAGATGGCGGTCGATGTAGAGGATGCAGGTGCCGTCATCCTGGCGGTGCACGACGTGGCTGTCCCAGATCTTGTCGAACAGAGTGCGCGGCTTGGACATCGGAAAAACTCTCTCTCGCGGTACGACAGGCGCAGAAGAATCGGAGGCCGCACCATAGCCTTGTGTCGCGCCGGGGACAAGCGCGGCCATACGTCTTTCGCCGCAAGCCTGTCCCCCGCAATATTATGACACTTGGGGCCGATTGGGGCGGCCGGTGGCGGGCGGCCAGTGGGGGGTGGTCAGGGCAACATCTTGCCGGGGTTCAGCAGGCCCTTCGGGTCGAGCGTCGCCTTGATGGCGCGCAGCATGTCGAACTCCACCGGGCCCTTGATGGCCGGCATCTCGTCCTTCTTGAAGCGGCCGACGCCATGCTCGGCGGAGATCGAGCCGTCGAGCTTGAAGATCACCTCGTTGACGACGTGGCAGATCTCGTCCCAGCGGTCGAGATAGGCCTTGGTGTCGGCGCCCTCGGGCTGGCTGAGGTTGAAGTGGATGTTGCCGTCGCCGACATGGCCAAAGGGGGTCGGGCGGATGCCGGGGCAGGCCACCGCGACCGCCGCTTCCGCCAGTTCGATGAACTCGGCGACGCGGGACACCGGGATCGACACGTCGTTCTTGATCGAGCCGCCCTCGAACTTCTGCGCCTCGACGATGGCCTCGCGGATGAACCACAGCTGCTTGGCCTGGGCGTCGGACTGGGCCAGCGTGGCGTCGGTCGCCAGTTCGGCCTCGAACGCCTCGCCCAGCGCCGTCTCCACCGTCTCCTGGAAGGCGTCGGACTGGGTGCCGGCGGTCAGCTCGGTCAGGACATACCAGGGCGACGGCTCCGACAGCGGGTCGATGGTGCCGGCGACATGCTTGAGGGCGAAATCCAGGCAGCGGCGCGACATCAGCTCGAAGGCCGACACGGCGTCGCCCGAGGCGGCGCGCAGGCGGGCCAGCAGCTCGATGGCGGCGGCGGGGCTGGGTACGGCGACGAAGGCGGTGATCGACTGGCGCGGACGCGGGAACAGCTTCAGCACGGCGGCGGTGACAATGCCCAGCGTGCCCTCGGCACCGACGAACAGGTTCTTCAGGTCGTAGCCGGTGTTGTTCTTGCGCAGCCGGCGCATGCCGTCCCAGACGCGGCCGTCGGCCAGCACCACTTCAAGCCCTAGCACGAGGTCGCGGGTGTTGCCGTAGCGCAGGACGTTGATGCCGCCGGCGTTGGTGGAGATCAGCCCGCCGATCTGCGCCGTGCCCTCCGCCCCCAGGCTCAGCGGGAACAGGCGGTCGGCGTCGGCCGCGGCCTCCTGGATGGCGGTCAGCACGACGCCGGCCTCCACCGTCATGGTGTAGTTCAGCGTGTCGATGTCGCGGATGCGGTTCAGGCGCGACAGGCTCAGCACGATCTCGCGCCCCTCCTCGTACGGGATGGAGCCGCCGACGAGGCTGGTGTTGCCGCCCTGGGGGACGATGGGGATGCCGGCCTCGGCGCAGACCCTCACGACGGCCGCGACTTCCTCGGTGCTGGCCGGGCGGACCACCGCCGGGCTGTTGCCCTTGAAGCGCCCGCGCCATTCCGCGAGGTAGGGGGCCATGTCGGAGGCATCGGTGAGGATGCCGGACGGGCCGACGATGGCGCGGATCTGGTCGAGAGCGGCGGCGATGGTGGTCATGGCACGGAGTCCGGCAGAAGGTTGGCGCAGTGAAGCGCGACACTTCTACAATCTAGCCGGCCCCATTTCCATGCACCTGTTGCGCAGACCTGCCGCCACCCCAGGATTTAGCTGCGCGGGGCGGCGGCGCGGCGCAGCCGGTCGTTGATCGCCATGCCCAGCCCGACCTCCGGGATCGGCATCACGGCGATGCGCTTCGCCCCGCTCTGGTCCAGGCTGCGCAGGTGGGAGAACAGGTTGGCCGCCGCCTCGTTCAGGTCGCCTTCCAGGCTCAGGTTCAGCCGCATGGTGCCGCCGAAGACGAAGCGGTCGGGACCGAAGGTCAGGAACGCCTCGTCCTCCTCCGCCGAGGAGGCGTTTAGGCGCACCGCGGCGTTGGGGGCGTAGTGGCTTTCCAGCTGGCCGGGCGATTTCGGCGCGGTCGGGTCGCCCGCCGACAGGCGGACCGGGCCGATCAGCCGCTCCATCTCGTCGGGCAGCACGGCGCCGGGGCGCAGAAGCACCGCTTCCGGACCGGTCAGGTCGATGACGGTGGATTCGACGCCGACCATGCATTTGCCGCCGGTGACGATGGCGTCGACCCGGTCACCCAGGCTTTCCAGAACATGGTGCGGGGTGGTTGGGCTGACGGCGCCTGAGCGGTTGGCGCTGGGGGCGGCGATCGGCTTGCCGGCGGCGCGCAGGATGGCCTGGGCCACGGGGTGGCCGGGCACGCGGATGGCGATGCTGTCCAGCCCGGCACTGACCAGCAGGGACAGGGCGGAGTTGGCCGGGCGCGGCACCACCATGGTCAGCGGGCCGGGCCAGAACTGCGTCGCCAGATCATGGGCGCGGTCGTCGAACAGGCCCCAGGACTGGGCGGACGCCAGATCGGGCACATGGGCGATCAGCGGGTTGAACGTCGGCCGGCCCTTGGCGGCGAAGATGGCGGCCACGGCGCGGTCGTCGGTGGCGTCGGCGCCCAGCCCATAGACCGTCTCGGTCGGGAAGGCGACCAGACGGCCGGCGCGCAGAAGCTCGCCCGCCTGCGCGATGCCGGCGGGGGTGGTCGGGATCAGCGCCGGGCGCTTCTCGCCGCTATCGGGTGCGGAATGGTCGGTCACGGCGTCTTTCTAGCCCGTGCTGCACCGGTGTCAATTCGCGCGGTTGCACCGGTGCCATGCCCAAGGTTATGAGGGGGGTGCGCAATCGCCAAACACAACATGATGGGTGCGGGCATGACGGGCAAGGTCTTCACCGTGGCGCAGCAGAAAGGCGGCGCCGGCAAGACCACGCTGGCGGCCCATCTCGCCATTGCCTGGGCGCAGCTCGGGCACAAGGTCGCCACCGTCGACATCGACCCGCAGGGCAGCCTGACCCGCTGGCACGCCGTGCGGGCGGAAGCCACCGGCGGGCAGCCCGGCTTCACCCATGTGCAGATCACCGGTTGGCGCACCCAGGCGGAGGTGGAGAAACTGGCGCGCAGCCACGACATCGTCGTGGTCGACAGCCCGCCCCATGCCCAGACCGAAGCCCGCATCGCCGTCCGCGCCGCAACGCTGGTGGTGGCGCCGGTACAGCCGAGCCCGATGGAT
>NZ_BADK01000513.1 GCF_000333595.1 Azospirillum sp. B506
AAAGGGCAGGCGGGTCAGGAACACCAGCGCCAGGATGGCATCCTGGGTCCAACGCGGCGGAGGGGAGGGGGCGGTGGCGGCATCGGGCATGGTCGGCATCGACTACCCCCAACCGGCGTCAGGCGCAACCATGCAGGACGGGCTGATCCGCATCGGTCGCACAGGTCCGATTCCTTGACCGGAACACTCGGTCCGCCTACCTTGTCCGTTTGAACTCCCCTTACCAGCATCGAGCACCCATGGCCCGTCTTCCGATTCTCGTCGCCCCGCATCCGATCCTGAAGCGCAAGGCGCAACCCGTCGCCGAAGTGGATGCGCGCGTCGTCAAGCTGATGGACGACATGGTGGAGACCATGTACGACGCCAACGGCATTGGGCTGGCCGCTCCGCAGGTCGGCGTGCTCGACCGCGTCATCGTCGTCGACGTCCATGAGAAGGGCGCACCGGCGAACCCGATCCGCCTCGCCAACCCGGAAATCGTCTGGTCGTCCGACGAGAAGGCGGTGTGCGAGGAGGGCTGCCTGTCGGTGCCGGAGCAGTATGCCGAGGTCACCCGGCCGGTGCGCATCCGCGTCCGCTATCTGGACGAAAAGAACCAGCAGCAGGAGCTGGAGGCGGACGGCATGCTCGCCACCTGCCTCCAGCATGAGATCGACCATCTGAACGGCGTTCTGTTCGTCGACTATCTGTCGATGCTGAAGCGGAACATCCTGCTGAAGAAGGTCCAGAAGATGCAGAAGGCGACGGCCTGACCAGCCTCGATCCAATGATGACCCCGCTCCGTCTCGTTTTCATGGGCACGCCGGATTTCGCCGTGCCCAGCCTTGCCGCGCTGATCGAGGCGGGGCATCAGGTCGTCTGCGCCTACAGCCAGCCGCCGCGTCCGGCCGGCCGCGGCCAGCAGGTGCAGAAATCGCCCGTCCACCGCTTCGCCGGGGAGCACGGCATCCCCGTGCGCACGCCGAAAAGCCTGCGCACTGCTGAGGCCCAGGCGGAATTCGCCGACCTCAAGGCCGATGTCGCCGTGGTCGCCGCCTACGGCCTGATCCTGCCGCAGCCGGTTCTCGACGCGCCGCGGCTGGGCTGTGTCAACGTGCATGGCTCGCTGCTGCCGCGCTGGCGCGGGGCGGCGCCGATCCAGCGCTCCATCCTGGCCGGCGATGCCGAGACCGGCATCACCATCATGCAGATGGACATCGGGCTGGACACCGGCGCCATGCTGTCTCGGGAAGCGGTGGCGATCACCCCCGCCACCACCGCCAGCAGCCTGCATGACGAGCTGGCCTCCCTCGGCGCCCGCATGATCGTCCCGGCGCTGAACGGTCTGGCCGCCGGCACCCTGACCGCCGTGCCGCAACCGGACGAGGGCGTCACCTACGCCGCCAAGCTGACGCGCGAGGACGGCCGGCTCGACTGGACCCAGCCCGCCGCTTACGTCGAGCGGCAGGTCCGCGCCCTGACCCCCTGGCCCGGTTGCTGGTTCGACGCGGCAAATGGCGAGCGCATCAAGGTTCTGGCCGCAGAACCAGTGAGCGGCGGCGGTACGCCTGGTACTCTGTTGGACGACCGGCTGACGGTCGGCTGCGCCGGCGGCGCCGTGCGGCTGACCAAGGTGCAGCGGCCGGGCAAGGCGCCGGTCGATGGGGCGGCCTTCCTG
>NZ_BADK01000512.1 GCF_000333595.1 Azospirillum sp. B506
AAGGGATCGGTCAACAGATAGGACAGCACGGTGCCGCCGAGCATGGCGGCGAGCGCCCAGTGGCCGAGGCGCACCTGCACCATGTCGCGCAGGATGAAGATCAGGCCGCCCCAGCAGGACCAGACCAGATCCAGGTGCGGATACAGGCTGAAGGCGAAGTTGATGGCAAGAATGCTGCCGATATAGGCGGCGAGCCAGAGCATGGCGGTGATCCTCCGAGAGCGGACCCGCGGCAATACGGGCGCTGATGACCGGAGCCGGCCCCGCGTGAATGCGAGCGCCCCGAGAAACCGCTCTAGCTATCAGAACATCGCCATGCTGGGAAGGTGCCGCGTGGGTACTCCCCCCGGTCCGTCAAACCGGAGCCGCGTCGCCCTTCATCAGGGCGTAGGTGTAGCTGTCGACCAGCGCTTCCATCGAGGCTTCGATGATGTTGGTGGACACGCCCAGTGTCGACCATTCGGCGCCGTCGGTCCGGGCGCTGCGGATCAGCACGCGCGGCATGGCGCCGGTGCCGTCCTTGGCCGCCAGGATGCGGACGCGATAGTCGGACAGGCTGACCTTGGCCAGCGCCGGATAGGCCGGCTCCAGCGCCTTGCGCATGGCGACGTCCAGCGCATGCACCGGGCCGTTGCCGTCGGCCACCTCCATCCGCACGATGTCGCCGACGCGCACGCGCACCACCGCCTCCGATTCCACCACCAGCCTGCCGACCGCGTTGTAGCGCCGCTCGTCGGTGACGTGGAAGCGCAGCAGCTCGAAGAAGCGCGGCACCTCGCCCAGTTCGCGGCGGACCAGAAGCTCGAAGCTGGCCTCCGCCGTGTCGTAGGCATAGCCGTCGCTGTCGCGCTGCTTCACCAGATCGAGCAGGCCGGACAGCCGCTCGTCCTTCGCATCCACGGCCATGCCGATGTCGCGCAGCCGCACGATCAGGTTGGAGCGGCCGGCCTGGTCGGACATGACGATCTGGCGGCGGTTGCCGACGGCGTCGGGGGCGACATGCTCGTAGGAGGACGGGTCCTTCTCCACCGCCGAGACATGCAGCCCGCCCTTGTGGGCGAAGGCGCTGGCGCCGACATACGGGGCGTGGCGGTTGGGCGCGCGGTTCAGCCGGTCGTCGAAGGCGCGGCTCAGCTGGGTCAGGAGAGGCAGATCCTCGCGCCGGATGCCGGTCTCGTAGCCCATCTTCAGCATCAGCGTCGGGATCAGCGAGACGAGGTTGGCATTGCCGCAACGCTCGCCCAGCCCGTTGATGGTGCCCTGGATCATGCGGGCGCCGGCCCGAACCGCCGCCAGCGAGTTGGCGACCGCATTCTCGGTGTCGTTGTGGCAGTGGATGCCCAGACGGTCGCCGGGGATGCCGTGCGTCTCCACCACCTCGCGGACGATGGCGTCGACCTCGTGCGGCAGGGTGCCGCCGTTGGTGTCGCACAGCACGATCCAGCGCGCACCGGCCTCGAACGCGGCCCTGATGCAGGACACCGCATAGGCCGGGTTGCGCTTGTAGCCGTCGAAGAAATGTTCGGCATCGAACAGCGCCTCGCCCTTGGCGGCGTGCAGCGCGGCGATGCTGTCGCGGATCAGGTCGAGATTCTCCTCGCGCGGGATGTTCAGCGCGACATCGACATGGAAGTCCCAGCTCTTGCCGACCATGCACACCGCCTTGGCGCGCGACTGCGCAAGCGCGGCCAACTGCGGGTCGTTGGCGGCACTGCGGCCAGGGCGCCGGGTCATGCCGAAGGCGGTGAAGGTGGCGCGGCTCAGCGCCGGCGCCTCGGCGAAAAACTGGTCGTCGGTCGGGTTGGCGCCCGGCCAGCCGCCCTCGATGTAATCGATGCCCAGCCGGTCGAGGTCCTTGGCAATCGCGATCTTGTCGGCGACCGAGAAATCCACATCCTGGGTCTGCGCCCCGTCGCGCAGCGTGGTGTCGTAGAGATAGATGCGCTCGCCCGTCATCGCCGCCTGACCTGTCAAGACAAAGGGATAGGCACCGGTTTGCCACCCTGTGGAAAGCCGGGAGAATGGACGATGCGGCGCTTATCCTCAACCGTTTTGACAAGAAACTTGCGGAAAGCGGGGCTTTGCCGCAACGGAAGGGAATGGCGGAGCGTTGCGCTCCGCCTTCCGGGGTCAGCGGGCGAACAGGCGGTAGAGGGCGGAATGGTCCAGCGCACCGTCTCCCTGTTCGACCAGCATCTCGAACAGTTCCAGCGACAGGCCGAGCGTCGGCAGGTCGATGCCGGACTGCTGCGCCAGTTCCTCCGCCTGCCGCAGATCCTTGACCTGGGTGGTGACGCGGCCGCCGGGGGTGAAATCGCCGGTGACCATGCGCCCGCCATGCAGATCGAGAATGCGGGATTCGGCAAAGCCGCCGCGGATGGCGTCGCGCACCTTCGCCGGATCGGCGCCTGCCGCCCTGGCCAGCGCCAGCGCCTCCGCCACGGCGCCGATGGTCAGGGCGACGATGACCTGATTGGCGGACTTGGCGATCTGTCCGGCGCCACTGGCCCCGACATGGGTGATGCGGCGGCCCATCGCCTGCAGCACCGGAAGGGCGCGGGCGAAGGCGGCCTCGGACCCGCCGGCCATGATGGTCAGCACCGCAGCTTCAGCGGCCACGGTCCCGCCCGAGACGGGGGCGTCCAGCCACTCCGCCCCGGCGGCGGCGGCCCGCTGGGCCAGGGCCCGGGTGGCGGCGACGGCGGTGGTGCCCATGTCGATCACCAGATGGCCGGGACGCAGGACCGGCAGCAGAGCTCGGCCAACGTCTCCACCGCGACGGTGTCGGTCAGCATCAGGACGATGGTGTCGGCCTGACGGGCGACGGCGGCGGGCCGGTCGCGGCGATCATCCCCTCGGCCGCCAGTTCGGCGACCGGGCCGGGGCTGCGGCTGGTCACCACCAGCTCCGCGCCGGCGCGGGCGAGCGCGCGGGCCATCGGCTTGCCCATCAGGCCAAGCCCGATGAAGCCGATTCGCCGGCCGGCGAGGTCAGGACGCGGGGTGTCTTCGGTCATGTCGGAGCTTTCGGAAAGAACGGGGAACTGTCACAGGCGCATGTGACGGGCGCGGGCGCCGCGTTCGATGGCGGCGGCGCACAGGCGGTCGACCCCCAGCCGGTGGCGGATCAGTTCCAGCATGCGCAGTTCCTCCTGCGAGGCCTTGGGATCGGCGGCGGCGATGTCGCAGGCGACCGCATAGGCGGTCTCGCGCAGCTTGGAGGGCAGCGCCTGCTCGATGATGGTCAGCACCGTGTCCAGCCCGTCATTGTCGGACAGAATGGCGGTGCATTCGCGGGTGGCGGCCATCACCTGATCGCCGCTGTAATCCTTGAAGATCGGCAGGTAGCGCACATTCTCGCCGATGGCTTCCAGTTCAAGGTCGGTCATGTCGCCGTCGCAGGCGGACACCAGGACCATGACGTAGATGAGTGCGCTGTGGTGGTCGATCATGGAGTCGGTCGGCTTTCTCATGGGGCGGTCTCCCCTCAAGGAGTGGTCGCGTATAAGGTCGGCAATCTCGAACGCCGCCGGAGCGCCGTCAAGCTTGGCGTCTCACGCCGCCCAGGCGGCGTTGTCTGACGTTGACGCCACAGGAGCGGCGTCAAAGGTGCCATGCTTGGCGCGGGGAGGTCGGCGGCTCGACGCGACGGTTGGGTCTGCCTATTGTTGCGCGCCATGAACGTCGTGCTCAATGTCGCTTTTCCCGTATTCGCCATCATTCTTGCCGGTTTCCTGTCCGGGAAGTCGAAGCTGCTCGGTGCCGCCTCGTCGGAGGCACTGAACAGGTTCGTCTATTGGATGGCGCTGCCGCCGGTGCTGTTCCTGGGCACCGCGCGGCGGTCGATCCCGGAGATCTTCAACGGCCCCTTCATCGGCGCCTTCCTGGGATCGATGCTGCTGGTCTATGCGCTGGGCGCGGTGATCGGCCGCCTCCTCCATCGGGAGCGCACGCAGATCCAGTGCATGCAGGGGCTGAACTCCGCCTTTTCCAACACCGGCTACATGGGGATTCCGCTGTTCCTGGCCGCCTTCGGGCCGGACCGGCTCGCCCCCACCATCCTGGCGACCGTCATCATGAGCGCCATCATGGTCGGCATCGCCGTGATCTGGATGGAGTTCGCCAACAGCCACGGCAATGGGCTTGGCAAGGCGCTGCGCGATGTCGGCCGGGCGCTGGCGAAGAACCCGCTGATCCTGTCCACCGCCGCCGGCCTCACCTGGTCGGCCCTGCTGCCGGGCGTGGCGGTGCCGAAGCCGATCGCCACCTTCTGCGAGCTGATGGGGTCGCCCGCCGGCCCTTGTGCGCTGTTCGCCATCGGCCTGTTCCTGGCCTCCCAGCGGCTGACCGCCGGCTTGGCGGAGGCGGGTTGGATCAGCGCCCTGAAGCTGCTGGTCCATCCGGCGCTGGCCTGGGTGCTGACGCAGACGCTGTTCCCGATGGATCCCTTCTGGACCGGCAGCGCCGTGATCCTGGCCGCACTGCCGACCGGCGCCCTGACCTTCGTGGTGGCGACCCAATACCAGACCTATGTGGAGCGCACGTCCTCGGCGATCCTGGTGTCGACGGTGCTGAGCGTGGTGACGCTGTCGGCGCTGCTGGCAGTTTATGCCCCCGGCGGGTGATCCGCTTGCCAATATTGTTGTGGAATGCAGGGATATATTACCCGCATAGCCGGAACGGCATTGAAAGAATATCCTTGAGATTGCGACCGTCACTTGGAGAGCAATTATCGACCTTCGATGCAGAGATTTAAAAATCAATCTTGAGTGGAAGATATTTCATAAATAAGATCAATAAAGTGAAAAATTAAAGAATAGTAAGTGTCAGTCTCGCGTTTGGGGCGCGTTGACGTTCTATTTACCGCTGATATAGTAAGATATCAGATGAAGCGGTCATTTTGGCAATTCATTAAATTGATTGCGGAGTGAACTGTTTGGCCATGAGCGCAATTGGGCTGGTGAGACTGGTGTTCCCAACGTGGCGCGGAAAAAATAAGACTCTTCACAGACGGAGAAGAAGGTGTTGGCTGGGTTGAAGATTTCGGCGCGTCTTGCGGCAGGGTTCGGGCTTCTTGTCGCCATGATCGTTGCGTTGGCCATATTCGCGGTGTTCCAGTTTGAAGACCTCGGCGATTCCGCCGCGCTGTCGCAGAAGCGGTCGGCGGTGGTGATCGGGATGAAGGACTCCTACCTGAACGTCAGGCAGGGGCGCGTGATGGCCTGGAGCTATGCGGCCACCGGCGACAGCAGCTACCTCAAGAACCGCGACGACGCCTTTGCCAAGGCCCGTGCCCAACTGCAGACCGTCAAGTCCATGCTCATCACCGACGAGGGACGCCGGCTGGTCGGTGCCTTCGAGGACACCATCGTCGATTTCGAAGCGCGCGCGCGGGCCTTCAACGACCTGAAGGCGAAAGGGGCGGACCCCTCGTCGAGCGAATACAAGGCCGCCATCGTCTCCATCGACGACGGAGCCAAGCGCTATGCCGAAGCCAACAACGCCGCTACAGCCTATGTCGACCGTCTCAACACGGATACGGCGAAGGAGGTCAACGGACGCATCAGCTGGGCGACCAGTGCCGTGATCGTCGTCGGCGTGATCGGGACGGTGATCGGCATGCTGACCGCATGGCTGATCGGGCGTGGCATCACCGGGCCGATGAACGGTCTGCGCGGTGTGATGGAGCGGCTGGCCGGCAACGAGCTGTCCGTCGAGGTGCCCGGCATCGCCCGGCATGACGAGATCGGTGCGATGGCCCGCACCGTCGAGGTGTTCAAGACCAACGCCCTGGAGGTCGAGCGTCTGCGTCAGGAGCAGGAGGCGCAGAAGGCCCGTGCCGCCGAGGAGCAGAAGCGCGCCATGAACCGGATGGCCGACAGCTTCGAACAGAAGGTCATGGGCATGGTGACCGCGGTCTCCTCGTCCTCGGGCGAGTTGCAGAGCACCGCGCAGACCATGTCGTCGGTGGCCGACGAATCGACGGCCGCCGCCTCGACCGTCGCCGCGGCGGCCGAGCAGACCTCGGCCAACGTGCAGACGGTCGCCGCCGCCACCGAGCAGCTGTCCTCCTCCATCAGCGAGATCGCCCGGCAGGTGGCCGAGTCCGCCCGCGTCGCCAACACCGCGTCGGTGGAAGCCGCCAACACCAACGAACTGGTGCGCAAGCTGACCGCCGCGGCCGACCGGATTGGCGAGGTCGTGAGCCTGATCAACGACATCGCCAGCCAGACCAACCTGCTGGCGCTGAACGCCACCATCGAGGCGGCGCGTGCCGGAGAGGCCGGCAAGGGCTTCGCCGTCGTCGCCAGCGAGGTCAAGAGCCTGGCCAACCAGACGGCGCGGGCCACCGAGGACATCAGCCAGCAGATTTCCTCCGTTCAGGAGGAGACCCGCAACACCGTCGCCGCCATCCAGAGCATCTCCACCATCATCGAGCAGATCCAGGGTATCTCCACCACCATCTCTTCGGCGGTCGAAGAGCAGGGCAGCGCCACGCGGGAGATCTCCCGCAACGTCCAGCAGGCGGCCCAGGGCACCCAGCAGGTCAGCGGCAACATCGGCAGCGTGACGCAGAGCGCCGAGGCGACCGGAAACGCCGCCGGCAAGGTGCTCGAATCCGCAGGTCAGCTGTCGCAGAACGCCGAACGGCTGAGCCGGGAAGTCCAGGACTTCCTGGCGTCCGTCCGCGCGGCGTAATAGGGGCGGGGGAGGGAGGAACCCTCGCTCCCCCCGCTTTCACCAGCCCCGCAGGAACTCCGCCGTCTCCTCCACCGCCTGCTTCAGCCCGACCCGCCGCATCTCCACCCCGTCCGGGAAGGCGCCGGCCAGCCGGCTCGGCATCATGGAGTCGAGCAGCACGAACACGCCGGTGTCGTCGGCCCGGCGGACCAGCCGGCCGAAGGCCTGCTTCAGCCGCAGCCGCGTGATCATGTCCTCGTAGCGGCGGCGGCCGAAGGCGTCGCGCCGGGCGCGGTGCAGGATGTCGGGGCGGGGCCAGGGCACGCGGTCGAAGACGATCAGGCGGAGCGAGCGGCCCGGCACGTCCACCCCGTCGCGCACCGCGTCGGTGCCGAGCAGGCAGGCGTGCTCCTCGTTGCGGAAGATGTCGATCAGGGTGGAGACGTCCAGCGGGTCGACATGCTGGGCGTAAAGGGGGATGCCCACCTGATCCAGCGGTTCGGCGATGCGGTCGCGCACGGCGCGCAGGCGGCTGATCGCGGTGAACAGGCCGAGCCCGCCGCCGCCAGCCGCCAGGAACAGCGATTTGTAGGCCGACGCCACCTGTCCGAGATCGTCCTTGCGAACGTCGTTGACGACGAAGACGCGGGTCCGGTTCGGGTAGTCGAAGGGGGAGGGGACCTGGGCGCGGATCGCCGGGGCCGGCAGGTGGCTGGCGCCGCTGCGGTCCTCCGCAGCGCGCCAATCTTGTCCGACATCGCCGGTGCCGTCGGTCAGGGTGGCGCTGGTCACCACCAAGCCATGGGCGGGGCCGGCCAGCGCCTCGGCGAAGGGAACGGTCGGATCGACCCAGTGGCGGTACAGCCCGACATCGATGTCCCGGCCGTCGATCCGCTCGACCGCGAACCAGTCGACAAAGTGGGACGGCGTTTCGGTCGGCAGGGTGCGCAGCATGGCCCGCCACGCCTCCACCGTCAGGGTGCCGCGGCGGTGCAGGCTGCGCGACAGCGCATCGATGCGGCGGCGCTGGTCGGAATCCAGCTCGGCGCTCTCATCCTCCAGCCGCTGGGCCAGCCGGCGGGCCAGGGCCGCCAGCGGTTCGGACAGGCGGACCAGCGCCTGTTCCAGCTCCGCCGCCGCCTCCAGCAGCCCATCGACCGGATAGGCCTTGTCGGCCTCCAGGCTGTAGGGGCCGCCCTGGCCGGCGGTGCGGGCATAGACCTGTTGGCGGGCCAGCAGCAGGAAGCGTTCGGTCGGCCCCTGCGGGTTGTCGGCGGCCAGACGCGCCGACCAGCCGTCGGCGGGCAGCACGCGGGCGCCGATCAGGATGTCGTCGAGGTGGCGCAGCGCCTCCTCGTCATTGGCGACGATGTCCTCCAGCCGGCGCTTCAGACCGCGGGCACGGCTGCGGCCTGTTTCCTCGGCTCCCAACAGCCAGCGCCGCAGCTCCTGCGTCTCGCGGCAGGTCAGATGGCCGGCGAAGGCGCTGTCGGCGGCGTCGAAGACATGGTGCCCCTCGTCGAAGACATAGCGGCTGGGCAGCGTCGGCTCCTCGCCGCCGCCCAGCGCCGCCTGCACCATCACCAGCGCGTGGTTGGCGATGACGATGTCGGCCCTGCGGGCGCGGCGCACGCTCTTCTCGATGTAGCAGCGGGCGTAATGGTCGCAGGCGGAATAGATGCATTCGCCGCGGCGGTCGGCCAGCCCGATGGTCGGGCCGCGCCCGGCGATGTCGACCAGCCAGCCGGGGAAGTCGCCGCCGGTCATGTCGCCGTCGCGCGTCGCCGCCGCCCAGCGCGCCATCAGCCCGACGCCGATGGCGTTGTGCGGCTGGAAGGGCATGGCACGCACCGCGTCTTCCAGGTTCAACAGGCACAGGTAATTCTCGCGCCCCTTGCGCAGCACCACCTTGCGCGCCTTGGTCGCCGGGTCGGCATAGAGCCGGTCCAGCTCCGCGTCGATCTGGTGCTGGAGGTTGCGGGTGTAGGTGGAAATCCACACCGTCCCGCCATTCTTCTCCGCCCACACCGTGGCCGGCGCCAGATAGCCCAGCGTCTTGCCGACGCCGGTCCCGGCCTCCGCCAGCACGACATTGGGGGTGTCGGGCAGCTGGCGCGGGGCGAAGGCGGCGGACACCGCGCTGGAATAGTCGGCCTGCTGCGGCCGCGGCTCCGCCACCTTGCCCAGGACGTTGGCCGACAGCAGGACGGCGAGGCGGCGGCGCGCCTCCTCCGGGTCCACCGGATTCTGCGCGGGCGGCGGCGGCGGGGCGCCTTCCTCCCACTCCTTGATGCGGGTCCAGACGCGCAGGCCCGAGCGGGCGGCTCCCTTCTCCGGCCCGTCCGGCTTGCCGAGCGCTGCCAGCACGGCGGGTGCCCAGGGCCAGCCGGCCCGCCCCATCTCCCAGGCGAAGGCGACGGGGTCGGACGCCTCTTCCCGCCCGGCGGCTCCCAGGTCGCCCAGAAGGCGGCGCACGGCGCGCTGCAGGGCCAGCGCCTCCGCCTCATGTCCCTCCGGGGTGGGGAGGTCCAGCGCCTCGGCGATGCCGCGCGGGGTGGGGACGCAGAAGCGGGCCGGGTGGACGAAGGCGAACAGCTCCAGCACGTCGAAGGCGGGGAAGCCGTCGATCCCCAGCCGGCGGGCGAAGGCGCGGGCATGGCAGACCAGCGGCGGCTGGCGGCGCACCGTCGAGGCGGCGGCGGCCAGCGACAACTCCTCCACCTCGCCGTCGAGCGTCAGCGACACGACCCGGCGCGCGCCGGCCACCATGGCGGGCGCGTCGTCGAGGCTGTGCATCGGGGGGGGATCGGCGGTCAGGTCCATCGGCGGCACTATATGGTGGCCGACCCTTCCAAAGCGAGCGCCGGATGTTGACGGCCCGCCGCTTCACCCCCATTGAGGGACGTCCGGAAGAGCCGAGCGGAGACGGGACTTTATGCGGAAGCTGCTGCGCTGGGCACTGATCGGGTTGGCGGGGCTGACGGCCTTCACCATCCTGTGGGCAGCGCTCTACCGGGTCGTGCCGCCGCCGGCAACACCGCTGATGCTGATCCGGGCGCTGGGCGGCTCCGGCCTGTCGCGCGATTGGGAACCGCTGGACCGCATCTCGCCGGCCCTGGTCGAAGCGGTGATCGCCTCGGAGGACACCGGCTTCTGCGGCCATGGCGGCTTCGACTGGGCGGCCATCGAGGGCGCTTTCGAGGAGAACGAGGAGGGCAGGCGCCTGCGTGGCGGCAGCACCATCAGCCAGCAGACCGCCAAGAACGCCTTCCTCTGGCCCGACCGCAGCTGGACCCGCAAGGGGGCGGAGGCCTGGTTCACCCTGCTGATCGAAAGCCTGTGGAGCAAGCGCCGCATCCTGGAGGTCTATCTGAACATCGTGGAGTGGGACGACGGCGTCTATGGCGCCGAGGCCGCCGCCCGCCACCATTTCGGCAAGTCCGCCGCGGCGCTGACCCGGCGCGAGGCGGCGCTGCTGGCGGTGGTCCTGCCCAGCCCGCGCAGCTGGTCGCCCGTCCGGCCAAGCGCCTATGTCGCCCGCCGGGCCGGGGTGATCGAGCGGCGGATGGCGGTGGTGCGGCGGGATGGGCTGGCGGACTGTGTGCGGTGAGGGGTGTCGGGCACCCCCCCTCCACAAAATCTTAACCGCCACTGCGCTACACTCATGTCCGCTCCCGCCGCCCGGCCCGCAGGAGGCCGACCATTGGCCACGAATCGTCCGTTTCACGGAAGCCTGTTCTCGCCACCGCCTCCTGCCCCCGTGCGGGACGAGTTGGCACCGCATCATGACTCCCAGCCCGCGCCGGCGCACCCGACTCGCATCCTGATCGTCGTCCTGGTCGCCCTGTTCACCCTGGCCGCCCTGGCCTATGGCGGCGGCGTCGCGCTCGACCGCATTCTGGAGCAGCGGCGGGTCGAGGCGCGGATGGGGCCGAAACCCCGGCTGGCGCAGCTGCCGGAGATCGAAGTGCCGCTGGGCGGATCGCGGGCGGTGGAGATGAAGGTGTCGCTGGTGCTGGCGCCGAAAATCGAACCAGACCGCATCCTGCGCTATCAGGACCGCATCGCCGACCGGCTGTTCCAGACCGTCAGCCGGGTGGACAGCGAGGCGCTGACCGGCCCCGGCTCCGCCGACATCCTGAAGGCACGCATCAAGGAGGCGGTGAACCACGAGGCGGGCACCGGGCTGTTCAGTGACATCTACATCGAACGCATGGTCGTCAAGTGAACCACGCGGGTCTCCTTCTGCGATCGGTCTTGTTTTGTGCGGCGCAATAGCCTATGTAGGGCGTCTTGATCGCTGGAGGCTCGCGCGTCTCTTGAGCGAGACGCGCTGTGATTGCGCAACGGCAACCCCCTCGGGGGCAAACGTCCCGGTGTTCTAGGGGCGCTTTGGCCGCTGCATCGGATAGACGCCTCTCCCTCTATCGACCTCCTCCCGGCGAGTCCGCCGGTATGTCCCACGCCCGCCATCGGGGCGCGCGGGGCCGTGCCGTGTTGCTTTGAGAAGGTTGATCCGACTTGTCGTTTTCCGAACTCGGCCTGCACCCGCTCGTCCTGAAGGCCCTTGAGGCGTTCGAATACACCACCCCGACCCCGGTCCAGCTGGCCGCCATTCCGCCGGCGCTCCAGGGCCGCGACATCCTCGCCACCGCCGAGACCGGCACCGGCAAGACCGCCGCCTTCATGCTGCCGGCGCTGACCCGCACCGCCGAGCTGCCGCTGAACGGCGCCGCCACCCCGCGCGTGCTGGTGCTGGCCCCGACCCGCGAGCTGGCCAAGCAGGTCACCGACGCCGCCCGCAAATACGCGAAGTTCATGAAGCTGAACATCGTGGACGTGGTCGGCGGCATGCCCTACCGCGAGCAGCTGCGCCTGCTGTCGCGCCCGGTCGACGTTCTCGTCGCCACCCCGGGCCGTCTGCTGGACCATGTCGCCCGCCGCCGCATCGCGCTGGACGAGGTCGAGGTGCTGATCCTCGACGAGGCCGACCGCATGCTGGACATGGGCTTCCTCGACGATGTCGAGACCATCGCCAAGTGCTGCCCGCCGACGCGCCAGACCATGCTGTTCACCGCCACGCTGGACCGCCGCATGGCGCAGCTGGCCGGCAACCTGCTGCGCAACCCGGAGCGTGTGGCCGTCGAAAGCCAGGCGACCTCGGTGAATGTCGAGCAGCGCCTGCACCATGCCGACGATCTCGACCACAAGCGCCGCCTGCTGCAGCATTTCGCCGCCCAGGAAGAGGTCGGCAAGGCGATCATCTTCGCCGCCACCAAGCGTGATGCCGACACGCTGGCCGAGGAGCTGAGCGCTGCCGGCCATGCCGCCGCCGCCCTGCACGGCGACATGGACCAGACCAAGCGCAACCGCACGCTCCAGCGCCTGCGCACCGGCCAGGTCCGCCTGCTGGTCGCCACCGACGTCGCCGCCCGCGGCATCGACGTGCGCGACATCACCCACGTCATCAACTTCGACCTGCCGCGTTCGGCGGAGGACTATGTCCACCGCATCGGCCGCACCGGCCGTGCCGGCGCCTCGGGCGTTGCGATCTCCTTCGCCGCCCGCGCCGACCGCGAGACCCTGGTCCGCATCGAGCGCTACACGAAGGCGACGCTGGAGGTGCATGTGGTGCCCGGCCTGGAGCCGACGCGCCCCTTCACCACCGGTGGTGCCGGTCGTCCGGCTGGCCGCAACGGCCGTCCGGGTGGCGGTGCCGGCAAGCCGTGGCACCGCAACGGCGAGTCCAAGGGTCCGCATGCCCCGCGCGGTCCGCGTCCGGACTATGCCCGCAACGACAACCATCGCGGCGACGCCCGTCCGGACCATGGCCATGCCCGTCGTGATGCCCACGGCAACGGCAAGCCGGCGGCCCGTGCGAAGAGCTGGTAACCGGCAGCGTCCCTGACGCTTCTGCGCCTTGAATGAAAACGCCCTCCCTGCTGGCCTCGCGGTCGGCAGGGAGGGCGTTTTCATGTAGGCTTGGCTTGGTCGGCCGGCCTTTACTGGAACGCGATCTTGGCGTTGTCACCCGGATCCGGCGACTGGCCGGTCAGCTTCGCCTTCACATAGCCATAGGCGTAGACCATGGCGCTGGACGGGCTGTCCCAATATTCGGCCTGATCGACCGACACCTTCAGCAGGGCGACCTCGGGGTCGTCCGGCCCCTGGGGGAACCAGGTGCTCATGATGTCGCGCCACAGGAAGCGGATCTTGTCGCGGTCGCGCACGACCTCGGCGACACCGGAAGCCGACACGTAATCCTGCTTGTCCGGGTTTGAATAGGCGAGGTTGACGCGCCAGTGGCGGTCGATCTCGTCCACCTTTTCGGAATGGGCGCGGGTGAAGAACCACAGGGTGCCGTCTTCGAACCCCGCATGGGACAGCGTCGCCATCGGACGGGAGTTCAGCCGGCCGTTGTCGTCCAGCGTCGTCATCATCGCGACCTGGACGCCCTTCATCATCTCCCAGAGCTTCTTGACGTCACCCTTATCGGGGCCCTGGTCGGGGCTGTGGCCAGCGGTGGTGCTATGGACCATGGTCTGCCTCTCGTTCGGTAGCCCAACGGAGACTGGGGAACGCCTGCGGCGGTCAGAAAGTTCCGCACTGCAGATTCATTCCCCCGACAGACCAAGCCCCGCCCCCGGTGTGGTGGTGGTCGATCCGGGTCAGCGACCATGGATCGATCCGCAGCCGCAGCGCCGCCTCCGGTGTCAGGTCCAGCGCCAGCGCGAGTGCGCCGCGGATGCTGCCGGCATGGATCACCGCGACCAGATCGCGTCCGGCATGGAGGTCGGTCAGCCGCTCCACCGCCTCGGCCGCGCGCTCCATCACCATGGCGAAGCTCTCGCCGCCGGGCGGGGCATGGCGGGCCGGATCGCGCCAGAAGCGGGCCGCCGCCTCGGCGTCGCGCAGGGCCGCGGTGTCGTGGCTGATCCCCTCCCAGTCGCCGAAATCCTGCTCGGACAGCGCCGGTTCCACCACGGCGGTGCCGGCGAGCCGGGGGTTGCGGCTCCACAGCGCCTGCGCGGTCTGCCGGCTGCGGCGGAGCGGGCTGGTCAGCCACAGGGCGTCGGCGGGCAGGCTGGCCGCCAGCGCCGCTGCCGCCGCGCGGTTGCCGGTGTCGGCCTCGCGGTCGCTCGCCCCGCAGATCACGTTGTCCGGGTTGTGGACCGGCGCATGGCGGATCAGCCACCAGCGGGTGACGGTCAGGGGGATGAGGCTTGCCGCGCTCATGCCGATGCTCCCATGAGGGCGGAGAGGGTCAGCAGCACCGCCGCTTCCGCCACCTGCTGCGCTGCGCCGAAGACGTCGCCGGTGTGTCCGCCGATCTGTTTCCGGGCGAGTGCCGACACCGCGACCACCGCCAGAAGCGAGGCCGCCAGCGCCGGCAGGGC
>NZ_BADK01000511.1 GCF_000333595.1 Azospirillum sp. B506
CCCGGTGCGGCTGGGGGTCGGAGCGCGGGCGCACGGAGTATTTCATGGTCTCGCTGGTCCATGGCGCGAGCGGGAAACGAACTGGCGGCCTATCCTCTGTCCAAAGGGATCGGGTGGGGTCACCGCCTTCAGCCATGCCGACGGCTTCCTCGCCATCGACGCCCAGGCGGAGGCGGTGGAGGCGGGCACGCCGGTGTCGGTCCAACTGCTCGGCCGCTCGCTGACGCCGGCCGACCTGATCGTGGTCGGCAGCCAGTGCATTGGCCTGAACGCCGTGCTGGGCCGGCTGATCGGAGAGGGGATGACGGTCAAGGCGCTGAATGTCGGTTCGATGGGCGGGCTGGCGGCGGCGCGGCGCGGGGAGTGCGACATCGCCCCCGTCCACCTGATGGACCCCGCCACCGGCATCTACAACACGCCCTTCCTGGCGCCGGGGCTGGATCTCGTCACCGGCTACCGCCGCATGCAGGGCATCGTCTTCCGCCGGGGCGATCCGCGGTTCGAGGGCAGGTCGGCGGCCGAGGCGGTTGCCGCGGTTGCCGCTTTGGCCGACTGCATCCTGATCAACCGCAACGCCGGCAGCGGCACCCGCATCCTGACCGACCGGCTGCTGGGTGCTGCGCGGCCGACCGGCTACTGGACGCAGGCCAAGTCGCACAACGCTGTGGCCGTCGCGGTGGCGCAGAACCGCGCCGACTGGGGCGTGGCCATCGAAACCGCGGCGACCCTCTATGGGCTGGGCTTCCTGCCGCTGCAGGAGGAGCATTACGATTTCGTCGTCCCCGCCGCCCGCCGCGACCGTCCGGCCGTCCGCCGCTTCGTCGAGGCGCTGGAAATGCCGGAGGTAACCGATGCCCTGCGCGCCATGGGCTTCATCAGATAGAACCTGACCCAGTCTCCAGCAAATCCGAACGAACTGCCGCGGGGCGGATTTTTTCGTGATCCAATGGTCGGGAGGTTGCGTATCGGGGGTCACAGGGCGACATACAGCCCGGCGCGACCGGTGGCGATGTGCAGGGCGGGATGCCGAATTGACGCAGGGGGCTTGAAAAAGGGGGCGCTGCCGCGAATTCCGGGAATGGGTGACATCCCTGGCTTGTGCGGCGGCCGATGTTCCCCTTGAATGGGCCGATGCAGGACCAGCACACCCCCACGGCCGATATGGCCCCCAGCCTGGAAGATCTGCTCGTCGCCGTCGGGCGCGGGCGGGACCGTCAGGCGTTCGGGGCGCTGTTCGGCCACTTTGCGCCGCGGCTGAAGACCTATCTGCGCCGGTTGGGATGCGACACCGGTGCGGCGGAAGAGCTTGTTCAGGAGGTTATGCTGTTGGTCTGGCGTCGTGCCGAAACCTACGATCCGATCCACGCCTCGGCCGGCACCTGGGTGTTCACCATCGCCCGCAACAAGCGAATCGATGTGTTGCGCCGCGAACAGCGGCCGGAGATCGACCCGGCCGATCCCGCCCTGGTGCCAGAGCCGGCTGAGGCCGCCGACCGCCGGATCGAGGCGAGGGAGAGCAGCGGGCGCCTGCGCGCCGCGCTGAAGGACCTGCCGCCGGAACAGGCCGAACTTCTGCGCATGGCGTATTTCGAGGACAAGCCGCACAGCGTCATTTCCGCGGAGCATGGCATCCCGCTCGGCACCGTCAAATCGCGCCTGCGTCTGGCGATGGAACGCCTGCGCCGGTCGCTGAAGGATGTCGGATGAGGCATTTCCGATGAACCGGCCGAGCCATCACCCCGGTGATACCCTGTTGATCGACTATGCCGGCGGCGCCCTGTGCGAAGGCGCATCGCTGGCGGTCGCCACCCATATGGCCTTCTGCCCCGCCTGCCGCCATGCGGTGACCGAGATGGAGGCCATCGGCGGCGCGCTGCTCGACGATCTGGAACCGGAAGCCCTCTCCGACGGCTGCCTGGAGGCGCTGATGGCCCGCCTGGACCATGAGCGGCCGGCACCGTGCCGACCGGCCGTCAAGTCGACGGCAGTGAGCGCGCGCTATCCCGAACCGCTGCGCAGCTATCTGCGGGGGCGGCTCGACCGCGACGGGCAACTGGGGGAGGGCGGCTGGAGCTTTCTGCAGCCGGGCATGCGCAGCCTGGATCTGCTGTCCGGCCGCGATGGAACCACCCGGCTGATCCGCATGAAGGGCGGCGTCGGCGTTCCAAAGCACACCCATGGCGGCATCGAATTGACCGTCGTGCTGGAGGGCGGATTTTCCGACGAGTTCGGTGAATTCCTGCCCGGCGATATCGCCATCGGCGACCCGTCATTGGTCCATCGTCCGGTGTCGGACCCGGAGGGCTGCCTGTGCCTCGCCACCACCATCGGCGGGCTGCGGATGACCGGGCCGCTGGGCCGGTTGTTCAACCGGTTCGTGAAGAGGTTCTGAGAGTGCGCGCCGCCCTTTCCCCCCGCGGCTTGGCCGGGAGGGAGAGGGTGGCGGAAGCTGGAGGCCTGGTTACGCCGCGACCGCCATCCGTCCGTCGCGCGCACGCATCAGCAGCCAGACCGCCGAGACGCCGAGCAGCTTCGAGGCGAAGCTGGCAGCCCAGACGGTGGGATCCCAGACGTCCAGCATGCCGAAGAAGATTGCGGTGTCGACCGGAACCGACAGGGCGGCGCTGATCCACAGCCGGTCGCGCAGCGGACGGCGGGTGATGGGAAGACCGC
>NZ_BADK01000510.1 GCF_000333595.1 Azospirillum sp. B506
GCAGAACCGACATTCCATCAAGGACCCCACCTCTCCCGTCCCTCACCCCTCGACTGGCTCCGCTCGTCCTCATGCTGGCGGCAGCCGCTGGCGCGCCGTCGGACCTGCGCGACGACACGCCCGGCCGTGCCCAGGGCTTCCCTCCGATCTACAACCAGACAGTGGTCCCCGGCGGTGGCGGCGAGTGGCGAACCTGGAGCCAGATCCAGGCGGATCAGTCGCGCGCCGGCTCGACGCCCGCCACCGCGGCACAGCCCCGGCAGGCCGACGACAGCGAGAGGCGCCGCGAGCCGGACACCACCGACCAGCCCCAGCCGAAGCGCCGCCGCGGCAGTTCGTCGCCACCGCCCGACCCGGCCGTCCTGCCCCAGCCGCCGCGCCCAATCCCGGTGCCGCCCCCGCCGTCGTCGCAGAGCGCCACCGACGCTTTCAAGCGCGACCTGATCCGGCCGGAGGTCGACCGCATGCGCACCGACGACGCCATGGGGCGGCTCGACCCGCTGGGCCAGCGCGACCTGATGCGGCGGGAGAACGACCTGCGCCAATGGGGCGACCCGCTGGCGCGGTAGCGGTCGCGTCACCTCCACCTTGGCAGCTTGACCCCGCCCGGCTCCTACCGCCATACCGGCCCCTGGAACTGAACGGACAGGGGACGCGGTCATGACCACGCTGACGGGGGCCTTCGGCAACGGGCTGACCACGCCGGTGTGGGTGCTGCAGCATCTGCTGGGCATCCTCGGCATCGGCCTGTGGGCCGGTCAGGCCGGCGGCACCGCGGTGTGGCAGGTGCCCGCCGCCACCGTGACCGCCGCACTGGCGGCGGGCTTCGCCGCACAGATGGGGGTGCGGCTTCCCTATGCCGGGCCGGGACTGGCCGCCTCGCTGCTGGTGGTCGGGTCGCTGGTGGCTCTGGGGGTACGGGCGCCGGCTGCTGTGGCGGTGCTGGTCGCCGCGGTCGCCGCGGTGTTCCACGGCCATGCCCACCAGGGACCGCCGCTCTATTGGGCCGGATTCGCCGCCGGGCTGATGCTGGTCTCCTGCGGCGGGCTGGGCCTGTCCATCGCGGTGACCCAGGCCGAGTCGGACCGGGCGGTGCGGTTGTGTGGCGGTGCGGTAGCAGTCGCCGGCGTTCTTGACCTCGTCGGCGTGATTTGACCGGTTACGCCTTGAAATGACGGGGTTGCGCAGAAATCTTTGAAGCCACGCCCCTGCCAACCCCGCCCGTCCCATTTCCGGACGAACGGACCAGACGAACGGAACGCCCCGGTGCCCCGCGCAGCCGCCAAAGCCTGCCCTCCCCGACCGGGCCTTCCGTCATGGGAGCTTCAGGCCGGGTCCGCCGTGACACGCCGGCCGACACGCCGCCATCTGCTGAGCGGCCTGTTGGGAGGAGCGGCCCTGGCGCCGCTGCTGGGCGGCCGACTGCTGGGCGGACCAGCCGCCGCGCAGGATCTGCGCTATTTCCGCATCGGCACCGGCACCACCTCCGGCACCTATTTCCCGATCGGCGGCCTGATCGCCAACGCCATTTCCAACCCGCCGGGCTCCCGCCCCTGCGACAAGGGGGGAAGCTGCGGCATCCCCGGCCTGATCGTGGTGGCGCAGGCCAGCAACGGATCGGTCGAGAATGTCGAGATGCTGCGGGCCGGCACCGTCGAGGCCGGGTTCGCCCAGGCCGACGTCGCCTATTGGGCCTACAGCGGCACCGGCAGCTTCACCGGCAAACGCCCCTTCGCCGAACTGCGCTCGCTGGGCATGCTCTATGCGGAGGCGATCCAGGTCGTCGTCCGCTCCGACGGCTTCATCGACCGCATGGCCGACCTGAAGGGCCGCAGCATCTCGCTGGGCGAGGAAGGGTCCGGCACGCTGGTGGAGGCGCGGCTGATCCTCGACGCCTACGGCCTGTCGGAAAACACGATCACGCCGCTGTACCTGAAGCCCGGCATGGCCGCCGACCGGCTGGCGAAGGGCGAACTGGACGGCTTCTTCATGGTCGGCGGCTATCCGGTGGCGGCGGTCGCCGACGTGGCGGCGCGGGTGCCGATCCGTCTGGTGCCGCTGGACGGCGAGCCGGCCGACCGGCTGCTGCGCACCCAGCGCTTCTATATCGGACATGAGATCCCGGCCAACGCCTATCCCGGCAGCGCCCTCACCCCGACGCTCAGCCTGGGGGCGGAGCTGCTGACCCGCGCCGACCGCGACCCCGACCTGATCTATGGCGTCGTCCGCGCGCTGTGGCACGAGAACACCCGCCGCGTCCTGGCCGAGGGGCATCCGCAGGGCCGCAACTTCGACCCTGCCCGCGCGGTCGCCAACGTCTCGGTCCCCCTGCATCCGGGGGCGGAGCGCTATTACCGCGAGGCCGGCCTGATCGGCAACGCCGCCAACGAGCCGGCGCGCGGCGCGACCGGCGGCACCGGCGCAGATACCCCGCCTGCCGGCTCCCCTGCCGGCTCCCCTGCCGCCGCCCCTGCCGCCCCTCCTGCAACCATGGACAAGGACCCGGCCGAAAAGCCTTCTGGCGAAAAGACAG
>NZ_BADK01000509.1 GCF_000333595.1 Azospirillum sp. B506
CCCTGTTCCGCGATCTGGTCGCGCGGGACGACTTCACCGACTTCCTGACCCTGCCGGCCTATGAGCGCGTGGTGGCGGAGGGGGCGTAAACCGGGGGCGTAACGCCCCCTACTCCACCCGCCCCAGCCGGACCGTCAGCGGCCAGCGGATCCGCCGCTCCGTCTCCGGGCCTCCCCACAGCGGCGCGATCTCCGCCGCGAACGCCTCCAACGGGTTGCTGCCCAGCGCCTTGGTCGCCGCCTTCACCCCCGACCAGGTGTTCATGTAGCCGAGCAGCCGCGGCAGCGGCCAGACCGCCTCCATCGCCAGCGGCGGCACCGGCAGCTCCGGAAACGGGAACGCCATGCCGCGATAGCCCTCGATCACCTTCCAGCGGTCGGCCGGCCAATAGGACCCCAGCGTGCCGTTGTGGAAGCGCTCCACCACCGGGTCCAGCACGGGATCGTCGAGCAGTTGCCGGCCATAGCAGACCAGCGCCACCGCCGCGCCCGGCTTCGCCACCCGCCGCACCTCGGCGTAGAAGCGATCCAGATCGAACCAGTGCGCCGCCTGCGCCGCGACGATCAGGTCGCAGCAGCGGTCCGGCAATCCGCTGGCCTCCGCCGGGGCGACGGCATAGCGCACACGGTCATGCGTTTGGGCTTGCGCGATCTGCTCGGCGCTGGCGTCGGTGGCGTGGACCGCCGCGAAGTGGCCGGCCAGCGAAATGGAGAATTGCCCGTTGCCGCAACCGACGTCCCAGGCCAGTTGCCGGGCCGGCGCCGCACCGGCCAGGGCCGCCGCCAGACCGGCCGGATAAGTGGGGCGGAAGGCGCGGTAATCGCCGGCATGGCCGGAGAAATGGTCTTGGAAGGAGAGGGGGGAGAGCGACATGCAGCGATCCGCCTTGCACAATCGGGGCGACGATTAGGCTTGGAATTTCCCGGCCGATGAGGATAAACCCTGGGGGTTCGTCGCGGAACCCTCCCCGGGGTGCCCCGCATCTTTCCGCTGTGGCGCAGGCGCGCCGGGCGTGCTACCAAGCGCGCGATTTTTCGTGCGCCTCGCCAACCACCTGTGTCCGGCATGCAGACCTTCCTGGAATTCGAAAAGCCGATCGCCGAGCTTGAAGGCAAGATCGAGGAGTTGCGGCATCTGACCAACGCCGGCGACATCAACATCGCCGACGAGGTCGCCAAGCTGCAGGCCAAGGTCGACAAGCTCCTGCGGCAGACCTACGCCAAGCTCACGCCCGCGCAGAAGGTTCAGGTGGCCCGCCACCCCAATCGGCCGCACTGCCTGGACTATGTGCATGGCCTGATCGAGGACTTCACGCCGCTGGCCGGCGACCGCCATTTCGCCGAGGACCGCGCGGTCATCGGCGGGCTGGGCCGCTTCCGTGGCCGCTCGGTGGTGGTGATCGGCCAGGAAAAGGGCAACGACACCGAATCGCGCGTCCGCCACAATTTCGGCATGGCGAAGCCGGAAGGCTACCGCAAGGCCCAGCGCCTGATGGATCTGGCCGACCGCTTCAAGCTGCCGGTCGTCTCGCTGGTCGACACCGCCGGCGCCTTCCCCGGCGTCCAGGCGGAGGAGCGCGGCCAGGCCGAGGCCATCGCCAAGAGCATCGAGCGCTGCCTGCGGCTGACCGTGCCGATGGTCGCCTCGGTCATCGGCGAGGGCGGCTCGGGCGGGGCCATCGCGATTGCCACCGCCGACCGCGTGCTGATGCTGGAACACGCCATCTATTCGGTGATCTCGCCGGAAGGCTGCGCGTCGATCCTGTGGCGCAGCTCCGACATGGCGGGCGAGGCGGCCATCGCGCTGCGCCTGATCAGCCAGGACCTGAAGGAACTGGGCGTCATCGACCAGGTGGTGAGCGAGCCCATCGGCGGCGCCCACCGCGACCCGGCCGAGACGATCAAAAAGCTGGGCGACTGCATCGAGGAGTCGCTGCGCGACCTGGACGGGCTGGACGGCGTCACGCTGCGCGCCAAGCGCCGCGAAAAGTTCCTGGAGATGGGGCAGAAGGGCCTGGGCTGAGCCCTTCCCTCCCCCGACGGCCCCCGCCCTTTCACCCAAGGAACCCGTGCAGGAACCAGCGCGGGTCCTCCTCCGGCTGGTACAGCCCGGCCCTGAACAGCCAGAATCGCCGGCCGTCGCCATCCTCCACGCGGTAGTAATCGCGAACGGCCAGCCCCAGCGATCCTTCCGGACGCCACCATTCGCATTCGATCCGCTCCGGCCCTTCGGCCCGGCACACGCGGTGACGCACGCCACGCCAGACGAATTGCAACGGCGGGTCGTCGGGCAGCGGGGCGGTGGCCTCCACCGGTTCGGGCGGAGTCAACAGGCGCACGGGGCGCGGCTGCCCGGCCGGCCAGGGCTTCGACGCCGGCAGGCTTTCCAACGGTGGATGCGGCGCGACGCAGCGTTCCGGCAGCCAGCTCTCCCGCGGCACCAGCCGCAGCACCGCCCGCTCCCCCAGCCGCAGCGCCAGCCGGTCCACCAGTTCCGCCAGGCCGCCATCGGTTCCCTCCCCGTCGATCCCGGTCTGGATGGCAGACAGCGGTCCCGTCTCCGTCGCCGACAGCACCAGCGTCTCCAGCCCCGGCCCCGGCTCGATCCGTTCCAGCAGGGGGGTGAACAGCCGGGCCAGCACCGCCGGCTCGCGGGTCGGCCGGCTGGTGCCGAGCGACTGGCTCTGCGGTTCGTCGTCCACCCGCTGGTCGGTGCGGTGGGCGTCCAGCCGCAGCCGCCGCGCCCCCTGCCCAGCCGCCTCCAGCCCCTTGCACAGCCGGCCCAACAGATGGCGCAACGCCCCGGCAATCGACTCCGGCGTGGCGATCGGCTCGGCGAAGGTCAGGCGCTCGCGATGGTCCGGCACCGGCCGGCGCGGGGAGATCGGCTCGTCCAGCCGGCCGAATGCCTGATCGAAGCGTTGCAGCAACCTGCCCCCGAACCGCGCCGCCAGCCCGGCCCGCGGCATGGCATGCAGGTCGCCGACCCGGCGCAGGCCCAGCGCATGCAGCCCCTCGACCATCTCCGTCGGCAACCGCAGGGCGGCGAGCGGCAGGCCGTCCAGCCTCTCCTCCCGCCGCTCCTCCGGACTGCCGTACCGCACCAGCCCCCAGGCGGCGGCCGGGGTGTCGGCGATGGCGGCGCGGGCGGCGAAGCCGGCGGCGCGCAGCCGGCCGGTCAGGTCGGCGGCCAGCGCCGGCTCTCCCCCCAACAGATGGGCGCAGCCGGTGATGTCGATCACCACCCCGTCCGGCTCGTCCGCCGCAGTCCAGGGGCTGTAGCGCCGCGCCCAATCGGCGATGCGGCCGAGCAGGGCCGAGTCGGCCTCCGGCGTTGCCTCCGCCACCTCCAGCGTCGGTTCCAGCGCACGGGCATCGCTGAGGCTATGGCCGGGGGCGATGCCCAGCACCGCAGCCGCCCGGTTGACCGCAACCACCATCCGCCGCTGGCGCTCCGTCCGCAGCAGGGCGAGGGGGCGCATGCGCAGCTCCGGTGGCATGAGCCGCTCCCGCGCGTCGGTCGGCAGACGTGGCAACCACAGGGCGAGGATACGGCGTTTTCCCCTCTCCCTCCAATTCCGAGATCCCCTCTCCCCCCCGCCGCAAGCTTGGCTTGCGGCGCCGACAGGCGAAGCGCAGCTTCGCCGAAAGGCGGGGAGAGGGTTAG
>NZ_BADK01000508.1 GCF_000333595.1 Azospirillum sp. B506
CGTTGTCGCCCAGCCGCCGTCCCTCGACCACGCCGCAGGCGATGGCCAGCACATTCTTCACCGCCCCGCCGATCTGCGAGCCGATGACATCGTCCGAGCGGTAAGGCCGGAACGTGCGGCTGCCCAGCGCCGCCACCAGCGCCGTGCCCAACTCCTGCTCCGCGCAGGCCAGCGTCACCGCCGTCGGCAGGCCGCGCGCCACCTCCGCCGCGAAGGTCGGGCCGGACAGGATCGCAACAGGATTGCCGCCGGGCAGCGAGGCGGCGACCGCCTCGCTCATCAGCGCGTGGCTGTCCAGCTCGATTCCCTTGGCACAGACGACGACCGGCGCCCCCGGCTTCAGCAGCGGCGCCATCCGTGCCGTGACGTTGCGCGCATGCTGGGCCGGCGAGACCAGCAGCACGGCGTCGCAATCGCTCAGATCCGCCAGTTCGCCGGAGACCCGCAGCGCGTCGGGCAGCGGCACGCCGGGCAGGTAGTCGCGATTCTCGCGGCGGATGCTCATCGCCTCCACCACCGCCGGCTCGCGCGCCCACAACAGCGTCTCCCGCCCGGCCCGCAGCGCCGCCAACGCCAGCGCCGTTCCCCAGGCGCCGCCACCGACAACACCGATCCGGTTGAGAGAGGGGGTGGGCACGGCACTCATGGACGTTCACTCACACTGAAAAGATCAAGGAGCATGCGCGCGGCCATCACGCCTTCACCCCCGCGCCCACGCCCGCGCGCCCGATCACCGGCGCGGCACTGGGGTCCAGCGGCCAGCGCGGACGCGGGGCGAAGTTCAGCGGGTCGCTCTCGCCCAGCCGGAAGCGCTCGATGCCGGCCCAGGCGATCATCGCCGCGTTGTCGGTGCACAGGCGCAGCGGCGGGGCGACGAAGGGCATACGCTGCTTCTCCGCCAGGATCGACAGCCGGCTGCGGATCGCCTTGTTGGCGGCGACGCCGCCGGCGACCACCAGGGCGCCGCCCTGCGGATGCTCCTCCTTGAAGCGGCGGATGGCGCGGGCGCAGCGGTCGGCCAGCACCTCCGCCACCGTCGCCTGGAAGGCGGCGGCGAGGTCGTCGCGATCCGTGTCCGACAAGACACCGCCCAACTCCTCGACATGCCGCCGCACCGCGGTCTTCAGCCCGGAGAAGGAGAAATCGCAGCCCGGACGCCCCAGCATCGGCCGCGGCAGCTCGAATCGCGCCGGGTTGGTGGCCCGTGCCGCCGCCTTCTCGACCAGCGGACCGCCGGGATAGCCCAGCCCCAGCAGCTTGGCGGTCTTGTCGAACGCCTCGCCCACCGCGTCGTCGATGGTGGTGCCGAGCCGGCGGTAGCGGCCCACACCCTCCACCGCCAGCAGCTGGCAATGGCCGCCCGACACCAGCAGCAGCAGATAGGGAAAGGCGACGTCGTCGGTCAGCCGCGCGGTCAGCGCGTGGCCTTCCAGATGGTTGACGGCGACGAAGGGCAGCCCCCGCGCGGCGGCGATGGCCTTGGCGGTCATGACGCCGACGATGACGCCGCCGATCAGCCCCGGTCCGCCGGTGGCCGCCACCGCATCGAGGTCGCCGAAGCCGATGCCGGCCTCCGCCATGGCGCGGCGGATCAGCCCGTCCAGATGTTCCAGATGGGCGCGGGCGGCGATTTCCGGGACGACGCCGCCATAGGGCGTGTGGTCGTCCAGCTGCGACAGCACCACGTCGGCGCGGATTTCGCGCGCGTCGGTGACGATTGCGGCGGCCGTCTCGTCGCAGCTCGTTTCGATTCCAAGAACGATCATGGCGCCAACCTAGCCGCCTTGGCCGTCCGGGTACAGGATGGAGTTGCGGGCGGCCCGGTACCCGCCCACGCGCCTGAAATTTGATCCGCCTCAATCTTATGTATGGTGGGCAGACGAATCCTTGCAAAGCTGCGCGGATCCCCTAGAACTCGGGCTTATGACGACCCACCCGCTCCGTATCGGGACGCGCGGCAGCCCGCTGGCGCTGGCGCAGGCCCATGAAACCCGCGACCGCCTGATCGCCGCCCATCCGCATCTCGCCGCCCCCGGCGCCATCGAGATCGTCGTCTTCAAGACCACCGGCGACCGCATCCTCGACCGCACCCTGGCGGAAGCGGGCGGCAAGGGCCTGTTCACCAAGGAGCTGGAGGAGGCGCTGTTCGACGGCCGCGCCGATCTTGCCGTCCATTCGATGAAGGACGTGCCGACCCAGCTTCCCGACGGGCTGGAGATCGCCACCCTGCTGCCGCGCGAGGATCCGCGCGATGCCTTCTTTTCCCGCTCCGGCGGCGGTCTGGCCGATCTGCCGGCCGGCGCCGTGGTCGGCACCGCCGGGCTGCGCCGTCAGGCCCAGGTGCTGGAGCTGCGCCCCGACCTGAAGATCTTCCCGCTGCGCGGCAACGTGCAGACCCGCCTGTCCAAGCTCGACGCGGGCGAGGTCGACGCCACCCTGCTGGCTCTGGCCGGCCTGCGCCGCCTCGGCCTGACCGGCCGCATCACCGCGGTGCTGGAACCGGAAACCATGCTGCCGGCGGTCGCCCAGGGCGCCATCGGCATCGAGATCCGCAGCGACGACGCCACCACCCGCGCCCTGCTGGCCCCACTGAACTGTGCCGAGACCATGGTCCGCGTCACGGCGGAGCGCGCGCTGCTCGCCGCCCTCGACGGCTCCTGCCGCACGCCCATCGCCGCGCTGGCGGTGCTGGACGGCGATGACCTGCATCTGCGGGCCAAGGTGCTGTCGCATGACGGCCGCACCATCTTCCGGGCGGAACGCCGCGGCAGAAGCGCGGACGCCGAGTCGATGGGCGCCGATGCCGGGGCCGAGATCCGGGCGCAGCTCCCGCCCGATTTCTTCGCCTCCTCCCCTCACTGACTCCCCGATCCGGCCAGGTTTTCCGCATGACGGAAAAGCAGCCCGCCTCCACCTCGCAACACACCCGTACGCGCCTGCTGGTGACACGACCGGCGGAGGATGCCGAGCCGCTGGTCCGCCGGCTGGAGGCGCTCGGCTTTGCGGTGGCGGTGGAGCCGATGCTGTCGATGGTCTGGCTCGACGGGCCGGAACCCGATCTGTCGGACGTACAAGCGCTGCTGTTCACCAGCGCGAATGGCGTACGGGCCTACACCAAACGTACGAGCCGGCGCGACCGTCCGGTGCAAGCCGTTGGGGACGCCACGGCTCGGGCGGCAAGGGCGGCCGGCTTCGCCGACGTCGACAGCGCGTCGGGCGACGTGTACGCGCTGGCCGGCCGTGTCAAGGCGCTGCGGGATCCGGCCGCCGGTACGCTTCTCCATGTGGCGGGAAGCAAGGTGGCGGGCGACCTCGCCGGCCTGCTGGGGGCGGCCGGTTTCACGCTGCGCCGCAGCGTGATGTACGATGCCGTACCCGCCCTAACCCTCTCGGGGGAGACCGCGACATTTTTGCGTACGTCCACCCTCGACGGCGTGTTGTTTTTCTCTCCCCGTACCGCCGCATCCTTTGTTAGGCTGCTGGCCGAGGCGGGGATGTTCGATTGTTGTCGTACGGTCGATACATTCTGCCTCAGCCCCGCGGTCGCGGAGGCTGCCTGTGCGTACGGCGACGGGGGAGTGGTGCCGTGGAAAAGCGTACGGGTGGCGGCGCGGCCGGAGCAGGACTCCCTGCTCGATCTGTTGCCGGTCGCCGGGTAACACCGGCGCGGTCCGGCCGTACGGCTTACACCCCCGGTGCTTCCGGGTGGGACGCTCAGCCGTACGGGGGACGAGGGGGACCGGTCAGGGGGCTGTGACGTTACAACGAACAACAGCGAACCAAAGGTACAGCCCATGACCTCTCGTCCAGGCTCCGAACGCCCCGGCACCGACCGTGACGGCGACGGCGCCAGCACCGGCAATGCGGCGGTCGACCGCATCGTCGAACGTTTCGGCGGCATCCGCCCGATGGCCAACAAGCTGGACACCCCGGTGACGACGGTGCAGGGCTGGAAGAAGCGCGGCGCGATCCCGCTGGCCCGCCATGCCGACCTGCGCACCGCCGCCGCCAAGCACCGCATCAAGCTGGACGACGCCGACCTGGACGCGGCGACCCCCAGCGAGGACCGTCAGACCGACGCTTCCGCCGCCGTCATCATTCCGCCGGTGGCCACCTCCCCGGTCAGCACAATCGACGCGGCTCCCGCGGCCGATCCGGTTCCGGCCGCCTCCCCGGCCGACAGCATTCCCGGCGCCGATACCCCGGCGGCCAGCACGACCGCCGGTGCGGTGACCGAGCTGCAATCCGCCGATGCCCTGATCCCGCCGGCCACCCCGATCGGCGCGCCCGACAGCCTGACCGACCTGCCGAAGAGCGACGCGGAGAAGCCGGCGGACGCGAAGACGGACACCGTCACGGCGGAAGGCCCGAAGGCCACCGGCTCGACCGGAAGCTGGACGCCGACCGGCAGCGCGGGTTACAGCCGCGGCGCCGATGCCGAGCCGGTGCGCCCGACCATCGCCCCGACGCCGTCCTATATCGAGGAGCCGCGCTCCGGCGGCGGCTTCGCCACCGCCCTGTCGGTCGTGGCATTGCTGGTCGGTGCCGCCGCCCTGTCGGAGCCCTGGTGGGGTCCGGCCCTGCCCGGCTGGCCGGCCACCCCGGCACCCGCCGCCTCCAGCGGCGCCTCGGCTCCAGCCGACCCGGCGCTGCGTTCACAGATCCAGCAGCTCACCGACCGCGTCGGCAAGCTGGAGGAGCGACGCGCCGTCAACATCAGCGGCAGCGAAGTCGACCTCTCCCTGCTGACCCAGCGGGTCGACGCGCTGGAGAAGCGCCCGTCCGCCGACACCGGTGCCGCCGCCAGCGCCGCGGATACCCAGAAGGCGCTGGCCGACCGCCTCGCCGCGCTGGAGCAGAAGGTCACCGCCGCCTCCGGCAACGCCCAGGCGGCGCAGGAGCTGCGCGGCGAGGTCGATGCGCTGAAGCAGCAGGTCACCAGCGTCAACCAGACCGTCAGCGAGCGGCAGGACGCTGCCACCGCCGCCCAGGCGCTGGTGCTGGCCGCCGGCCAGCTGCGCGCCGCCCTGTCGGGCGGCCAGCCGTTCCAGCAGGATCTCCAGGCGGTCCGCGCGCTCGGCATCGCCGACGCGGGCGTGACCCAGCCGCTCGATTCCGTGGCTCCCTACGCCGCCAAGGGCATCCCGACCCGCGCCCAGCTGACCGACCGCTTCCAGCCGCTGACCGGCGAGATCGTCCGGGCCGAGGTTCGCGGCGAGGGCAACAGCTGGATCGACTCTGCGGTCGGCAAGCTGTCCACCCTAGTCACCGTGCGCCGTGAAGGCGGCGGGGTGGTCGGCACCACCGCCGACGCCGTCGTCGCCCGCGCCGAAGCCGCGCTGAACGCCGGCAACCTGGCCAAGGCGGTGGAGGAGCTGTCGACCCTCCAGGGGCCGGCCGCGCAGACCGCCGCACCGTGGCTGGCCGACGCCAAGGCGCGTCTGGCCGCCGATCAGGCCGCGCGCCAGCTGAACGACCGCGCCATCGCCCTGATGACCACCGCCGCCGGCGGGAAGGGGACGGCCCAATGATCCGCGCCCTCTGGTTCCTTCTCAAGGTCACGGTGGTCATCGCCGCCGCGATCTGGCTCGCCGACCGTCCCGGCACCGTCAGCGTCCACTGGCTGGGCTATGCCGTCGAGGCACCCTTCTGGGTCGCCCTGCTGGTCGGGCTGGTGGCGCTGGGCATCGCGGCACTGGGATACCGCCTGCTGCGCGGCACGATCCGCCTGCCGCAGCGTCTGCGCCGCCACAGCCGGGCCCGCCGTCGCGAACGCGGCTATCGCGCCCTGACCCAGGGCATGGTCGCCATCGCCGCCGGTGACGCGCCGACGGCGCGCAAGATGGCGCGCAAGGCCGACGTGCTGCTGAACGAGCCGCCGCTGACCATGCTGCTGTCGGCCCAGGCCGCCCAGCTTCAGGGCGACGAGCGCGCTGCCAAGCAGTATTTCACCGCCATGCTGGAGCGGCCGGAAACCGCCTTCCTCGGGATGCGCGGGCTGCTGACCCAGGCGATCAAGTCGGGCGACCGGGTGGAGGCGCTGACCCTCGCCCGCAAGGCGCGCGGGCTCCAGCCCAACACGCCCTGGCTGCTCGGCACGCTCTATGAGCTGGAGGCGCAGGCCGGCGACTGGGCTGCCGCCGAAGGCACGCTGCAGCAGGCGATCCAGGCCGGGGCCATGCCGACCGAGGAGGGCCGCCGCCACCGCGCCGTCCTGCTGCTGGAGCGCAGCTTCGAGGCCGAACGCCGCGGCCGCGCCGATGCCGCCCTGTCGCACGCCCAGGCGGCCCACGACATGATGCCCGGCTTCGCCCCCGCCGCCGTGCGGCTGGCCCGTCTCCAGGTTGCCGCCGACCGGCTGAAGCCGGCCGCCAAGGTGGTGGAGCGGGCGTGGCGTCACGCGCCGCATCCGGAACTGGCCGACATCTACCGCACCATCGTCTCCAGCTACGATGCGCTGACCCGCGTCCGCCTGTTCCAGAAGCTGGTGCGTCAGGCACCGGATTCGGCCGAATCGCACCTCGCGGTCGCCCAGGCCGCCATCGAGGCCCAGCTGTGGGGCGAGGCGCGCCAGCACCTGAACCGCGCCATGGAGATCGGCCCGACCCGCCGCACCTACCGTCTGATGGCCGAGCTGGACCGCGGCGAGCGCCATGACGAGGAGGCGGCGAAGGACTGGCTGGCCAAGGCAGCCAACGCGCCGGAGGATCCGGTGTGGACCTGCGGCTCCTGCGGGGCGGTCAGCCACAACTGGGGCGGTCTGTGCGGCCATTGCGGCGCCTTCGACAGCCTGACCTGGAAGGCTCCGACGGTCGCCGTCCCGCTGATGGAACCGACCGACATCCCCCCGGCGCTGGCCCGTCCGGCGACCGTGTAAGGGATCGTTGACGGTGCAAGACAAGGCGCCCTTCCCCACCGGGAAGGGCGCTTTTTTCTTTTCCGGTGTTTGTCGGCTCCGCAGGTCTCCCGTCCACCGAAGCCACCCCCGTCCCCCATTCGACCGTCATTCCCGCGAAAGCGGGAATCCAGTCATTGCAAGCACTTGAGCCGGAAGCCTGGATCCCCGCCTCCCCGGGGGATGACGGCCGAGTGAGGCTCGCTCCGGTTTCTTGCCCCCTACCGCATCCCCTCCGGCCCGACGCGGTCCAGCGGCAGTTCCTTCATCGCCACCAAACGGTCCAGCAGCCGCCCCCCTGCCGGTGGAGCCGCCGCCCTGGCGGCACCGGTTATACCGGCCGCTTCCGCAACGGGAGCCGCGTTTTCCAGCCGGGTGTTGTCGATGCGGTAGTCGCCGCCGGACAGGCTGTTGACCAGCTGTTCCTTCGGCGACGGGCCGGCCACCACGTTGCCGTCGGCGACATTGCCGTGCATCCGCCCGGCCGGGCCGGCGTTGGGCACCCATTCCAGCCGCAGGAAGCGGTCCTTGCCGTCATTCATCACGGTGACATTGTCGGCAACCCGGTTGTTGTCGCCGCCATGCAGGAAGATCGCCGCCATCCCGGTGTTCTCCAGCAGGTTGCCCTGCACCGTCACGCCGCTGGTCATGTCGTCCAGATAGATGCCGAAGCCCTTGTAGCGGACCAGCCATTGGCCTTGCGCGTCGGTGGCGAGCCCGCCGGTGTCGCGGATGTCGTTGAAGCGGACGATGCTGCGGGTGTCGTTGCCGCTGCGTCCCAGCATCTCGATGGCGCCGGCGTCGGCGGTCTGGCGCGCGGTGTCGCGGATGCGGTTGAACTCGACAATGTTGTCGCTGTTCACCGTCTGCGGGTTCCAGTTCTTGATCGAGATGCCGTAGCGGGCCGAACGCCGGATGTCGTTGTGGGCGATCAGCGTGTTGCGGATGCCGGCCCCCATCACCCCGCCGCTGAAGAAGCGCACCTCGCCGATGTCGCCGATGCGGTTGGCGAGGATGCGGTTGTCGCTGCTGCCCGGCGCCAGCACCACGCCGGAGCGGCCGAGATGCTCCATCCGGTTGCCCGAAACCTCGGTGCGGCTGGCGCCGTCCAGCATCACCGCGGTGCCGACCAGGGCGAAGCGGTTGCCGGCAACCCTGGCGCCGCTGCCGCCCTTCACCAGCACGGCATTGCCGTCCCACGGCACGTCGGTGAAGGTCAGCCCCTCCACCGACACGTTGCGGGCATTGTCCAGCCGCAGCAGCACCGGCTGCCGCGCCACCACGAGGTCCGCCCCGGCGGCGTTCAGCCCGGCCGGCGGCTTGACCAGCAGGCGTCTGGCCCTGGCGTCCCAGGCGAATTCGCCCGGCCGTTTCAGGAAATCGGGATGGCCGAGCAGCCGCACGGTCGAGCCGTCGCGGTACGGATACTGCCCGTCGCCGTCGAAGCTCAGCAGCCCGCCGGGGTCGGCCGACACCACTCCCAGCAGGTCGTCGGACAGCCGTTCGCGGTCCAGCGCCTGCGCCCGCACCCCCGGCCCGGCCCAGCCGGCCTTCAGCACGCCGGGGGGAAGCCGCATCTGCCGCTTGCTCCCCTGGTTCCTGGGATCGGACTGCACCGCCTTGGCCTGGAACCAGCCGCTGCGCAGGTCGCCGGGATTGAAATCGCCGCTGCGTGCCGCATCCAGCCGCTGCCCGCCGATCGAGACGTCCAGCGCAGGATCGCGCATGAGCGGAGCCGACAGCACACCGTTCGCCATCTGCGCGCCACCGACCGCTTCGCCCCCCGACAGCACCGGCTGCTCGCCTTCCACCGCGGTCAGCCGCAGTCCGGGCAGCGACGCATCGACCACCAGCGGCGCCGTCAACCGATAGATGCCGCCATGCAACCGCACGGTGGCCGGGCCGCTTCCCTTGGCGGCGGCAAGCGCACGGGCCGGGGTGGCGAAGGGACCGTCGCGCCCGTCCGGCGACGGTTGGGACAGGCGCCCCGACCAACGGTCGTTGCCGGTGGGCGAGACATAGAAGACCGCGTCACTGGAACCGGTCTGGGCCGCCACCGCCGGCCCCCATCCGGCGGCGGCGAACAGAAACGCGGACGTCAGCAGAAGCCGAGGCAGGATTTGGGCCGCTCCACTCCGAAGACGAGGTTGGGAACGGAACATGGGAGAACCTCCTCCAATACAGCGGCGGATGCCGCCGAAGGGGGGAGACTGACCCAGGCCCGCCGGGCCGGCAAAAGCGCGAAGGGGGTGTGCGGGTGCGAAGGGGCCACGCCCTCTGCACACCTGCCCGGCCGGGACGGGACGTATAGGCTGGCTTTTCATCCCAGCCTGACCGGCCGGTCGTACCCGCTTGACCGCGGAACGCCCGTTCGGTCAGGCGGAGCCTACAACCGGGGACGGTTTGCCGATGATCGAAATGGCGCTGATCGCGCAGGTCCTGGTGCTGGTGCTGGTGACCGCGGTGTATCTCAGCTCCGGCAGCGCGTCGATGTTCCATCCGATGACGCTGTACCTGATCTTCCACACCCTGGTCTTCGTCATGCGGCCGATCCTGGTCCACACCCAGCATTTCGACGATGTCTGGCTGTTCATGGGCTTCTGGCCGGACGAGAAGCAGTTCGTCATGACGCTGGTGGTCAGTTCGGTCGGGCTGATCGCCTTTGCCGCCGCCTGCATCTGGGCCGGGCTGGTCCGGCCCGATTGGACCCCGAACGGCGAGCCGGCGCCCGCCTTCACCTTCGACCGCGTCGATATCGTCGCCTTCCTGACCACCGCGGCTCTGCTGGGGCCGCTCGCCATCTATTCTGCGGTCCAGCGTCAGGGCGGCGCCAGCTTCGACGGCACCGGCGACGTGCAGATGGAGCGCGACCCGCTGACCGGCCAGCCGATCTACACCAACACCACCGGCTACATCGCGGAGGCCCATTCGATGGGCCTGCCGCTGACGCTGGGGCTGATCTGGGTCTGCCGCTTCCACCCGCTGTCCTTCATCCCCTTCGCCGGCTTCGTCGCCTACCGCGCCTATCTCGGCTGGGGGCGCTGGGCGATCATCATGGGCATCCTCGGGCTGGTGCTGCTGATGCTGTACCGCAGCCGCACCAAATGGTTCCGGCTGTGGCATGTGCTGGCCGCCATTCCGGTGATGGGCCTGTTCACCGTGCTGGGCAACAACCGCGACGCCTTCCGCGACGTGCTGGCCGGCGACGCCCCGGCCTCCGTCCTGCTGAAGTTCAACGGCGGCAGCGGCAGCGGCCGGGCGCTCGACGCCCTGGCCGGCCAGGATTTGGCCAACTTCGACTTCCTCGCCTATATCCTGTGGGTGGTGCCGAAGCAGTCGGCGACCTACACCTGGTTCACCCAGTATCTTCAGCTCTTCACCGAACCGATCCCGCGCCTGCTGTGGCCGGGCAAGCCGGTGGGCGCGCCGGTGAAGTGGGTGGACCTCAACGACTACGGCGTCTTCTACAACCTGACCACCTCGCTGCCCGGCGACGGCTGGATGAGCGCCGGCTGGATCGGCATGGTCGTCACCATGGTGGTGGTCGGCCTGATCCTCGGCCGCCTGCATCGCTGGTTCTGGACCAGCGGGTTCCGCAACCGCTACGCCGTGCTGTTCTACTGCGCCTTCCTGCCGCTGTGCCTGCAATGGTTCCGCGACGGCAACATCACCATCGTGAAGTTCGGCTTCTTCTCGCTGCTGCCGATCCTGCTGTGGATCGCGCTAACCCGGGCGCTCCGCGCCTGGGGCATCCTCGACGACGACCCGCTGGGTCCGGTGGTGGCACCCCCCCATCTCGCAACAGGCTTTTCCGGCGGCCCACGGCCGCCTCTGGCCCGAAGGGAGCCGTCATGACGCTGACCGTCAGCGCCGTCATCGCCACCTACAACCGCGGTCCGGAGCTGCGCATCGCGCTGACCCGGCTGATGGGCCAGACCGCCCCGCCGATGGAGATCATCGTCATCGACGACGGCTCCAGCGACGGTACCGGCGCCATGATGCGGGCGGAGTTCCCCTCCGTCCGCTACGTCCGCCAGCCGCACAATGGCGGGCTGATCCTGGCCCGCAACTTCGGCTTCGTGAACACCAGCGGCGACTGCATCCTGTCGGTCGACGACGACAGCTGGTTCGAGGATCCGGACGACCTCGCCCGCTGCGTCGCCTATCTGGAGCAGAATCCGGAGGTCGCCGCCGTCGCCTGCAACATCGAGACGCGCGACGGGCTGGTCTATTTCCCCAAGGGCGCCGCTCCGTTCGATGTGCCCTGGTATGTCGGCTGCGGCCATCTGCTGCGGCGCAGCGCCGTGGAGAAGGTCGGCCTCTACATGCCCGAACTCTACCGCCAGGGGGAGGAGAAGGACCGCTGCCTGCGGCTGGTCGGCGCCGGCTATCGCGTCGTCGCTCTGCCGGACGTCATGGTCTACCACGACAAGAGCGAGAAGGGCCGCAAGCCGGGGATGGAGCGCTTCTACAACCACCGCAACGACCTGATCCGCGAGGTGGCGCGCTGCCCCTCCCCGCTGATGGCATGGCGGCTGGCACGGTCCTGGGCCGGCAACAGCTGGAAGAACCTGCGGCACGGCCCGCGCCTGACCGACCTGAAGGTGCTGCTGGCGCTGCCGCAGATCCTCCGCATCGGCCTGAAGCACCGGGCGCCGGTCAGCGTGGAAGCCTACACCCGCTGGCTGCATCTGGCGAAGACCTCGGCCCCGGCCAGCGCGCCGCCAGCGGAGAAAACGGTCAACCGGGCTGCATCCCGCCCAGTTGCAGCAGAACGGCCCAGCCCAGCACGATCAGATTGACGGTCAGCGTCATCGCCATGCCCGGTGCGCGCGCAAAGGGATGCACCAGATAGCCGGCCCAGAACAGCAGCCGTCCCAGCACGAACAGCCCGGTCGCCACCGCCGCCGCCCCCAGCGAGGGCTGCGGCAGGGTGACGACCAGGGCGGCCAGAGCCGGGACGAAGATGGCGGACTGCTCCACGCTGTTGGCCAGCACCCGCTGGGCGACGCGCTGGCCCCGCGATTCGGGGTCGTCGATCGGGTTCAGGGCGGCATGGCGCCCGCGCATCGCCATCACGCCGCCGACCATCAGGAACAGCAGGAGCGCCGGCCAGACCACCAGCCGCGCCCACAGGACCATCCGCGCGCCCGGCGCGTTGACGCCCGTTGGCGGCGCCACCACCGACAGCAGCAGGACGAACAGCAGCGCCGTCACCACGACCACCGCTCCATTCAGCAGCAGGGCGCGCAGGATGAGGGAGTTGCGCCTGTGGGCGGCGCTGTGCGGAAGGCTGCTGTCGGGCATCGGGGGTAGGGCTCCGTCAAAGGCCGGGGATTCGACAAAGGGCCGGCCCCTTCCCATCTGGAAAAGGCGGCGCCCTGTCCTTTCGTCCAATAACGGCCCAGTCCGTGATCTGGATCAAGGCTTGGACGCCGCCGCGGATGTCCCATACCGGTGTGACTTAGGGAAGACCGCAGTGGCGGAGATGTTGTCAGCCTCTCTTTTCGCTACCATGTTGTAACCATCTGCTTCACCATGTGGGTGAACGCGGGTATCTCGATGGTGGAGGGCCTATGATGGATCTCGTTCTGCTCGGTGGTGCGGTGGCGACGGCTGCGGCGTTGGCCGGTCTGATCGCCACGATGCCCACCCCGAAACCGATTCCGATCCGCATCCGCGACCGGCGCCGCCAGCGGCGCTGATCCGCTCGACCTTTTCTTGTCGCAGCGGCCGCCGGTCTAGCGCGGCGGCATCGCTGATTTGAGAAAGTCGACGACCAGTTCCGACACCTGACGGTGGATGGCCTCCCGGTTGCGGCTGTCCTCTTCATGCCCGTCGCCATCACGGCAAACCACTCCATCCCCGGGCCTTTCGGCCTCAAGCAGCGGGACGGCACCGGCCTTGCAGACGCCGAGAAAGCTGAAATGGCTGGCATCGGCGATCTCGACATGACGCGCCCTGTCACCCGGTAACAGCGCCGCCAGATGGCGCGACTCCAGTTCGGCCGGCATCTTCGGATTTCCCGGAGCGGCACCAACGACCAGGACCGGCTTGTCGATCCCGCCGAGGCTGGCCGGATCGAAGCCCTGCGCCAGCCCCAGATCGAGCGTAACCACCGCCCCCACCCGCCCGTCCGCCAACGCGGTCGTCGTCCAGGCGGTCGTCGTCCAGGCGGTCGTCGTCCGGGCGGTCGTCGTCCGGGCCTGAGAGGTGGGAGCCTGAGAAGCGGCGCCCTCGCCATCCAGCCCGCCGATTTCCGGTCCGCAAGCCGCCATCGCCGGATGAGCCTTGCATGCCGCTTCATGGCGCCACGGCTCGAACCGCCCTCCCGCAAGCGCGACGGCGGTCCATCCTCCCAGCGAATGACCGACCACCGCCGCCCGTCCGGCAATGAGCAGCCCGGACCAGCGGGGATCCTCGTTCAGCCAGTCGATGACGCGGCTGATGTCCCCCGGACGCTTCCACAACATGCTGGCCCCTGGTGGGGCCATGTCGCGGCTGGTCGATCCGGGATGGTTGGGGGCGGCGACGAGATAGCCCTGCGCCGCCAGATCGGCGGCCAGCCATTGCTGGTTGGTCCAGTTGCCGCCATAGCCGTGGGAGAGCACCACCAGCCCGTGCCGTCCCGGCTGCGGCGGGGCCCCGACCCGCAACGCCATCCCCACCATGACCGGAGTGTCGCCGACCAGCGCGGTTTCTCCCACCGCGTCCGCCGGATACCAGACCGCAACCTCAAGCGCGCGGTGCTGCTCCGTCGCGGGCAGGGACAGTTTCTGGAACCCGATGGCCGACGATCCGGCCTGGACCGGACCCGCCGGTGCCGCAACGGCCAGCGTAAGGAGCACGAGGCGGGAGAAGCGTGTCATGTCGGTATTCCATATCCCGGAAACATGCCTGGGAAAGGTCAGCGATCCAGATCGCGGATCGCGCGGTTCAGCTCGAATTCCTTCGAGGCGACATAGGCCTCCATTCCGACGATCCGCTTCTCCATGTCGCGGAAGCGCTGTGTCAGACCGGCGAGCGAGCGGTCGGGCTTGGTCGAGACCGTCCGCCAGAAGGCCTCCTCCTCGGCATCGCGATACAGCTGCGGCGGACGCACCGGCAGCACCATCAGCGCGATCACATAGGCGATCACCAGCGGCACCGAAAAGAAGAACAGGGCGACCAGCATCGCCAGCCGGACGACGCCCGGCTGCACCCCGAAGTAATCGGCGATGCCCGTGCACACCCCGCCCAGCACCCCGCGCTGCGGATCTCGGTAGAGCCGGTGCGGATTCGGCGAGTCGTAAGGGGACGCGCGGTCCATGACTCCTCCCAGGAATTGAATGACACAGCCTGAAAAAGCGCGGTTGGGCCTGTGAACAGCCATCACAGCTTGTTGCGCCAGTTCGGCGCCTCGGCATCCAGCACGCGTTCCAGCGCCTGGACGCGGGTCTCCAGCCGGTTGGAGATCTCCCACAGTTCGGCCAGCAGCCGTTCGTCCTGCGCGGACAGCCCGCGCTGCGAGCGCCACTTGGTGATGTAGTGGAAGACGATCCAGACCGGCGCCACCACCACCAGGAACAGCACCGCGAGGACGAAACCCAGGAACCCCATGGTCGTCGGGCCTTCTTATTGTCGTGAGGGGAGTGGGCGGGGCGTCACCGCCCCACCCCTGTGGCCACGTCCGACCGGTCGGCGGCCGGGGGCCGATCCGTCGTCAGCCGTTGCGGCGGGCGGCGACGCGGGCCTTCAGCGCGGCCAGATCCGCTTCGACCTTCTGGCTCGCCTCAAGCTCGGCGATCTCCTCGGTCAGGCTCTTGGTGCGGCCGACATCATAGGATTCGACGCGGCCTTCCATCTCGTCAAGGTTGCGTTCCACCTGCTCGAAGCGCGACAGGGCGTCGTTGATCCGCTCGTCGTGCAGCGCGGTGCGCAGCTTGACCCGGTTGGTCGCCGTCTGGGTGCGGGCGACCAGCGCCTTCTCGCGGGTCTTGGCGTCGGTCAGCTTGGCCTGGAGGCGGCCGATGTCCTCGTTGGCCTTGGACAGCGCCGCCTCGACCTGCACCAGCTGCGCGGTCAGCGCGTCGGCCTGTTCGACCAGCTTGGCCTTGGCCATCAGGGCGCCCTTGGCCAGATCCTCGCGGCCGGCGGTCAGCGCCACCTCGGCCTTGCGGTCCCATTCGTCACGCTCACGGTGGAGGTCGACGACGCGGCGTTCGATCTCCTTCTTCTCCGCGATGATCTTGACGGTGGAGGAGCGCACCTCGACCAGCGTGTCCTCCATCTCCTGGACGATCAGGCGGATCAGCTTCTCCGGCTCCTCGGCGCGGTCGAGCAGGGAGTTCAGGTTCGACTGCACGATGTCGGTCAGGCGCGAAAAGATGCTCATGGTCAGGGTTCCGTGAATCAGCCGAGGATGGCGCCGGCGATGATGCCGGCGAAGAAGAACAGCCAGCTTTCCGCCGGCCGGGTGGCGAGATAATTGCGCACGCGGCGGACCAGCGGACGGGCCTGCGCGGTGTTGAAGCGGTCACCGCCGTAGCGGCGGCGGAAATCGCTGAAGTCGCTCATGGATGACCTCCTTGCCATGCCACAGCTATCGCAACCGCCGTGCCAGCCGGACGGAAAGGCACCCAACCCGTTGCAACGCCTGGACATCGGTCGGTTTGACCGGACGACCGCCCCGGATTGCCGTATCGCCATATCAGCGATATCATCGCCGAATAGGCGAACTGATGGCGAAATTCGCGATGACGGCCACTCCCCCCTCCCTGCTCGGCGAATCGCCGGCCTTCCTGGCGGCGCTGGCGCATGTGTCGCGGGTGGCGCCGCTGGAGCGCCCGGTTCTGGTGATCGGCGAGCGTGGGACCGGCAAGGAGCTGATCGCCGCCCGCCTGCATTACCTGTCGCAGCGGTGGGACCGCCCCTTCGTCAAGGTGAACTGCGCCGCCCTGCCGGAGCCGCTGCTGGATTCGGAGCTGTTCGGGCATGAGGCCGGGGCCTTCACCGGCGCCACCCGCCGGCAGATCGGCCGGATCGAGCAGGCCGACGGCGGCACCCTGTTCCTCGACGAGATCGCCACCGCCTCCCCCGCCGTTCAGGAGAAGCTGCTGCGCGCCGTCGAGTATGGCGAGATCGAACGGGTCGGCGGCCGCACCGCCACCGTCGATGTCCGGGTGGTCGGCGCCACCAACGCGGATCTGCCGGCACTGGCCGCCGCCGGCCGCTTCCGCGCCGACCTGCTGGACCGTCTGGCCTTCGACGTGGTGACGTTGCCGCCGCTGCGTGCCCGTCCCGACGACATCCCGCCGCTGGCCGAGCATTTCGCGCTGGGCATGATCCGCGAGCTGCAGCGCCCGCTGTTCCCCGGCTTCACCGACGCGGCGCTGGACCGGCTGTGCGGCCATGACTGGCCCGGCAATGTGCGCGAGCTGCGCAACGCGGTGGAGCGCTCCGTCGCCGCCGCCGATCCGGACGGGCCGCTCGACCACATCGTCCTCGACCCTTTCGCATCGCCCTGGCGTCCGGCTGCCGCCCCGACAGCAAGCCGGGAGGTGGCCCGTACGGACGTGGCACCTGCCCCGGCGCAGCCCCCCGTCCGCACACCCGCCTTCGAGGGCGGCATCCTCGATCAGGTCCGCGCCTTCGAGGCGTCGATCCTGTCCGAAGCACTGGAGCGCCACCGCTTCAACCAGCGCCAGACCGCCGAGGCGCTGGGGCTCGGCTATCACCAGCTGCGCGGCATGCTGAAGAAGCACGGGCTGATCCCGCCCGCCCATCTGCGACCTTAGGCCGTCCCCGGACCATCCGTTTCCCGTGTTATACCGGATGCCCAACCGCCGGGAGAGCGGTTCGTCACGATACGGGATGGGGAGCAGCACGATGGTCACCAGCATGTCCGGTCCAGTCATTTCAGGCCTTGAAATCCGCGGTCCGATCAACCCCGGTTTCGAGGAGATCCTGACGCCGGAGGCGATGGCCTTCCTGGCGGAGCTGGAGGGGCGCTTCGGTGGCGAACGGCTGCGGCTGCTGGATGTGCGGACCAAGCGGCAGGCCCTGCTCGACCAGGGCCACAAGCCCGATTTCCTGCCGGAAACCCGCGCCATCCGCGACGCCGACTGGACCATCGCCCCGTTGCCCGTCGATCTGCTCGACCGCCGGGTCGAGATCACCGGCCCGGTCGACCGCAAGATGGTCATCAATGCGCTGAACAGCGGCGCCAGGGTCTTCATGGCCGATTACGAGGATGCCACCTGCCCGACCTGGACCAATCTGGTCGAGGGCCAGATCAACATCCGCGACGCCGTGCGCCGGTCCATCACCCACGAGGATCCCGCCAGCGGGAAGAAATACCGCCTCAGCGACAAGACCGCGGTGCTGAAGGTCCGGCCGCGCGGCTGGCATCTGGAGGAGCGCCATGTGCTGATGGACGGCGAGCCGATCTCTGGCGCGCTGTTCGACTTCGGCCTGCATGTCTTCCACAACGCCAAGGAGCTGCTGGCGCGCGGCAGCGGCCCCTATGTCTACCTGCCCAAGCTGGAAAGCCATTTCGAGGCGCGGCTGTGGCGCGAGGTCTTCCTGGTGGCGGAGGAGTATCTCCACCTGCCGCACGGCTCGATCAAGGCGACGGTGCTGATCGAGACCATCCTCGCCGCCTTCGAGATGGACGAGATCCTCTATGAGCTGCGCGAGCATTCCGCCGGCCTGAACTGCGGCCGCTGGGATTACATCTTCAGCTTCATCAAGAAGTTCCGCAAGGACCCCGCCGCCGTCATGCCCGACCGGGCTGAGGTGACGATGGCGACCCCCTTCCTGTCGGCCTACAGCCAGCTGGCGGTCAAGACCTGCCACCGCCGCGGCGCCCCGGCCATCGGCGGCATGGCCGCCTTCATCCCGGTCAAGGACAACCATGAGGCCAACGAGGTCGCCTTCTCCCGCGTGCGCGCCGACAAGGAGCGCGAGGCGTCCAACGGCCATGACGGTACCTGGGTCGCCCATCCCGGGCTGGTCCCGGTGGCGCGCGAGGTGTTCGACGCCTACATGCCGACGCCGAACCAGATCGCCCGCAAGCGCACCGACGTGACCGTCACCGCCGCCGACCTGCTGGCGGTGCCGGCCGGGCCCAAGACGGAAGCGGGCCTGCGCAAACATGTGGCGGTCGGCATCGGCTATATCGAGGCGTGGCTGCGCGGCCAGGGCTGCGTCCCGCTGTTCAACCTGATGGAGGAT
>NZ_BADK01000507.1 GCF_000333595.1 Azospirillum sp. B506
GGAGGCGGCCGGCACGCCGCCGCCCGACACGCCTGCGGCACCAGCAGGCTGTGGCGCTCGTCCAGTTCGATCACGTCGTAGAAATCGCCGCTGACCGCATGGCCGGGCACCAGGATGCCGTAGAACTGGCTGTCACGGCCGACCGGCAGCTGGCGCGGCAGCAGGCCGGACTGCACGTCGCGGGCAGCCCGCTGCTCGTCCTCGATCAGCTGTTCGGCGGCCGCCAGCTTCTCGCTCTTGGTTTCCAGCTCCGCCCCGCGCATCACCAGCTGGGCGTCGAGGGTCTCCTCGCGCGCGTTCGCCTCCATCGCCATGCGGCGGAAGACGCGGGACAGGCGGCCGAACTCGTCGTCACGGTCGGCGGCCTCGTTCAGGGTCAAGGGGTTGAAGCGCCCGGCCTCCACCGCCTTGACCGCCTCGCTCAGCCGCTCCACCGGGGCCATCTGGTCGCGGGCAAAGCGCAGGCAGGCATAGACGCCCAGCGCCAGCACGAAGATGCCGACCAGCCCGCCGATCTTCAGCTGACGGCTGAGCATCGCGCCAGGCTCCGTATAAGGGACCCGCACGGCGGCGACCGTCGGCAGGCCGGCAGCCGCACCGGCGGCGGTGGGGCCGGCATATCTGATCGGCGCCAGGGCCAGCAGGCTGCTGCCCGAGACGCGGACGGTCATGTCCGCACCGGGCAGCACCGCCTTGGCGGCAGCCGTGTCGGCATCGGACAGCGGCGTGCCGGCGCCATCGGCCGTCACCGCGCCGCGAGCCATCACCCGGCCGTCACGGTCGAGCAGCCACGCCGCCTCCACCGCGCGGGTGGCGATCAGCCCATCGATCAGCCCATCGGCCCCCGACTTTCGCTGGATGTCGCCCAGGCGCCGGACATCGGCGCCGACCTGGACGATGCGCGGCTTGTCGACGCCGGGCACCCCGGCGAACTTCATCAGCTTGCCGCTCTCCATCGCCGGTTCGGACACCACCGAGGCGGGGGAGCGGTTCAGCAGACCGGCATAGGCGCTGTGACGCGGCCCCCCCTTGGCATCCTGGCCGAACAGCGGGTCGGGGCCGGGCAGATTGTGCAGATAGGCCCGGCCGCGGTTGTCGCTGATCCACATCTCGTCCGGGCCGCCGGCTTCGGCGATCTGCTTCAGCCGGTCGTTGATGGCACGGGGCGCCAGCTTGGCCGTCTCTGCCAGCGCCACCAGATGCGCGGTCAGCGTCGCTTCGGACAGCAGCCGTTCCGACAGCAGGGCGTCGACGTCCTGCGGGAGGTCACGGGCCTGGGCGGCGCCACGGGCGAGCAGGCCGGCGGCCAGCCGCGCCTCCGTCTCGATCCGCTCGGTCAGGGCGGCACGCGTGGTGAAGGCCATCGCCGTGGTGACCGCCACCACCGCCAGCAGCACCAGACCGGTGACCAGCAGGATCAAACGCTGTTGGAACGTCATGGGATTGCGCCCGCCCCCTGTCGCGAAAGTGGATGGCTGTTGCCACCGCTTCTACCGGTCCGGGGCGCGCAAGTCCAGGCGCCGGGGCGCCACGGCGATCATGTCACGGGGACAAGGGGCCGGCAGCACCCCCCACGGGAGCCTCTCCGCGCCAGCCCCTGTGTGGCTCAAGCAAGATTCGACCGCCAGCGCGACATTATCTCTTTCGTAACCACATCGTCCGTAAGACGGAAAGCTCCGCCGTCTTCCTGCTGGTGCACGCCGATGCCGATGAATGTTCTGGAGATCGCCGTTTACGCGATGGTTCTTACCGCCAGCCAGCCCCGCCCCTACGAATGCGTCGCGGTCAAGCCGGAGGGGGTGAACTGCACCAATGGCCTGTCGGCGAAGGTCGACGGCCCGAACCTGTTGTTCAACACCGGCATCCAGGTCATCAAGGACCGTCAGGGCCGTGTGCAGCTGAGCAATGGCCTGCAGACGCGCTTCGACAGCTCCGCCTGGGTGGAGTTCCAGGATGCGGGGAGGAAGCCGGTGGTCAGCGTCCGCAAGACCGGCCCGCTGCGCTTCAAATTCTCCAACGGCTTCCAGTGCGAGGCGATGGGCAATCCGGAAGACATGGCCCGCTGCTACAAACCCTGACCCGCGGTCCCCGGCGGCCGGCTTGCCTCAGCGGCCGATGCCGCGGCGGTCCATCTCGTCCTCGATGGCGCGGCGGTTCGGCCGGATCTGGCGCTGCTCCTCGCCCAGCCGGTCATCGTTTCCGTCTGACAGCCGCCGGGGTGTCGATCCGTCACGCCTCCATCGGATCCGGCCCCAGCCCATCACGGCCATGCGGCACATCCAGGTCCAGCTCCGGCCCCTTCGGCACGATGCCGGTCGGGTTGATGGTGGCGTGGCTGCCGTAATAGTGGCGCTTGATGTGGTCGAAACTCACCGTCTCGGCCACGCCCGGGACCTGATACAGGTCGCGCAGATAGCCCGACAGGTGCGGATAATCGGCGATCCGCCGCTTGTTGCACTTGAAATGGCCGACATAGACCGCATCGAAGCGCACCAGCGTGGTGAACAGCCGCCAGTCCGCCTCGGTCAGCCGGTTGCCGACCAGCCAGCGTTGCGTCGCCAGCCTGGCGTCGAGATCGTCGAGCGCCGCGAACAGCGCGTCGAAGGCCGCCTCGTACTTGTCCTGGGAGGTGGCGAAGCCGGCCTTGTAGACGCCGTTGTTGACGGCGTCATAGACGAAGGCGTTGACGCCGTCGATCTCCGCGGCGAGATCCGCCGGGTAGAAATCGGTGCGGACGTCGGTGAAGGCGTCGAACTCACGGTTGAGCATACGGATGATCTCCGCCGACTCGTTGTTCACGATGCTGCCGGTCTTCTTGTCCCACAGGACCGGAACCGTCACCCGGCCGCTGTAGCCGGGCTTGGCCTTCAGATACACCTCGTAGAGGCGGCTGGCACCGGTGACCGGCTCCGGTTCGCCGAAAATCCAGCCCTCCGACAGCATCAGCGGTTCGACCACGCTGACGCCGATCACCTCGTCCAGCCGCTTCAGCCTGCGGAAGATCAGCGTGCGGTGTGCCCAGGGGCAGGCGAGCGACACCATCAGGTGATAGCGCCCGGCCTCCGCCCGATAAGGAGTAGAGCCGTCGGCCGACACCCGGTCGCGGAACTGAGCCTCCGTGCGGACGAAGGCACCGCCGGTCTTCTTGGTGTCGTACCACTGGTCTTGCCACTGTCCATCGATCAGCAGGCCCACGGCTCTCTCCTCTTCTTCACTGTCTGCCCGGCGTCGGGAATCAACCGTGCAGTTTCGTCGCGATCTCGGCGACATGGCGGCCCTGGAAACGGGCACCGTCCAGCTCGACGGCGCTCGGACGGCGCGAACCGTCGCCGCCGGCAATGGTGCTGGCGCCATAGGGCGAGTTGCCCATCACTTCCGAAACGCCCATCTGGCCCTGGAAGGAATAGGGAAGGCCGACGATCACCAGCCCCAGATGCAGAAGCACGGTGTGGGTGCTGAGGATCGTGCTCTCCTGCCCGCCATGCTGGGTGGCGGTGGAGGTGAAGACGCTGCCGACCTTGCCGTTCAGCGCGCCCTTGGCCCACAGCCCGCCGGTCTGGTCGAGGAAGTTCTTCATCTGCGAGGCCATGTTGCCGTAGCGGGTCGGCGTGCCGATGATGATCGCGTCGTACTGGGCCAGTTCATCGACCGTGGCGACGGGGACGTTGCTCTCGTCCTTGTAATGGGCGGACTGGCGGACGGCTTCCGGCACCAGTTCGGGCACGCGCTTCACCGCCACCTCGGTCCCGGCGACCGAGCGGGCGCCTTCGGCCACCGCCTGCGCCATCTCCGACACATGGCCCCAGCTGCTGTAATAGAGGACCAGAACCTTCGCCATCGTCGTCACTCCCTGTTCGGTTGCGTGATGAGTTGTCCATATTCCGGCCGCCGCGGCCGGTGCCGGCGCGGCGGTGACACCAGAAATAGGGCGCGGCGGCGCTTCCGGTAATCCCGGATCTTGGCACCTCATTGTTTCCGGGTGTAGAACAATGCCATGGATCGCCTCGACGACATGCTCGCCTTCATCAAGGTGGTGGACACCCGCAGCTTCACCGCCGCCGCCGACCGGCTCAATCTGTCGAAGTCGGTGGTCTCCCGCCGCATCGGCGAGCTGGAGAACAGGCTCGGCGCGCGGCTGCTGAACCGCACCACCCGCAAGCTCAGCCTGACCGAGGTCGGGCAGGCCTATTACGAGCGCTGCACCCGCATCCTCGCCGACCTGGAAGAGGCGGAGCAGGCGGTCGCCGACCTGCATGCCGCCCCGCGCGGCCGGCTGCGGCTGAACGCCCCGGTCAGTTTCGGCATCCTGCATCTGGCCCCGGCGGTGGCGGAGTTCCTGGAGCGCTATCCCGCCATCGAGATCGACATGGACCTGAACGACCGCACGGTCGATCTGGTGGACGAGGGCTATGATCTGGCGGTGCGCATCGGCCGTCTGCGCGACAGTTCGCTGATTGCCCGTCGGCTGGCTCCGGCGCGGATGGCCTGCTGCGCCAGCCCGACCTATCTGGAAAAGCACGGCGTGCCGCAGACGCCGGAGGATCTGAACAACCACAATTGCCTGATCTACACCAACGTGCCGACCCCCGAGCTGTGGCCCTTCGTCGTCGAGGGGGAGGCGCGCAGCATCCGGGTGTCAGGCCCGATCCGCAGCAACAACGGCGACCTGCTGCGCGAAGCGGCGTCGGCCGGCGTCGGCTTCATCATGTCGCCGACCTTCCTGTGCGGGCAGGCGCTGGCGCGCGGCGAGCTGGTCAGCGTGCTGCACCGTTATGTTCCGTCGGAGGTCAGCGTCAACGCCGTCTATCCGCAGAACCGCCACCTATCGCCGAAGGTGCGGGTGTTCGTCGATTTCCTGGTGCAGCGCTTCGGCCCGCGCCCCTATTGGGACTGCGCGCTGTTCGACGCCCTACCGCAGGAGTATGGCCCCCAGGACTAAGAGGACCGGTTGCGCCGGCTGACCGCCTCAGGTCGGCGAGTTCGGCCGGCGGCGGGACCGCAGGTTCAGCGCGGTGATGAAGTTCGGCTGCTGGCCGACCACCGGCCCCTGGGGAACCGGCTTCTTGGGGGCGGTGGACAGGAAGCCGCCGACCCGGCTGCGCAGTTCGACCGCATGATGGGCCGCGTCGTCGGCGGTCTCCGCCACCTGGCGGCGGACCGACGGTTCCAGCGTGTTGAAGGCGCGCGAGGCGAATTCGAAGGCCGGCTGCGATTTGGTGGCGATCACCTGACGCAGCGCCTTGGACACCAGCACCGTGTCGAGCCCCCCCGGCCCCTCGACCCCGTCCAGCACGTCGGCCAGGATGCCGATGGCCTGGAGCGTGCGGTTGTCGTCCAACGAAAGGTCGTTAGCGTCCATGCGGGTCTTCCGATCGTCTCAAGCGGTACGGGTCTCGCCCCTGCGGACACCCGGGTTTCATCGACGGAATCATAGTGTTTGCGCCGCCGTCTGGCAATGGACGCCAACACGGAGCGGGGTGGAATCGTTAAGACCGCTTTCAGCCTCAGGCGTTCAGATCGGGGCCAGGGCGGGCAATTGCGGAGCAAGCGCCAGATGCAGTTCATGGCGGCCATCCGGTTGCCCCGGGCGATAGCCGAAATCGAGCGCGATGCCCGACAGCGTCAGGCCAACCGCCCGGGCATGGGCATGAAGCCGGGCGAAACCGTCGGCAGCCGCTGCCTGCGGCCCATCCTGCATGGTGCGCAGATAGCGGCCGGCGTCGAGATCGACACGGACCATGCCGTCCGGAATCTCGCTTGCCTTCGCCGCCATGAAACCGACCAGCCGGCGCTCCAGACCATTCTGCGCCGGCAGCGACACCGCGGCGAAGGCAGCCGTTCCGGTATCGGCGGCGAACACGCGCTCCCACGCGGCGGCGACCGCGGCGGGCAAATCCTCGCCTTTGGCCTCGACCATGCAGCCGATGACGGTCAGTTCAGGGAAACTCACGGTTTCGATCATCGCAATCCCTTGGGTGGCGAAGTCACAGGTCCGGATCGGCCAGCAGGCGGGCCAGAACCGGTCCGGGAGAGCCGGCACCGACGGGATGGCCATCCACCGCCAGCAGCGGGCGCAAGCCCAGGCTGTTGGTCAGGATGGCTTCGTCGGCGCGGGCAAGATCGTCGGGGGTCAGCGCCTCCTCCTCGGCGCCATGACGCTCCAGGATCAGGGCGCGGCGGATGCCGGGAAGGGCACCGTCGGCAATGGGCGGGGTCAGCAGGCGGCCGCCGATGGACAGGAACAGGGAGGCGACGCTCGATTCCGCCAACCGGCCGGCGGCGTTCAGCAGCAGCGCCTCGTCGGCGCCGCGCTCCGCCGCCTCCTGCCGGGCCAGGATGGAATCGAGATAGTTCAGCGACTTCAGGCGTGACAGCGGCGAATGTTCGTTGCGGCGGGTGCTGCGGGCGATGACGGCGGCCACCGGCGCGGTCATGTGGGCGGCGGGTGCCACCGTCATCAGCAGGGTCGGCCGGGCATCGGCCGGCGGCAGCACGCCGCGGGCGCCGGTGCCGCGCGACAGGGTCAGGCGCAGAACGCCGTCGGTCACGCCGGTCGCCCCGATCAGCGCCGTCATCGCGTCGGTCAGTTCGGCGACGGTGTCGGGCAGCTGCAGGCGCAGCAGCCCAACCCCATCCCTCAGGCGGTCGAGATGGCGCGGCAGGTGGCGCGGCTTGCCGTCCTTGATCCGGATCGTCTCGAACAGCCCGTCGCCGAGGGTAAAGCCGCGGTCGGCCGGGTCGATCCGCGCCTCCGCCGCCGGCAGCAGCTTTCCATTCAGCCAGACCGTCATGCCAATCCTCCCGCCAGCTCGCCGGCGGCACGCAGTTGGGCGCGGGCCTTGACCAGCATCTCCTCATACTCGTCCGCCGGATCGGAATCGGCGACGATGCCGCCGCCGGCCTGGGCGATCACCGCATCCGGCGTCACCGACAGGGTGCGGATGACGATGTTGCTGTCCATGGCACCATCGAAGCCGATCCAGGCCACCGACCCGCAATAGGCGCCACGGCGGGCCACCTCCAGCTCGTCGATGATCTGCATGGCGCGGATCTTCGGCGCCCCGGTGATCGAGCCGCCGGGACAGGCGGCGCGCAGCAGATCGACCGGCCCCAGCCCCGGCAGCAGGCGCGCGGTGACGACGGAGACGAGATGATGGACGCTGGCGAAGCTCTCCAGCCCGAACAGCACCGGCACCCTGACGCTGCCGACTGTCGACACGCGCGCCAGATCGTTGCGCAGCAGGTCGGTGATCATCAGGTTTTCCGCCCGGTCCTTGATGCTGGCCGACAGGTCCGCCGCCGCCTTGGCGTCGGCCGCAGGATCGGCATGACGGGGGCGGGTGCCCTTGATCGGGCGCGTTTCGATGGTCCGGTCGGCGCCCAGCCGGATGAAACGTTCTGGCGACGCCCCGGCCAGCCTCAGCCTGGGGCCGCAATTCAGAAAGGCGGCGAAGGGCGCCGGACTGAAGCGGCGCAGCCGCTCGTAGAGCGCGTAGGCGTCCGTGCCCGCGTCGGCGTCGGCAAGGAAGCGCTGGGTGAAGTTGGCCTGATAGATGTCGCCGGCCCGGATATACTCCAAGACCCGTCCAACCCGGTCGAGATAGTCCGGGCGCGACAGCTCCGACCGCCAGCGCAGCGGCGCCGGGCCGGCCGATTGTTCCGGAGGCGGAACGGATAGCCGCGCTGCCATGCGGCGGGCGCGGTCCTCCGCCTCCGGCCGGGCGGCGATGACCCAGGCAAGGCGCTCCTGCCGGTCGAAGGCGGCAACGACGTCGTAGAGGCCGAAGGCGAAGTCCGGCTGTCCGCCCGGATGCCAGGCGGAGCGCAGA
>NZ_BADK01000506.1 GCF_000333595.1 Azospirillum sp. B506
CCACCCGCCTGGGCAACACCCCCAGCGTCTGCCGCAGGAGTTACGTCCACCCCGAGGTGCTGGACGCCTATCTGGAGGGCGGACTGCTGGACTCGCTGAAGCGCGAGGTCGAGGCGGAGCTGCGCGACGAGCTGGCCGGCCTCAGCGGCGAGGAGGCCGCCGTGCTCGCCTTCCTGCGCGACAGGCTGGAGCGGGAGACGGCGGCACGGGCGCGGGAGGGGGCGCGGAAGAGGAGCTAAGCCTCCCCCCTCAAGCGATCTCGGCCGTCTCCGTCACCGGCAGCAGGCGGCGCATGACCAGGCACACCAGGTCGCCGGCAAGAATGCCATCGGCGCCGACATGCGCCTGCACGGTGCGCAGGACCATCTCGGTGCGGTCGCGGGCGGACATGCCGCGGCTGTGGGCGAGTGCCGCGGCAAGGCGGGCCTCGCCGAAGGGCTCGCGCCGGCCGTCGACGGACTGGAGCACGCCGTCGGTGCACAGGAACAGCGTCTCGTCCTGGGCCAGCGTCGCCGTCGCCTCGCCGTAGGGGGCGCCGCGTCGCACGCCCAGCGGCTGCCCGCCGGCCTCGGACAGATATTGCACCGCGCCGTCGGTCGCGATGCGGGCGGCGCCGCGGTGGCCGGCGGAGGCATGGACCAGGGTGCCGGTGACGCGGTCATAGACGGCGACGAAGGCGGTGGCGAAGCCGTTGAACGGGCTTTCGCCACACAGGCGCTCGTTGGCATGGGTCAGGATGGCGGCCGGGCCGACGCCGGGCCGGGCGGCCTCGCGGATGGCTCCGCGCACCATCAGCATCAGGAAGGCGGCCGGCACGCCGCCGCCCGACACGCCTGCGGCAACCAGCAGGCTGTGGCGCTCGTCCAGTTCGATCACGTCGTAGAAATCGCCGCTGACCGCATGGCCGGGCACCAGGATGCCGTAGAACTGGCTGTCACGGCCGACCGGCAGCTGGCGCGGCAGCAGGCCGGACTGCACGTCGCGGGCAGCCCGCTGCTCGTCCTCGATCAGCTGTTCGGCGGCCGCCAGCTTCTCGCTCTTGGTTTCCAGCTCCGCCCCGCGCATCACCAGCTGGGCGTCGAGGGTCTCCTCGCGCGCGTTCGCCTCCATCGCCATGCGGCGGAAGACGCGGGACAGGCGGCCGAACTCGTCGTCACGGTCGGCGGCCTCGTTCAGGGTCAAGGGGTTGAAGCGCCCGGCCTCCACCGCCTTGACCGCCTCGCTCAGCCGCTCCACCGGGGCCATCTGGTCGCGGGCAAAGCGCAGGCAGGCATAGACGCCCAGCGCCAGCACGAAGATGCCGACCAGCCCGCCGATCTTCAATCAGCCGCTCAGGGCCGTCCCACAGGATTTCCACCGCCTCGAACAGCGGCGGCAGGGACGCTTCGGCAAAGCGGAGGTCGATGACGGACCCACGGACGGCGATCACCCGCCCATCGCCGGACATGGCGGGGGGGGAGAG
>NZ_BADK01000505.1 GCF_000333595.1 Azospirillum sp. B506
CTCCTGGCGGAGCGTCAGCTTCTCGCCGGCGGCGACGCGGATCATCAGCTCGACGAGGTCGAGGCCGGTGATCAGCTCTGTGACCGGATGTTCGACCTGGAGACGGGTGTTCATCTCCAGGAAGTAGAAGTTGCGTTCGGCATCGACGATGAACTCGACCGTGCCGGCCGACTTGTACTGCACCGCGTTGGCCAGGGCCACCGCCTGCTCGCCCATCGCCTTGCGGGTGGCGGCGTCGAGGAAGGGCGACGGCGCCTCTTCGATGACCTTCTGGTGGCGGCGCTGGATCGAGCATTCGCGCTCGTGCAGGTACAGGCAGGTGCCCTGCCCGTCGGCCAGCAGCTGGATTTCGATGTGGCGCGGCTGCTGGATGTATTTCTCGACGAAGACCCGGTCGTCGGCGAAGCTGGAGCGCGCCTCGTTGGTGGCCGAGCGGAAGCCCTCGCGCGCCTCCTCGTCGTTCCAGGCCACGCGCATGCCCTTGCCGCCGCCGCCGGCCGATGCCTTGATCATCACCGGATAGCCGATGTCGCGGGCGATGGTCACCGCCTCGCTGTCGTCGGCGATGACGCCGAGATAGCCGGGGACGGTGGAGACGCCGGCGGCCTTCGCCAGCTTCTTGGACTCGATCTTGTCGCCCATCGCCTGGATGGCATGGGCGTCCGGCCCGATGAAGGCGATGCCGGCTGCCGCCAGCGCCTCCTGGAACTCGCGCTTTTCCGACAGGAAGCCGTAGCCGGGATGGACGGCCTGGGCACCGGTCCGCTTGCAGGCATCGACGATGCGGTCGACCAGCAGATAGCTCTGCGCCGACGGGGCGGCGCCGATATGGACGGCCTCGTCGGCCATCTCGACATGCAGGGCGTTCTTGTCGGCGTCGGAATAGACCGCGACGGTCTTGATGCCCATGCGGCGTGCCGTGCGGATGACGCGGCAGGCGATCTCGCCACGGTTGGCGATGAGGATCTTCTCGAACATGCGGCCGGCCCTCACAGCGGAATGTTGTCGTGCTTGCGCCAGGGGTTCTGGAGCTGCTTGTTCTTCAGCATGGACAGCGCCTTCGTGATGCGGCGGCGGGTTCCGTGCGGCATGATGACGTCGTCGATGTAACCGCGCGACGCGGCGACGAAGGGATTGGCGAACTTCTGCTTGTACTCTTCCGTACGTGCCTCGATCTTCTCGGCATCACCGATGTCGCCGCGGAAGATGATCTCCACCGCGCCCTTGGCGCCCATCACCGCGATTTCGGCGGACGGCCAGGCATAGTTGACGTCGCCGCGCAGATGCTTGGACGACATCACGTCGTACGCGCCGCCGTACGCCTTGCGGGTGATCACCGTCACCTTCGGTACGGTCGCCTCGGCGTACGCGTACAGCAGCTTGGCGCCGTGCTTGATGATGCCGCCATATTCCTGCGACGTGCCCGGCATGAAGCCGGGGACGTCGACGAGGGTCAGGATCGGAATTTCAAAGGCGTCGCAGAAGCGGACGAAGCGAGCCGCCTTCTTGGAGCTGTCGATGTCCAGGCAGCCGGCGAGCACCATCGGCTGGTTGGCGACGATGCCGACCGTGGAGCCGTTCATCCGGGCGAAGCCGATGAGGATGTTCTTGGCATATTCCGGCTGGAGTTCGAAGAAGTCGCCCTCGTCGACGATCTTGAGGATCAGCTCCTTCATGTCGTAGGGCTTGTTCGGATTCTCCGGCACCAGCGTGTCGAGCGAGAAGTCCTCGCGGTCGAGCGGGTCGGCGCAGGGACGGACCGGCGCCTTCTCCCGGTTCGACGAGGGCAGGAAATCGATGAAGCGGCGCAATTGCAGCAGTGCCTCGACATCGTTCTCGAAGGCCAGATCGGCGACGCCCGACTTGGTGGAGTGGGTGACCGCGCCGCCCAGCTCCTCGGCGGTCACCACCTCGTGGGTGACGGTCTTCACCACGTCCGGACCGGTGACGAACATGTAGGAGCTGTCCTTCACCATGAAGATGAAGTCGGTCATGGCCGGCGAGTACACCGCACCGCCGGCGCACGGCCCCATGATCAGCGAAATCTGCGGGATGACGCCGGACGCATCGACGTTGCGCTGGAACACCTCGGCATAGCCGCCGAGCGAGGCGACACCCTCCTGGATGCGGGCGCCGCCGCTGTCGTTCAGACCGATGACGGGAGCGCCGACCTTCAGCGCCTGGTCCATGATCTTGCAGATCTTCTCGGCATGCGCCTCAGACAGCGCGCCGCCGAAGACCGTGAAATCCTGGCTGAAGACGAAGACGAGGCGGCCGTTGACGGTGCCGTGCCCGGTGACCACGCCATCGCCCGGGACCTTCTGGTTTTCCATGCCGAAGTCGATGCAGCGGTGTTCGACGAACATGTCGAACTCCTCGAACGACCCTTCGTCGAGGAACAGCTCGATCCGCTCGCGCGCGGTCAGCTTGCCTTTGGCATGCTGGCCGGCGATGCGCTTCTCACCGCCGCCCAGCCGCGCCGCGGCGCGCTTGGACTCCAACTTGGCCAGAATGTCTTGCATCGGGCGTTCCCATATCCTTGGCGTCGCAGTGACAGTCCCCGCTCCGGCGGCAAGCGACGCAATCATTCACCGGAACGTCGCGGATTATTCACAAACTTCGCAGCGCTTCAAACGACCTATTCGCAAAAAGGTGCGAAGTTGCGAAGCCCTTTGCAATTGCGGCTCAGCGCTTGCTAAGATTGCGAAGAGCGGCGGATTTCCAAGAGCGCCGCCGTGCAGGACTTTATACGTATGCAAAAGAAATTGTTCCTTGGCTACAAGCTGCGCCGCCTGCGCGAACAGCGCGGCCTGACCCAGGCGTCGCTTGCCAAGACGCTGGAGCTTTCTCCCAGCTATCTCAACCAGTTGGAGAACAACCAGCGCCCGCTGACCCTGCCGGTGCTGATGCGGATCGCCGCCACCTTCGAGCTGGAGCTGTCCGCCTTCCTGGAGGACGAGGACAGCCGGCTGGTCTCCGACCTGCGGGAGGCGCTGGCCGACCCGCTGTTCGCCGGCGCGCCCTTGACCGCGGCGGAGTTGCGCAGCGTGGTCGGATCCAGCCCGGAGCTGGCCCGCCGGGTGCTCAGTCTGCATCAGGCCTATCAGAAGCTGCACGAACGGGTGCAGTCGCTGACCGACAGCCTGTCCAACAGCGAACAGGGAGATAGCTTCGCCGGACCGCAATTCCCCTACGAGGAGGTGCGGGACTATTTCCACTACTGCAACAACTACATCGGTCCGCTGGACGAGGCGGCGGAGCGGCTGTGGGACAGCGAGAAAATCCATTCCGGCTCGCTGCTGAACGAGCTGGCCGCCTATCTGAAACGCCGCCATGACGTGCGGGTGAAGATCGTCGCCGACGAGGCGGGCGAGACCGCCATGCGCAGCTACGACGCCTCGACCGGCACGCTGCGGCTGTCGGCTCTGCTGACCAGCTCCAGCCGCGCCTTCCACATGGCGAACCAGATCGCCCTGCTGGAATTCGGCGACCAGATCGACGAGCTGGTCGATCAGGCGAAATTCTCCAGCGAGGACGCGCGCTCGATCTGCCGGGTCGGGCTCGCCAATTACTTCGCCGGGGCGCTGGTGCTGCCCTACCGTGCCTTCGCCGCCCAGGCCCGCGCCCTGCGCCACGATGTGGAGCAGTTGCAAAGCCGCTTCTCCGCCAGCTTCGAGCAGGTCTGCCACCGGCTGTCGACGCTGCAGCGGCCGGGCGCGCGCGGCCTGCCCTTCTATTTCGTCCGCGTCGACATGGCGGGCAACATCACCAAGCGCCACTCCGCCACCCGCTTCCACTTCGCCCGCTTCGGCGGTGCCTGCCCGCTGTGGAATGTGCACGAGGCCTTCGCCCAGCCCGGCAAGATCCTGGTGCAGTTCGCCCAGATGCCCGACCGCACCGCCTATATCGGCATCGCCCGCACCGTGACCAAGCGGGGCGGTGCCTATCTGAAGCCGTCGCGGCAGTTCGCGGTCGGGCTGGGCTGCGAGGCCGCCCACGCGCCCGAGCTGGTCTATGCCGCCGGCATCGACATCACCGACCTGAAGGCGGCGGTGCCGATCGGCGTGAACTGCCGCCTGTGCGAACGCACCGACTGCCAGCAGCGCGCCTTCCCGCCCATCGGCAGCGAATTGCGGGTCAACGAACATCACCGCAGCTTCGTTCCCTACCTCTTCAACCCACCGGACGCGCCGAGCCGGTAAAATTGCGATCCTTGCGAGCATGGGGTTGGCCCGCGACTTGCTGAGAACCGGTCGCAAGATCGGAAAGGCTGTGCCTTTGGGCATTTCTCCGGCCGATCGCTGCAAGCTGCTTCGCATTTTGCCAATGGCGGGCCATGGACGGCGACAATCTGCATAACGCCCCCAACCGGCGGGGGACGGCCTTCGCACCCGAGGCGCTGGCCCGCATGCTGTCGGTATCGACCGCGGCGCTGGCGCAAGGGCGCGGCATCGCGCTGGAGGTCGGCGTGCTGAACGGAACGCCGCCGCGGCTGGTGGGCGAGGCGGAGACCGTCGCCGCGCTGTGCAACGCGCTGGCCGCCAGCGCCATCGCCAGTGCCGGCCCCGGCCGGCTCGACGTCCGCCTGTCGGCCCTGCCGGCGGGGGGAGAGCAGGTGATCCTGCGAACCGAACTGACCGGCCGCTTCGAGACCCAGGGCGAGGATGGCTTCCGGCACGAACTCGCCCGCCGACTGCTCGCAGCGTTGGGGGCGCAGATGACCGTCGATCATGGAACCGACGGCCTCCGGCGGGCCGTGCTGGACATTCCGGTCGCCCTTCCCTCGCGCACCACCGATGCCGAGCGCCTGATGAGCTGGGCGCGCGCCCGCGGCGGCCGGCTGCTGGTGGTGGACGACAGCGCCACCAACCGCATGGTGGTCGCCGGCCTGCTCGCCAAGGCCGGCTTCTCGGTCGAGACGGCCAATGGCGGGGCGGAAGCGGTGGAAGCGGTCACCCAGGCGCCGATGCCGCCCGAGGCGGTGCTGATGGATGTCGCCATGCCCGACATGGACGGGGTGATGGCAACCGCCAGCATCCGGCGGCTGAGCGACGAGCGGGCCCGCATCCCGATCATCGCCGTCACCGCCAACGCCCAGCCGGAAGACCGCGTGCGCTGTCTGGCCGCCGGGATGAACGACTATCTGACCAAGCCGGTCCGCCGCGCCGACCTGCTGGCCGCCCTGGAGCGCTGGCTGGCCCCGCAGCCGGCTTGACCGGCAGGCGCGATCAGAACGATGAGTCCGGCTCCTTCAGGAAAGCCTCCTCCTCCGGCGTGCTGGGACGGCCGAGGATTGCGTTGCGGTGGGGAAAGCGGCCGAACCGCCCGATGATGTCGCGGTGGTGCCGGGCATAGCGCAGCGTCTCCTCGTCGCCCACCCGCTCGGTGAACAGGGCGACGGAGCGCTCCTGGCTCGCCGGATCCTCGTGATGCTCATAGGGCAGGTAGAGGAAAATCCGCTCGTCGGTGGTGCATTCCAGGTCGAAACCGTTGGCGACGGCATGGTCGCTCACGCCCCGTGCCTTGGCGTCGGTGGCGAAGGCGCGCGGATCGTCACGGAACATGTTGCGCGGCACCTGATCGAGCAGCACGCACAGCGCGATGCAGCCGTCGACATCGTCGATCCAATGGTCGTACTCGCCGCGGGCCGCCGCCGCGTGATGCGGCCCCAGCGTGTCGGCAACCGCCCGGTCGAAGCTGGCCGACCTGCGGAACCAATAGGGCTTCATCGCCTCGTCGAACCAGAAATCGACGATCTCGTCGATCAGACTGTCCACCATCGTCTTCTCCACATCCGTTTACGACGCCCGACGACCCGTACCCCACAAACAGGAACAGGGCGCCCGATGGGGCGCCCTGTCCATGTCCTAAATCACCTCACCGACCCTGCGGGCTCAGTGCAGCGTGCTCCACAGCTTGCGCTTGGTGGCGTACATCAGGCCAGCCAGCACCAACAGGAACAGGATGACCTTGACGCCCATCTGCTTGCGGGCATCCAGGTGCGGTTCCGCGACGAAGGTCAGGAAGGTCGCCACATCGTGCGCCTCCTGCTCCACCGTCGCCTTGGTACCGTCGGCATAGGTCACGCCGTCAGGCTGCAGGATGTTCGGCATGCCGACCTGATGGCCGGGGAACACCTTGTTGTAGTTCATGCCGTCCATCAGATGGACGTCGGCCGGCGGCTCCTCGAACCCGGTGAGGAAGGCGTAGATGTAATCCTCGCCACCGACACGGGCCTTCGCCATCAGCGACAGGTCGGGCGGCAGGGCGCCGTTGTTCGACGCACGGGCCGCCTGGTCGTTGGGGAACGGCGACGGGAAGCGGTCGGCCGGCAGGCCCGGACGCTTGAACATCTCGCCGGCGTCGTTCGGGCCAGCCGTCATCTCGTAGCCGGCGGCGATGCCCTTCAGCTCGTCTTCCGTGAAGCCGATGCCGGCCAGCGTGCGGATCGGCACCAGACGCATGGAATGGCAGGCCGAGCAGACTTCCTTGTAGATCTGGAAGCCGCGCTGCGCCGCCGCCTTGTCGATGGTGCCGAAGATGCCGGCATGCGGCCAGTTCTGCTTGGGGATGTGCACGCCTTCGGAGGCCTGCGCGGCCCCGGCGATGCCGAGAGCCAGCGCCGCCGAAAGGATTGCAGTCTTCAACGCGCGCATCAGGCCTTCTCCATCGGCTTGGCATGGGCGCCGGCGGCGATGCCACCCCCGCCCTTCAGAACGGACTCGGAGATGCTGTTGGGAAGCGGACGCGTGCGCTCCAGCTTGCCCAGCACCGGCAGCAGGACCAGGAAGTGGAAGAAGTAGTAGAAGGTGCCGACACGCGCGATCAGCAGCCAGGACCCCTCGGCCGGCTGCGAACCGGCATAGCCCAGGATCAGGGCATCGATGGCCAGGATCCAGAAGAACTGGCGGTAGACCGGGCGGAACTTGCAGCTGCGCACCTTGGAGCGGTCGAGCCACGGCAGGAAGGCCAGCAGCGCGATCGAGCCGAACATCGCCAGCACGCCGCCCAGCTTGTCCGGGATCGCGCGCAGCATGGCGTAGAAGGGCAGGAAGTACCATTCCGGCACGATGTGCGCCGGGGTCACCAGCGGGTTGGCCGGAATGTAGTTGTCCGGATGGCCCATGTAGTTCGGCATGAAGAACACGAACGCCGCGTAGACGATCAGGAAGATCACCACGGCGAAGCCGTCCTTGACCGTGACGTACGGGTTGAACGGGACGGTGTCCTGCGGACCCTTGGCGTCGATGCCGAGCGGGTTGTTCGAGCCGCAGACATGCAGCGCCGCCGTGTGCAGGATCACCAGACCCAGCAGGACGAAGGGCAGCAGGAAGTGCAGCGCGAAGAAGCGGTTCAGCGTCGGGTTGTCGACCGAGAAGCCGCCCCACAGCAGCGTCACGATCGGGTCGCCGACGATCGGGAAGGCCGAGAACAGGTTGGTGATGACGGTGGCGCCCCAGAAGCTCATCTGGCCCCAGGGCAGCACATAGCCCATGAAGGCGGTGCCCATCATGACGAGGAAGATGATGACGCCGAGGATCCACAGGATCTCGCGCGGGGCCTTGTAGGAGCCGTAATAGAGCGCGCGGAACATGTGGATGTAGACGGCGATGAAGAACATCGACGCGCCATTGGCGTGGACATAGCGGATCAGCCAGCCGTAATTCACGTCGCGCATGATGCGCTCGACCGAGTCGAAGGCCAGCGAGGTGTGGGACGAGTACTGCATCGCCAGGAACAGGCCGGTGGCGATCATGATCATCAGCATGATGCCGGCAATCGCACCGAACGCCCACAGATAGTTGACGTTCCGCGGCATCGGGTAATGGTTGTACTCGTGATCCAGCATCGTGAAGATCGGCAGGCGGCTGTCGATCCAGTTCACGACCGGATTCTTGAACTTGGTGGCTTGAACCTGAGCCATCTCGGGGGTCTCCAGAACCGTTGGGCCGCGTTAACCGAGCCGGATCTTGGTATCGCCGGTGAAGGCGTACGTCGGAAGGACAAGGTTGGCGGGGGCCGGGCCCTTGCGGATGCGCCCAGCGGTGTCGTAGTGCGAGCCGTGGCAGGGGCAGAACCACCCGCCATAGTCGCCGCGCGGATCGGTGACCTTCTGCCCGAGCGGCACACAGCCGAGATGCGTGCAGATGCCGATGACGATCAGCCATTCAGGCTTCTTCACACGGGCATCGTCGGCGACCGGATCGCGCAGGTCGCCCAGATTGACCGTCTTGGCGGACTCGATCTCCTCGGCGGTGCGGTGGCGGACAAAGACAGGCTTTCCGCGCCAGGTGACCGTGATCGCCTGACCGACGGCCACAGGGGCCAGATCGACGTCGATGGAGGCAAGCGCCAGGGTATCGGCCGCCGGGTTCAGGCTGTCGATGAAGGGCCAGGCCGCCGAGGCCGCCCCCACGACGCCGGCCGCGGCGGTGGCAAGATACAGAAAATCGCGGCGGGAACCCCCCTCGCCGCCGGAGGCCGCGTGGCCACCCGTCCCGGGCGGATGCGTGGTCTGAGCCATAAGCCTGTTTCTCCTCAAGGCATGCCCGACGCCCTTTGCCCGCGCCGGACGACCGATGGACCGTAATTACTGCATGACACGGCAAGCCTGCCCGCCGGAAGGAAAACCCTCAGGCACGCCGCGTCCGTCCGGAGTGGGTATCTCCAGCTTCGAGCCTGCGGTATACCGTCGCGTCGACATCTTGAAAAGTCCTTGGCCGGGAGACAATTTGTCGCGTGTGTCGGGGCTGACTATTTGTATGCAAAACAAACACTTTGAGGCAAGACCCGCTTTGCGTCTCGTCCTGTTCGAACCCGATATTCCGCAGAACACCGGCACCCTGATGCGACTCGCGGCAGGGCTGGGTGTGGCTCTCGACCTGATCGAACCTTGCGGATTCCTGCTCGACGACCGCCGACTCCGGCGCGCGGGCATGGACTATCTCGATCATCTCGACTGGACCCGCCACAGCTCCTGGGCCGCCTACCGCGCAACACCTCAAACGGGGCGGCTGGTTCTGCTGACCACGCGGGCGGCGATTCCCTACACCGGTTTCCGCTTCGCTCCCGGCGACCGCATCCTGGTCGGCCGCGAGAGCGCCGGGGTGCCGGACGAGGTCCATGACGCCGCCGATGCCCGGCTGGTGATCCCGATGGTGCCGCCCGCCCGCTCCTTGAACGTTGCGATCAGCGCGGCGATGGTGTTGGGTGAGGCTCTGCGGCAGACCGCCGCACAAGAGATGCGGCAAGCCGCCGGACAGGAAACGCCATGACCGCCGCCCCCATGACCGCCGCCCCCGGTGTCATCGAAGACCGCAAGGCCCGCGCCGCCGCCTGGTTCAAGGAGCTGCGCGACCGCATCTGCGCCGCCTTCGAGGCGCTGGAGGACGAGTTGACCGGGCCCCATGCCGACCTGCCCGCCGGCCGGTTCGAGCGCAAGAGCTGGACCCGCCCCGACCATGGCGGCGGAGAGGGTGGCGGCGGCACCATGTCGGTGATGAAGGGCCGGGTGTTCGAGAAGGTCGGGGTCAACATCTCGACCGTCCACGGCACCTTCAGCCCGGAGTTCCGCGCCAACATCCCCGGTGCGGCGGAAACCGGCGAGTTCTGGGCGGCGGGGATCAGTCTGGTGGCGCACATGCGCTCGCCGTTGGTTCCGGCGACGCACATGAACACCCGCCACATCGTGACCACCCAGGGCTGGTTCGGCGGCGGCGCCGACCTCACGCCGATGGTGCCGGACGAGCAGGACACCGCAGATTTCCACGCCGGCCTCCGCGCCGCCTGCGACCGCCACGACCCGGATTATTACCTGCGATACAAGGAGTGGTGCGACCGCTATTTCTACCTGCCCCACCGGGGCGAGGCGCGCGGCGTCGGCGGCATCTTCTACGACCAGCTCGATTCGGGGGATTGGGAGGCGGATTTCGCCTTCACCCGCGATGTCGGAACCGCCTTTCTCGACAGCTACGCCGCACTGGTCCGCCGGCACATGAACCGCCCCTGGACCGCCGAACAGCGCGAGCACCAGTTGATCCGCCGCGGCCGCTATGTCGAGTTCAACCTGCTCTACGACCGCGGCACCACCTTCGGCCTGAAGACCGGCGGCAACACCGAGGCGATCCTGATGAGCCTGCCGCCGGAAGTGAAGTGGCCGTGATCCGGCGGCCGGCCTAGCGGCGCTGGCTCACCTGCAGCCAGGGCGCCCAGGCCTGCCGCACCATCTCGCCCCAAAGCCGCATCGGCGCCATCCACAGCTCGGCCATCCCGGCGGCCGACGCCATCGGGTTGGCGCCGGGCTTGCCAGCACCGGGGCCGGCCAGCAGCAGCGGGTTCATCATGGCGGGGGCCAGCAGCGCGGCGACCGCGTCGAAGGACGGCGTGGCGCGCAGCTGGATGGCGATGACCTCCGCCCCGTCCTCCCCGGCTTCGCGGTGGCGGATCTGGATTTCCAGGTTCGGCAGATGGGCGGTCAGAATCGTCTCGTCCGGCTTGCGGTCCATGGTCTGGCGCTCCAATCGGGATCTGGTCGGGGACGGGTTGGGAT
>NZ_BADK01000504.1 GCF_000333595.1 Azospirillum sp. B506
ACAACTCGTCGTAGCCTTGAAGGCTTCACGGTTTTCCTCAGTCCAGCGTTGCTTCCCGGCTTCGGTCATACGCGCTCGCTTGTGGTGTGCGCAAGCCTCCGAAGCCGAAGAGCCGTCCCGAACATCGGACATCAAGCCGCCGTCTTCTGCTTGCGCAGGATGCCCAGGATGTCGGACGCCGCCTTCGGGATGTTGGTGCCCGGCCCATAGATGGCCGCGGCGCCCGCCTTGTAGAGGAAGTCGTAATCCTGCGGCGGGATCACGCCGCCGCACACCACCAGGATGTCGCCGGCACCCTGCTTGCGCAGTTCCTCGATCAGTTGCGGCACCAGCGTCTTGTGGCCGGCGGCCTGCGACGACACGCCGATGACGTGGACGTCGTTCTCCACCGCCTGCCGCGCCGCCTCGTCCGGAGTCTGGAACAGCGGGCCGATGTCGACGTCGAAGCCGATGTCGGCGAAGCTGGTGGCGATCACCTTGGCGCCGCGGTCGTGGCCGTCCTGCCCCATCTTCACCACCAGGATGCGCGGCCGGCGGCCTTCCTCCGCGGCGAAGGCCGCCACCTCCTCCTGAATGCGCCTGAAACCCTCGTCGCCCTCATAGGCCGAACCATAGACGCCCGACACCGAGCGGATGACGGCGACATGGCGGGTGAAGGCCTTCTCCAGAGCGTCGGAAATCTCGCCGACGGTGGCGCGGGCGCGGGTCGTCTCGACCGCCAGGGCCAACAGATTGCCGGTCTTCTCGGTGGCGGCCTTGGTGAGGGCGGCGAGCGCCTCCTGGCATTTCGCCTCGTCGCGGCTGGCACGGATTTGCTTCAGGCGCGCGATCTGCGCCTCACGGACGGCGGTGTTGTCGATGTCCAGCACGTCCACCCCCTCGGGATTCTCCGGACGGTACTTGTTGACGCCGACGATCACCTCCTCGCCGCGGTCGATGGCGGCCTGACGGCGGGCGGCGGCCTCCTCGATCAGCAGCTTGGGCATGCCGCTCTCGACCGCCTTGGTCATGCCGCCCATTTCCTCGACCCGGCCGATCAGCTCCAGCGCCGCGTTGGCGAGGCTGTGGGTCAGATGCTCGATGTAATAGGAGCCGCCAAGCGGATCGACCACCTTGGTGACGCCGGTCTCTTCCGCGACGATCAGCTGGGTGTTGCGGGCGATGCGGGCGGAGAATTTGGTCGGCAGGCCCAGCGCCTCGTCGAAGGCGTTGGTATGCAACGACTGGGTGCCACCCAGCACCGCAGCCATCGCCTCGATGGTGGTGCGGATGACGTTGTTGTAGGGGTCCTGCTCGGTCAGCGAGACGCCGGAGGTCTGGCAATGGGTGCGCAGCGCCAGCGAACGCGCGTCCTTCGGCTGGAACTTCTCCTGCATCAGGGAGGACCACAGCAGGCGCGCGGCGCGCAGCTTGGCGATCTCCATGAAGAAATTCATGCCGATGGAGAAGAAGAAGGACAGGCGCGGCGCGAACTTGTCGACCGGCAACCCCTTGGACATCGCGGCGCGGACATATTCCAGCCCGTCGGCGATGGTGAAGGCCAGCTCCTGCACCGCCGTCGCCCCCGCCTCCTGCATGTGGTAGCCGGAGATCGAGATCGAGTTGAATTTCGGCATGTGCTGGGAGGTGTACTCGATGATGTCGGCGATGATCCGCATCGAGGGTTCGGGTGGGTAGATGTAGGTGTTGCGGACCATGAACTCCTTGAGGATGTCGTTCTGGATGGTCCCGCTCAGCTTGTCCTGGCTGACGCCCTGTTCTTCCGCCGCGACGATGTAGCCGGCCAGGATCGGCAGCACCGCGCCGTTCATGGTCATCGACACCGACATCTTGTCGAGCGGGATGTCGGCGAAGAGAACCTTCATGTCCTCGACGCTGTCGATGGCGACGCCGGCCTTGCCGACATCGCCGACGACGCGCGGATGGTCGCTGTCATAGCCGCGGTGGGTGGCAAGGTCGAAGGCCACCGACAGGCCCATCTGGCCGGCCTTGAGGTTGGCCTTGTAGAAGGCGTTCGACTCCTCCGCGGTGGAGAAGCCGGCATATTGCCGGATGGTCCAGGGCTTCACCGCATACATCGTGGCGCGCGGGCCGCGGGTGAAGGGCGGGAAACCCGGCAGCGTGTCCAGCTCCAGCCCTTCCAGATCGGCGGCGGTGTAGAGCGCCTTGACGTCCAGCCCTTCCGGGGTCTTCCAGGTCAGCTTGGAAAGGTCGCCGTCGGCGCCGAGATCCTTGGCGGCCAGCTTGTCCCAGTCGGCAAGGGTCTTCTGCGGGAACTCGGTCATCGACGCCTCCTGATGGCTTCTTATGGCGCAGGGTGTTGGCAGTGCGTTTCCGTCCGATGCGCCCCCATCCGGCAGCCGGATGGGGGGCAAGGGGGTACGCTTCCTCTCGATTGCGTTTCTTCTTATTATACGGTTACGCGAATTCCACGATCTTCTGATCAACCGCCAGGCTGCTGCCCGGGGCTGCGTGGATTTTCGCGACCGTCCCGTCCTGCGCGGCGCGCAGAATGTTCTCCATCTTCATCGCCTCGACCACGGCCAGCACCTCGCCGGCCTTGATCTCCTGGCCTTCCGACACCGCCAGCGACACCAGCAGGCCCGGCATCGGCGACAGCAGGAACTTCGACATGTCCGGCGGTGCCTTGACCGGCATCAGCGCGTCGAGCTTGGCCGCCTTCGGCGTCAGCACCTTGACGACCGCCTGCGAACCGCTGTGGTGCAGGCGATAGCCGATGCCGACGCGGTCGATCTGGACGCAGACAGGCGTACCGTTCACCGTGCCGCGGAACAGCGGCTCGCCGATCTGCCAGTCGCTCCACACCGTGTGGTGCTTTACCCCGATGTCGACGGTGT
>NZ_BADK01000503.1 GCF_000333595.1 Azospirillum sp. B506
TTCCAGATCGGCTTCGGCCAGCTGGAACATGACGATTTTGGTGCGGCCGCGGTCGGCGCGGATCAGGCGGATCAGTGTGTCGAAGGGCTGCTCCTTTGCGACTTCGGCGATCTCGGTCAGCGACAGCCCTTCCAGGGTGCGCAGGTCCGGCTCGCCGACGCCGCCGATGCGGACATTCTCCCAGCCGATCAGGCGGATCTTGGATTCCCAGCCAGCATCGTTCGGCGCCTCGCCGTCCTCCACCGCCCGGCGCAGCGCCGCCAGCCCGTCCGCGTCGGCCATGCGCGCCAGCAGCGCCTCGACCCCGCCGGCCAGCGCCGACGGCGGCAGCAGCTGCAGGATGGTGCTGGAGCCGGCCGGGTAGGGGTACATGTCGAAGCTGACGTCGGTGCCGCCCTTGCGGGCGATCTCCAGCCGCTCGACCGCGCGTGGCAGGCTGCCCCAATAGGGCTTCCCGGCGGCTTGCAGGTGGGAGAGCAGGCCGCTCGCCCCGCCCGCCTTCAGCAGGTCGAGGAACTCGTCCACCGAGGCGATCAGCCCGCCCTCGTAGGAGCGGACATGGGCGGTCAGCAGTGCGCCATGCGTCGCCACCACCTCCGCCAGCCGCACCAGTTCGGCGCGGTCGGCCCAGGCACTGGGCGGATAGACGAGGCCGAGCGACAGGCCGTGCGCGCCCTGGCGCAGCTGCTCCGCCAGCAGGGTGGCCATCGCCTCGCGCTCGTCGGCGGTGGCGGCGCGGTTCTGCCAGCCCATGACGGCGAGGCGCAGGGCGGCGTGCCCGACCAGCGAGACGAGGTTGATGGCGGTGCCGCGCCCGTCGAGTGCCGCGCGGTAGCCGGCGAAGTCGGCGAAGGTCTCTTCGCTCGCGACCGTGCCCAGCAGGTTGCCGAAATGCTCACGCAAGGGGCCGCCGCTGTCGGGGCTCTGCGGGTAGAGGCCGAAGGAGCAGTTGCCGACCACCACGGTGGTGACGCCCTGCGCCACCTTCTCCGGCCGGCCGGGCTGGCGCAACTGGATCAGATCGTCGTGGCAATGGGCGTCGATGAAGCCAGGGGCGAGGAAGCGGCCCCGCGCCTCCAGCGGTTCGGCGTCGGGCGCGTCCAGCATCGGGCCGATGGCGGCGATGCGTCCGCGCTCCACCAGCACGTCGGCCGGGAACCAGGGGGCGCCGGTGCCGTCGATGACGCGGGCGCCCTTGATGAGGAAGGTGGCACTCATCTTATTTCGCCTTCTGGAGCCGGGGGTCGAGCGCGTCGCGCAGCCCGTCGCCGACGATCTGGAGCGACAGCACGGTCAGGACGATGGCGCAGCCGGGGAACAGGATCAGCCAGTCGGCCTGCTGGAAATACTGCTGGGCGCTGGCGATCATGTTGCCCCAGGTCGGGGTGGTCGGCGGCACGCCGACGCCGAGGAAGGACAGCGCCGCCTCCGTCAGGATGGCATAGGCGAAGATGAAGGTGGCCTGCACCAGGATCGGCGACATCAGGTTTGGCAGGATGTGCAGGAAGACGATGCGTGGGGTCGACGCGCCGAGCGCGGTGGCCGCCTCGATGAAGGGCATCTCGCGCACCACCAGGCAGGCGGCGCGCACCACGCGGGCGACGCGCGGCGTGTAGACGATGCCGAGCGCCAGCACGACGTTGTAGAGCGACGGACCCAGCGCCGCCATGAAGGCGATGGCGAGCAGGATGTCCGGGAAGGCCATCAGCGCGTCGGTCAGCCGCATCAGCAGCCCGTCCAGCGGCCGGACATAGCCGGCGGCCAGCCCCAGCAGCGTGCCGAGCAGCGTCGCCACCACCACCACCAGCAGGCCGACCAGCAGCGACAGCCGGGCGCCCAGCATCACGCGGGACAGCACGTCGCGGCCATATTCGTCGGTGCCGAACCAGTGGGCGGCGGTCGGCGGCTTCAGCCGGCCGAGGATGTCCATCTTCATCGGGTTGAAGGGGGTGATCCACGGCGCCAGCAGCGCCACCGCCAGGATCGCCAGCATGATCAGGAAGGACAGCACCACCAGCCGGCGGCGGAACAGCTGGCGCAGCAGCAGGGTGGCCGGCGACCGGCTGCTTCCGGCCTTGGTGGAGGAGGGAAGGGGGACGTTGCCGTGACCGGCGGGGACGCTTGCCATGGAACCCTCCCTCTCAATAACGGACCCGCGGATCGACCACGGCATAGAGCAGGTCGACCGTCAGGTTGATCAGCACATAGATGGCGGACACCACCAGCAGGGCGCCCTGGATCACCGGATAGTCGCGGCGCAGCACGGCCGACACGATCAGGTTGCCGACGCCGGGCAGGCCGAACACGGTTTCCGTCACGATGGCGCCGGCGATCATCACCGCGGTGGTCAGGCCGATCACCGTCAGGATCGGGATCATCGCGTTGCGCAGCGCATGCTTCAGCACGACGACCAGCGGCGGCAGCCCCTTGGCCCGCGCGGTGCGGACGTAATCGTGGCTCATCACGTCCAGCATGCTGGTGCGGGTGAAGCGCAGGATCAGCGCCGAATTGGGAATGCCCAGCGCGATGGCCGGCAGCACCAGATGGCGCATGCGCTCCAGCAGGTCGGCGTCGGGCGGGCCGTAACCGGCGACCGGGAACCAGGCATGGTCGACCGCCAGATACTTGATCAGGGTCAGTCCGATCCAGAAGCTGGGGATGCTGGCCGCCAGCATGGCGAGCCCGACCGCGGTCTGGTCGACCAGTCCGCCGCGCTTGGCCGCCGACAGGATGCCGACCGGCACGCCGATCAGCATGGCGATGCCCACCGACATCATGGTCAGCAGCCCGGTCAGCTCCGACCGTTCGGCCAGCGCCTGCACCACCGGGCGGTTCAGGAAGATGGAGTCGCCGAGGTCGAAGCGGACGATCTGCCCGAGATAGAGCAGGAACTGCGTCAGCAGCGGCTCGTCGAGCCCGAGCCGGCCGCGCAGCGCCGCGATGTCCTCCGGCGTGGCGGAGGAGCCCAGCATGACGGCGGCGGGATCGCCCGGCACGACGCGGGCGATCAGGAAGACCACCATGGCGACGAGCAGCATGACGACCATCATGCCGGCGAACCGGCGGACGATGTAAACGAGCATGGTTGCGGTCCCAAAGAGAATCCCCTCTCCCCGGGGGGGAGAGGGGGGCTGGGAAAGTGGTTTATCCCTACCCTCAGCCCTTCAGGTCAGTGTTCCAGAAGAACGGCCAGGGCGTCGGGGTGTAGCCGGTCAGCTTGTCGCTGCTGGCGGCGAGGTTGTAGAACTCGCCGACCTTGATGCTCGGCACCTCGCTGTAGAACAGCGACTGCAGGGTCACCCACTTCGCCTTGCGCGCCGCCGGGTCCATTTCGCGGTTGAAGGCGGCCAGCGCCTCGCGCTTGGCCGGGCTGTCCCACCAGCCGGGGTAGCTGGGGTTCAGCACCGTGATCAGCGACGGCTCCGGCACGAAGGTGTGGTAGGTGAAGAAGGCGTCCCACCCCTTGTCGTCGCCGCGGCGCTGCAGCAGCGTCGCCCAGTCCAGCACCTGGAGGTCGACCTTGAAGCCGGCGAGTTCGAGCTGGGCCTGCGCCACCATGCTCATCTTGTAGAGGAACTCGTACTGCACCGAGGTCATGATGCGGATCGGCTCGCCCTTGTAGCCGGCGGCCTTCAGCAGGTCCGCCGCCTTGCCGGACGCATGGTCGCTGTAGGGCTTGGCGCTGGCCGCATCGTAGAAGGGCGTGCCCTGAGCGTAGATCGACCCTTCCGCCTGGACGAATTCGGGATCGCCGAAGCCGGCCAGCAGCATGTCGTTCGGATCCAGCGCCGCCAGGACCGCCTGACGGACCTTCGGGTTCGCCATCACGCCGGTCTTGGTGTTCATGATCATCAGCGGGAAGCCGAACGGCTTGACGATCACCGGCTTGACGCCGGCGGCGTCCTTGATGCGCGGCAGGGTTTCCGCCGGCAGGCTGTCGGCAAACTGGTACTGGCCGGCCAGAACGCCCGACACGCGGGTGGCGGCGTTCGGCACCGGGACGAAGCGGACCTCGCCGATGGTGGCCTTGCGGCTGCCGGCATAGCCGCTGGGCGTGCCGGCGGGCGAGGCGTAGGCGTCGTGGCGCACCAGCCGTATATACTGGTCGGGCTTGTGCTCCAGCAGCTTGTAGGGGCCGGTGCCGATCAGCGACTTCAGCGCGCCCGGCCCGTCGATCACCGACTTCGGCACGATGGCGGCGGCGCCGTTGTTCATCGCCAGCAGCGCGGTCAGCGGCGCGAAGGGTTCCTTCAGCGCGATGACGACGGCGTCCGCACCCTTGGCGGCGATGCTCTCCACCAGCGGGGCGACGGTCTTGCCGCGCGGCGAGGCCTTGGTCCAGTGGTCCAGCGAGGCGACCACGTCGTCGACCGTGACGGTGCTGCCGTCATGGAAGGTGACGCCGCTGCGCAGCGGGATGGTGTAGGTCTTGCCGTCCACCGACACCTGCGGCAGGGCCGACGCCACCAGCGGGGCCAGCTTCCAGTCGCCGTCGAAGGTGAACAGCGTCTCGAACATGTGCTGGGTGATGATGCTGACGAGGTCGGAGGTGGTGCCGACCGGGTCCAGCGTCGGCGGCTCGCCGATGGTGGCGACCGTGACCACCGAAACGCCGCCCTGCTGGGCCTGCGCAGGGGTGGTCCAGCTTCCGAGAATTCCAGTGGAAAGTCCGCCGGCGGCCAGCGTCGTGCCGAGGGCGGTGTTGAACAGACGTCGCGTGATCCCTGTCATTTCCGTCTCCCGAACCGTTTGTCCGAAATATCGGACGTCGGTCTTGTATTCCAGACAAACAAACGGTATATCGGACAAAGAGCGCTGGCAAGTCGAAAATCCGCGTGTTAATCGGGGGTGGGTTGACCAGGGAGCGCGGATCAGATGAAGAGCGGCGGCGTGCCGAGAAACCGTTGCCGGGAAGCAGTCGGAGGAAAAGTCGACGGGCCGCGCCCGCGGCATTGACCGCGTCATCGCGCTGATGGAGCATCTGCACGACCGGCGCGCTCCCACCCGCATCGCCGACATCGCCCGCGACACCGGCACCCCGCGCTCCACCATGTATGAGCTGGTCAACACGCTGGTGGAGGCGCGCTGGCTGGAGCTGCGCGACGGCGACGGCACGGTCTATTTCGGACCGGCGATGCATTATTATGGCAGCGATTACCTCGACAGCGTCGACCTGATCCGCAAGGCGCGGGTGGAGGTCGCCCACATCGCCGAGCTGGTCGGGGAGACGGCGCAGTTCTGCACGCTGGACGGCGACAAGTATCTGGTCGTGCTGAATGAGCCGGGTCGCCGGATGTTCCGCATCAGCTCCGAGATCGGCATCAAGGTGCCGATTCCCTGGACGGCGTCCGGCCGGCTGCTGGTCGACCACATGGATGCCGACGAGATCCGGCGCTTCATCCCGTCCGAGGATTTCACCCTGCCCGATGGCCGCCGCATCGCCGAGGACGAGTTTCTGGAGGACATGCATCGCGCCCGCACCCAGGGCTATGTCCGCACCACCGCGCTGGTCGACCGTTTCACCACCTGTCTCGCCGCCCCGGTCCGCGATCCGGCCGGGCGCTGCATCGCCACCATCTGCTTCGTCGTCCCGGCCGACACGACGGAGGAGGCGCAGCAGGTGATGATCGACACACTGAAGGCCAGCGCGGAGCGGCTGTCGCCGGGGCGCTGATCGCGGGGCCGTTCCCAGGAGGCGCTCCGGTCCGCCCGGCCATTGCCATTTGACGAAACCGCACCACATGTTTTAAATGGGGTTAGATGGTGGGCAGTAATAGCGCTGCGAAAACCCCATAAATCCGGATAGAGCGCTGCGAAACATAGGGCTGTATTAAGAACTCACGTTGCTGCTGTCTTTCACAGCGCTATGCTGCAATGCGAAATGACGAGTACAGCAATGTGATGTCTCCGCTTTTGCGCATGCAGGAACGTGTCAATATCTTCCTCAACAGGCCGCGACACCGGCCGCCGGAACTGAAACCCGATGATGAAGGAAGATTGCCATGACCACGCTCGACGCTGAGTCCGCCAAGTTCGCCGCCAAGTTCGCCATTGCCCGTCTGGTCTTCGGCGTTGTCCTGTTCGTCCTGGTCGCCGCCGTGGCCAAGATGAACCCGAGCGCCATCCTGGCCGCCGACGAAGTCCGCGCCGCCGTCGCCATGGAAATGGTCAAGACCATGCCGGTGACCGTCGCCGACGCCGGCCACTGAGCACCCGCCGAGCGCATTGTCTCTCTTGAGGGAAGGGGCGGTGGTGCAACNTTGACGGCTTGCCCCTGTTTGCTGGGACTGTTCCCTGGCTGACAAGGAGCGCCGATGCCCGCATCACCGACCCGTAAA
>NZ_BADK01000502.1 GCF_000333595.1 Azospirillum sp. B506
GCGCACGGCGAAGGACACGCCGTCCACCGCTTTCGACACGCCGGGATCGGCGGTGAAGTGGGTTTGCAGGTTGCGGATGTCGAGCGTGAGGTCAGCGTCCATGACGGGATCCCGGAACGTGGGCTAACTGAGACGGTTCAGCGGGTGCAGCCGCGCGCCGGCACCGGCCAGTCGCCGACGACCTCGCCGTTGCGGCTGATCGCCATGCGGTCGTGCAGGTTGGTCACCACGCAGACATGGTTGGGCAGGATGCGCACGCGGTCGCCGATCTCCGGCTTCGCCGCGCTCTTGCTGAGGTCGACCACCGCATGCTCCTCGTTGACGCGGACGATCACCGCGTCGGGGTGGTCGAGGATCAGGCCGTAGCCTTCGCCCACCGACGGGGCGACGCGGTCGCTCGACAGGGTCTTGCTGCCGCAATCCAGCACGGCGCGGTCGGATGTGGGGCGGCTGACCACGGTGGCGTGGACATGCACGGCGCACTCGTCCAGCGTCGCCACCCCGGCGCCGACGGTGGCGCGGTCGTGATAGATGTAGGTGCCGACGCGCAGCTCGGTCACGCCGGGAAGCTCGTGGGTGTCCCAGCAGCCGGGGGTGCCGCCGACCGACACCGTCTCCACCGCGATGCCGGCGCCGTCCAGCAGCGCGCGCGTCTCGGTGACGAAGGGCACCGTGCGGGGACCGCGCGGGTAGGTCATCAGGCCGCGGAAGCGGGTCAGGCCATTGCCGGCGGCGCGGCGGGCCAGCGTCAGCACCTCGTCCGGGGTCTGCACGCCGCAACGGCCGTCGCCGCTGTCGAACTCCACCAGGATGCCGATCTCGACGCCGGCTTGCGCCGCGGCGGCGGCCACGGTGTCGAGGGCGACGGCGTTGTCGAGCGCCACCGTCAGTTTGGTCTTGCCGGCCAGCTCGGCCAGCGGCGACACCTTGGCGGCGCCGACGATGGGATAGGTCAGCAGGATGTCGGTGCAGCCGGCCTCGGCCATCACCATCGCTTCGCTGATCTTCTGGCAGGTGATGCCGACGGCGCCCAGCTCGATCTGGCGCAGCGCGAATTGGGGAAGCTTGTGGGTCTTGATGTGCGGGCGCAGCGCCAACCCGTGCCGGTCGCAATAGGCCTGCATCTTGGTCAGGTTATGCTCGACCCGGTCGAGATCGATGACGGGGACGGGGGTGTCGAGTTCGTCGACGCGCATGGGACCGCTCCGGAACGCAGATTTGGGGAAAGGGCCGACCCGGTCGGGGCCGGCCGTGTACTCAAGATTTTACGCCGTCGGCAGGACGGCGATGCAGTCGATTTCGACCTGGATGTTGTTCAGCTGGCAGCCGATGGTGGTGCGGGCCGGCGGCTCGGTCGGGAAGAATTCCGAATAGAGCGCGTTGTATTCCTGGAAGCGGCCGAGGTCGCTCAGGTAGCTGTTGACCTTCACCACATGGGCGAGGTCGGTGCCGGCGGCCTTCAGGATGATCTCCAGGTTGCGCAGGGTCTGGCGCACCTCGCCGGCGAAATCCTCGGGCAGGGCGCCGGTCTCCGGATGGTGCGGCCCCTGGCCCGACACATAGACGAAGCCGTTCGCGACGATGGCGTGGCTGTACTGGCCGGCGGGCGGCACCGCCTTCTCGGCGAAGATCGGCTTGCGGTTGGTCATTCGGTCCTCACTGGTTTTGAAACTCGGGGTTTTGAAACTCGGTGTCTTGAAGGGTCAGGCGCGGGCCAGGGCCTTGCCCGGACGCGCGCCGGTGTGCCCGCCGTCCCGCAGGACGAACTGTCCGGCGACGAGCACGTCGGTGATGCCGTGGGGCGGGCGCGTCGGATCCTGGAAGGTCGCGCGATCCGCCACGTCGCCGGTGAACAGGGTCAGGTCGGCCACCATGCC
>NZ_BADK01000501.1 GCF_000333595.1 Azospirillum sp. B506
CATACCTACCGTATGGAAATCGTGTCGCTGATTCTGGGCTGCGATCTGGACGCGCTGGAACGGATTGGCAGCAACCGGATTTATGCCGGCCTGACGCAGCAGACCCAGTCCATCATCGATGCGTCGCAACAGCTCGTCGTTGCCGGGCAGAACATCCTTCTGGTGATCTTCTCGCTGTTCTATCTGGCCTGGCTGTCGCTGCCGGGCTTTCTGCTGACCTGCTTCATGGTGGTGTTCGGCTATGCCATCTTCGGCATCCAGCTCAAGAGCAGCATGAAGGATCACCGTGCGACCATCACGCGGGAACAGGATCTGTTCGATTCGCTGACCGATCTGGTTTCCGGGTTCAAGGAAACGCGGCTCAACCAGGGCCGGGCCGCGGACCTGCAGACCTTCGTCCACCGGATTTCCGGCGATGTTCTTGACCTGCGCAGCCGTGTCAATGACAACAGCGCGCGGATGTACCTGTTTTCGCAGACTGTTTTCTGCCTGATGGCGGCCGCCATGGTCTTCATCCTGCCGATCTACAGCGAAGCGCATGCCCAGCAGCTTCTGAAGATCACGACGGTGGAACTGTTCCTGATCGGGCCGCTGACCTCGGTTGCGGCGGCGGCGGCGAACTATGCCCGCGCCGCGGCCTCGTGGGAAAGCCTGATGGACCTGGAGCAGTCGCTCCGCCGGCTGTCCAGGACCGATGCGCCCGCCACCGTCAGGGCACCGTCATTCCAGCATATCAGCATCCGGAACGTCTTCTTCCAGCATACCGACGACCATGGCGAACCGTCGTTCGGCATCGGGCCGATCGATCTGGAGATCAACCGCGGCGACCTGCTGTTCATCTCCGGCGGCAATGGCGCGGGCAAAAGCACGATGCTGAAGGTTCTGTGCGGGCTCTACCGGCCGCAGCAGGGAGTGATCGCGGTGGATGGCGAACCGGTCGGCCACGACCGGCGCGAGGATTACCGGAACCTGTTTTCCGTGATCTTTTCCGATTATCATCTCTTCCCCAGGCTGCATGGCATCCGCAGCGTCGATCCCGTCCGTGTGCGGGAACTGCTGGAATGGCTGCGCATCCAGGACAAGACCAAGTTGGCTGGCGACGAATTCACGACGATCCAGCTTTCCACCGGACAGCGCAAGCGTCTGGCACTGATCGTCGCCCTTCTGGAGGACCGGCCCCTCTATATCTTCGATGAATGGGCCGCCGATCAGGACCCGGAAGCGCGCCGCCGCTTCTATGAAGAAATCCTGCCTTCCCTGAAGGCGAGCGGGAAGACGGTCATCGTGGTCACCCATGATGAGCGGTACTTCGATGTCGGCGACCGGCGCTATGTCATGGAAGATGGCCGCCTGCGCCCAGCTGATAGTGGGTTGTCATGAGAGTGTTCCGCCTCGCTTCGAGCGCCGTCAACGACTGGGCGCATCGCAATGCCATCGCCATCAGTATCGTCCTGTTGGTCGTCACCTTCGTCGCCGTCACCTTTGCCTCGCGTATCTTCATCGATATTCCGGCCGGCCATGGCGGTGTGCTGTGGTTGCGCTTCTTTGGCGGGACGGTGAAGAATTACAGCATCGGCGAAGGGATGAAGATCGTCATGCCCTGGGACCGGGTGACGCTGTATGACCTGCGCATCAAGGAAACGGGGAGAGGGGACTTTTCGTCCGCACCTCCAGGCCCTCCACCAGGACCTCTGCTCCATGCTGAAATATCTCGTCGGCCGTCTCGCCGGCATCCTGCCGGTTCTGCTGGTGATCTCCGTCTTCGTCTTCGGCTTCGTCCATCTGCTGCCGGGCGATCCGGCGCGTCTGGTCGCCGGTCCGGACGCCACCCAGCAGGACGTCGAGCTGGTGCGCCAGGATCTCGGCCTCGACCAGCCGCTGTGGGTGCAGTATGGCCGCTTCCTCGGCAATGCGGTCCAGGGCGAGTTCGGGCGGTCGATGAAGTCCAAGCGGCCGGTGTCGCAGGAGATCGGTGAGCGCTTCATGCCCACCTTCTACCTGACCGTCGTCGCCATGGTCTGGGCGACGCTGGCCGGTCTGCTGATCGGTGTGGCGTCGGCCACCAAACGCGGGCGCTGGCAGGACCATGTCGGCATGGTGGTGGCGGTGTCGGGCATCGCCTTTCCCTCCTTCTGGCTCGGCCTGCTGATGATCGACCTGTTCTCGGTCAAGCTCGGCTGGTTGCCGACCAGCGGTTACGGGACATGGCAGCATTACGTCATGCCGTCGCTGACGCTCGGCCTCGGTGTCGCCGCGGTGATGGCGCGCTTCACCCGCTCCGCCTTCATCGAGATCGCGCGCGAGGATTATGTCCGCACCGCGCGGGCCAAGGGCGTGCCGGCCCGGCTGGTGGTGTGGAAGCACACGCTGCGCAACGCACTGATCCCGATCATCACCATGGTCGGCCTGCAGTTCGGCTTCCTGCTCGGCGGATCCATCGTGGTGGAGACGGTGTTCTCCTGGCCGGGGCTGGGCCGGCTGCTGGTGGATAGCGTCAATTACCGCGACTACACCGTCATCCAGGCGGAGATCCTGCTGTTCTCGCTGGAGTTCATCGTCATCAACCTGCTGGTCGATGTGCTGTACGCCCTCGCCAACCCCGAGATTCGCTACTCATGACCACGACCGATGCAACCGTGGCCGTGAGCCACGAAGCCGTCCGCTCGCCGCTGCGCGAGTTCTGGCGCAAGTTCCGGCGCAACCGCACCGCCATGGCCGCAGGAGTCTGTCTGCTGGCTCTGGTGCTGGCCGCTGCCGCCGCCCCCTGGATCGCCCCCTTCGACCCGGCGGCCTTCGATTACGACCGCATCCTGGAAGGGCCGTCCGCGGACCATTGGGCCGGCACCGACGCCTATGGCCGCGACATCCTGAGCCGCATCCTGTGGGGCGCCCGCATCTCGCTGTCGGTCGGGCTGCTGTCGGTGCTGCTCGGCGGGGTGGCCGGCGTGGCGCTGGGTCTGATCGCCGGCTTCCGTGGCGGCTGGATCGACAGCCTGATCATGCGCGTCTGCGACGTTCTGCTGGCCTTCCCCGGCATCCTGCTCGCCATCGGCATCGTCGCCATCCTGGGGCCGGGCATCGAGAACGTCATCTATGCGGTGGCGATCTTCAGCGTGCCGGTGTTCGCCCGTCTGGTGCGCGGCAGCACGCTGTCGCTGAAGCGCGCGGTCTATGTCGATGCCGCCCGCGCCATCGGCGTGCGCGACCGGCTGCTGATGGTCCGCCACATCCTGCCGGGCACGCTGCCCAGCGTGATCGTCTATGTCTCCATGCGCATCGGCACCTCGATCCTGACGGCGGCGAGCCTCAGCTTCATCGGCCTCGGCGCCCAGCCGCCCAGCCCGGAATGGGGGGCGATGCTGGCCGACGGACGCAGCTACATCGGTGTCGCCAGCCATGTCACCTTCTATCCCGGCCTTGCCATCTTCCTGACGGTGCTGGCCTTCAACCTGCTCGGCGATGGACTGCGCGATGCCCTCGACCCCAAACTCCGCTGAACCGGCGAGACGCGCGCGGGCCTTCGGGCTCGCCTGCGGCCGGCTGACGCCGGGGCCGCGCAACGCCATCACCGATGTGCCGGGCGTGCGCGTCGGCCATGTCACGCTGGTGGAGGGCGCCATCCAGACCGGCGTCACCACCATCCTGCCCCATGCCGGCAACCTCTACCGCGACAAGCCCGTCGCCGCCGCCGAGGTGCTGAACGGCTTCGGCAAGAGCGTCGGGCTGATGCAGGTGGAGGAGTTGGGGGCGCTGGAAACCCCGATCCTGTTGACCAACACCCTGTCGGTCGGCACCTGCGCCACTGCCCTGGTCCGCCATGCCATCGCCGCCAATCCCGACATCGGCCGCACCACCGCGACGGTCAATCCGCTGGTGATGGAGTGCAATGACGGCCCGCTGAACGACATCCAGGCCCTGGCGGTGACCGAGGCCCATGCCGCCGCCGCCTTGGCCGCCGCGCTGTCGGACGCGGACGGTGCGGAGATCGCGGTCGGCTCGGTCGGTGCCGGGCGCGGCATGTCCTGCTTCGGCTTCAAGGGCGGCATCGGCACGTCGTCGCGCCGGCTCAAGCTGGACGGCAGGCGCCATCATCTGGGCGTGCTTGTGCTGGCGAATTTCGGCCGGCCGGGCGAGCTGCGCCTGCCCGACGGCCGCCGCGTCGCCCCGCCGGCCAGGGACGATTCGCCGGAGAAGGGCTCCGTCATCGTCATCGCCGCCACCGACGTGCCGCTCGACCACCGCCAGCTGCGCCGGGTGATCCGCCGCGCCGGGGTCGGGCTTGCCCGCGTCGGTTCCTTCTGGGGCCATGGCAGCGGCGACATCGCGCTGGGCTTCACCACCGCCAACCGCATCGACCATGACGAGCGGGCAGACATCGTGCCGTTGCGCATGCTGAACGAGCGCCGCATCGACGCCCTGTTCGAGGCGATGGCCGACGCCACGCAGGAAGCAGTCCTCGACGCGCTGGCCGCCGCCACGCCGGTGGTGGGCCGCGACGGCGCCAGCCGGCCGTGCCTGTCCGAACTGCTGAAATCCGGGAGCACAGAGTGAAGATCTACATCTCCGCCGACATCGAAGGGGTGGCCGGCGTCGTCTCCCAGCAGCAGGTGACGCCGGGCAACCCCGAATATGAGCGCGCCCGCCGCCTGATGACCGCCGAGGTCAATGCCGCCATCGAAGGAGCGCTGGAGGCCGGGGCGAGCGAAATCCTCGTCAACGACAGCCACGGCGCGATGGTCAATCTGCTGCCGGACGAGCTGCACCCCGCCGCCGAACTGATCCTCGGCCGGCCCAAGCCCATCGGCATGTTCGCCGGGCTTGAACCGGACGCCGCCGGGGTGATGTGCGTCGGCTTCCACACGTCCGCGCGCCAGTACGGCATCCTCGCCCACACCACCAACAGCTTCGCCTTCGGCCGCGTCCGGGTGAACGGGCTGGAGCTGGGGGAGGCCGGCAATTACGGCGCCTATGCCGGCGAGATCGGCGTGCCGGTGATCCTGCTGAGCGGCGACGACCGCTTCGCCGCCGAAATGGCGCCGCTCTTCCCGGACGCCGAGCAGGTGGTGGTCAAGCAGGCGCTCGGCCAGCGCGCCGCCCGCTCCGTTGCGCCGTCGGTCTCCCGCGACCGCATCCGCGAGGCGTCGGCCCGCGCCGTCCGCCGCGCGTCCAGCATCCCGCCCTTCCGCGTTCCGCCGCAGGCCGACGGCGCGCCCTACCGGCTGGAGATCGAGATGAACAGCCCGGCGCTGGCAGATCTCGGTGCGCTGATTCCGGTTGCCGAACGATCCGACCCCGTGACAATCAGCCTTCCCGCCGACAGCATGGCTGGCGTTCTCGGCTGGATCAACACCCTGTCGGCCATGTCGGCCACCCTGCGCTGAGACCCGCACCCATGAGCCTTTCCCACCCGCAGTCCTTCGCGCTGGCCATCCATGGCGGTGCCGGCACCATCAACCGCAGCGCCCTGACCCTGGCGCTGACCGAGGGCTACCACGCCGGCCTGCGCCGGGCGCTGGCCGCCGGGCACGCGGTGCTGGCCGACGGCGGCTGCGCGCTCGACGCCGTCACCGCCGCCGTGATGGCGCTGGAGGACGAGCCGCTGTTCAACGCCGGCCGCGGCGCCGTCTTCACCGCCGAGGGCACGCAGGAGATGGACGCCGCCGTCATGGACGGCCGCGACCGTGCCGCCGGTGCGGTGGCCGGGCTGTTCGGCCCGCGCAACCCGATCCTGGCCGCCCGCGCGGTGATGGAGCACACGGAGCACGTCCTGCTGATCGGCGAAGGCGCGCTCGACCTCTGCCGCCGCCAGGGTCTGCCGATGGAGGAAGCCCCCTATTTCTTTACCCAGCCGCGCTGGGACGCCCTCCAGGCCGAGCTGGAGCGCCGCCGCTCCGGCGCCCCCGACGATGGCGACGAGCAGCGCCGCCACGGCACGGTGGGCGCCGTCGCCCGCGACCGCGACGGCAACCTCGCCGCCGCCACCTCCACCGGCGGCATGACGGCCAAGGCCAAGGGCCGGGTTGGCGACAGCCCGGTGATCGGCGCCGGCACCTTCGCCGACAACATCACCTGTGCGGTCTCCGCCACCGGCCATGGCGAGCATTTCATCCGCCGCTGTGCCGCCCACGAGATCGACGCCCGCATGCGCTGGGCCGGCCAGACCCTGGAGCGAGCCGCCGGCGAGGTGGTGGACGAGCTGGGCGTGATCGGCGGCTCCGGCGGCCTGATCGCCATCGACCGCGACGGCCGGGTCGCGCTGCCCTTCAACTGCTCCGGCATGTACCGCGGCGTCATCGGGCCGGAGGGGCTGCCGATGACGGCGATCCACCGCGAGGAGTTCCGCATCGGCTGACTCTCCTTCCCCCGCTGGACAGGCGGGGGCCGGCTTCCCACGTTGGTGCTTCTTCAGTGCAACAGCCGGAACGGAGGATGGCGTCATGCGTGCGATGGTGATTTCGCGGTTCGGTGGTCCCGACGTGTTCGAGCTTCAGGACCGGCCGCGTCCGGTGGCGGGGCCGGGCGAGCTGCTGGTGCGGGTGGTGGCGTCGGGCACCAACCCGGTGGACGCCAAGATCCGCCATTCCGGAAGCTGGGCCGGCATCCCCTTCCCGGCGGTGCTCGGCTATGACGTGTCGGGCGTGGTCGAGGAGGTCGGCCCCGGCGTGACCGGCTTCAAGGCCGGCGACGAGGTGTTCTACACCCCGGAGATCTTCGGCAATCCCAACGGCAGCTATGCCGAATACACCGTCGCCGCCGCGTCCATCGTCGCGCACAAGCCGGCCGGCCTCAGCCATGTCGAGGCGGCGGGCATCCCGCTGGCCGGCGGCACGGCGTGGGAGGCCATCGTGCGGCGTCTGGCGGTGCGGCCGGGCGAGACGGTGCTGATCCATGGCGGGGCCGGCGGTGTCGGCAGCTTCGCCATCCAGTTCGCCAAGGCGGCCGGCGCCCGCGTGCTCGCCACCGCCAGCAAGACCAACCACGAGGCGATGCGCGACCTCGGCGCCGACGTGACGCTCGACTACCGCGACACCGACGTGGTGGACCAAATCCTGCGTGAGGCGGGCGGGGCGGGGGTGGATGCCGCCTTCGACACCGCCGGCGGCAACGTGCCGATGAGCACGCAAGTGACCCGCCCCTTCGGCCGCATCGCCACCATCCTGCCGCCGACCGGCGACCTGAACGCGCTCTATGTGAAGAACCAGACCCTGTACGGCACCTTCCTGACCCGCGAGGGTGCGCGCCTGCGCGAGATGGCGCCGCTGTTCGTGCGCGGGCAGGCCAAGGTGATCGTCGATGCCGTCCTGCCGCTGGAAGAGGTCGGCAAGGCGCACGAGCGGCTCGATTCCGGCCACGGCCGCGGTAAGATCATCCTGCAAGTGGGCGCCTGACGCGAGGTCGGGCCGGGCTTTCGAAGGACGGTCGCGGTGTATATCTGGCTAATCGGGCTGCACGTCACGGCGGTGACGCTCTGGATCCTTGGCATGTCCGCCGCCGCCATCCTGATCAGCGCGCTCGACGCCACGACCGCCGCCGAGGAGGGACCGGCCCGCCTGCTGCGCGCCATGGGCCGCTGGGAGCGCCGCGTGACCTCCCCGGCGATGGGGCTGGCGTGGCTGCTGGGCATCACGCTGGTGGTGGTCGGCGGCTGGGGCTTCGAGCCGTGGCTGGTGGCGAAGGTCATCATCGTCCTCATCCTGTCCGCCCTGCACGGCAAGATCGCCGCCGGGCTGCGCCGGCTGGGCGAACCGGGGGCGCGGCCGGTGTCGCCGCTGCTGCGCTTCTCCCCGCTGGCGGTGATCGCCGGGGCCATCGCCATCGTGACGCTGGTGGTGGTGAAACCCTACTGAACACGCTATGGTGTTGGGACCGGGCGGGGCCGGCCCGTTCGACCCCGCGCCCGGCCGGTTCGGTTCCAGCGCGAAAGGACTCGCCATGGCCGTCGCCAAGACCACGATCTGCCTCTGGTTCGACAAGGACGCCGAGGCTGCCGCCCGCTTCTATGCCGAGACCTTCCCCGACAGCGCGGTGACCGCCGTCCACCGCGCCCCCGCCGACTACCCGTCCGGCAAGGCGGGCGACGTACTGACGGTCGAGTTCACCGTCGCCGGCCTCCCCTGCCTCGGCCTGAACGGCGGCCCGGCCTTCACCCACAGCGAAGCCTTCTCGTTCCAGATCGCCACCGACGACCAAGAGGAGACCGACCGCTATTGGACCGCCATCGTCGGCAACGGCGGCCGGGAGAGCGCCTGCGGCTGGTGCAAGGACCGCTGGGGCATCTCCTGGCAGATCACGCCCCGCGTGCTGACCGACGCGCTGGCGGCCGGCGGGGAGGAGGCCAAGCGGGCGTTCGAGGCGATGATGGGGATGACGAAGATCGACGTGGCGGCGATTGAGGCGGCACGGCGGGGGTAATGTGTCCCATATAGAAACGAAATTCCAAATGCTAAACCTTTTTGGTGTAGAATTTTGAGTTCAATTTAAATATCTTATTCAAGATTCAATCTTATTCCTCGGATATGCCATTAACTTTTTTATGAATTCTGTCTTCTTTAATAATAGTTTCGGATATGAACACAATTTCCCTAGAAAGCAGGCGAAAAGGCTGAGTGATTGCGCTCAGATTGACTGGTCGTCCAACTTTGATTATATAGTCGCAAAAGCTGAAATTCGGCCTTGCGTATTCTGTAACAGGTTGCCCTGTTTCTGTGTACCTATCATGACAAAGAAGATTTTCATTCATGCAGTCTTTATAAAATCGCTCTGTAACAACTCCCAAATTATGCATGTGTAAATTTCTCACTTTGCGGCAGAATGAAAAAAACTTTACAGTGTCCGGCTCGAATCCGTTAATCACCTCCATTATCAAAGGATTTATCTTGCTAAATGTTTCTGGGATCAGAATATGTATCGGCTTATTTGAGGATGCTTGAGATGCTTTTTTGGGTGCTTCGTTAGTGAATTCGACTAATATGCTCTCTATGTAGGCCTCTAAGAATGAAAAAACAGATATAAACTCCAGTTTATGTAGTTGGCTAATTAGAAATGACCCGTCTTTTGAAAAATTCATGCGGGATTTAGTCGATGAAACCGCTTTTGATATCGTTTCTCTCTCTTTTTTTGAGAAATCATTGCTTGTTCTTAGGCTTGGGTGCCTAAAATATTCTTCCGGTATTTCGAATTCAAATTCTAGATTTCCTTCGCGATTATGTCTTTGGTCCTCGAAAGAAAATAAATTCTCAAAAAAATGCGTAGTTAGCATAACAGAATTAAATTGATTCGCAAAAATTTCATAAGAGTGACTATCTGTTTCACTGTCAGTTGGGAGGCACTCTCTATTCATTTCTTCGAGAATCGCGACTTTCAGATGTGGCCAGTTGACATCAGAAATGTTTTTATAACGCTCTCTTAAAATGCTTGGAGTTTTTGACCAGTCCATTTTCCATCTGCTCCTTGAGAGTATATTAATCCAAATACTCTCTTTGGTTGAGATTTTGCTCATTGAGTTTCTGGAAAATGCACGATAGCAGCCCAATTATCTATAAAAAATGACCGTAGCAAGAAAACTATCCCTAGCTTAATTTCAGAATTATTGACTGCACTGACAGTTATTTTTATCCCCTCCCCACATCATCCCGGATGCACGCCACCGAATGCCCCGGCGCCACCTCGCGCAGCGCCCGGGCTTCCGGCTCCGCACAAGCCGGCAGGGCGAACGGGCACCGCGTCCGGAAGACGCAGCCGGACGGCGGGTTCATCGGGCTCGGCACGTCGCCCTCCAGCAGCATGCGGGACTTCGGCGCGTCGGGGTCCGGGTCGGGGGCGGCCGACAGCAGGGCCATGGTGTAGGGGTGGCGCGGGCGCTCGTAGAGGCTGTCGCTCGGCGCGATCTCCATCAGGCGGCCGAGATACATCACCGCCACCCGGTCGCTGATGTAGCGCACCACCGCCAGATCATGGGCGATGAACAGCACCGCCAGCCCCAGCTCGCGCTGCAAATCGCCCAGCAGGTTGACCACCTGCGCCTGCACCGAGACGTCGAGCGCCGACACCGGCTCGTCGGCGACGATGAAGTCGGGTTCCACCGCCAGCGCGCGGGCGATGCCGATGCGCTGGCGCTGGCCGCCGGAGAACTCGTGCGGGAAGCGGTCCATGGCGTCGGCGCTCAGGCCCACCTTCTCCAGCAGGGCCGCCACGCGGTCGCGGCGGTCGGCGCGGGTGCCGATGCCGTGGATTGTCAGGGCCTCGCCGATCACCTCGCGCACGCGCTGGCGCGGGTCGAGGCTGGCATAGGGGTCCTGGAAGACGATCTGCATGCGGCGGCGCTGCGCCCGCATCTCCGCCGTGCCCAGGCCGGTGATCTCCTGCCCGTTGAAGCGGATGGAGCCGGCGGTCGGCTCGATCAGCCGCAGGATGCTGCGCCCGGCGGTGGTCTTGCCCGATCCGGATTCGCCGACCAGCCCCAGCACCTCGCCGCGCTTCAGGTCGAAGGACAGATCGTCCACCGCCTTCACCCAGCCGACCGGCCGTTGCAGCAGCCCGCCGCGCACCGCAAAGCGCTTTTCCAGATTGCGGACGCTCAGCAGGGGCTGTTCGGTAACGGTATCGATGCTCATTGCACGTCTCTCCAGCGGCGGCAGCGGGCGGAATGGTCGGGGCCGACCGGCTCCAGAACGGGTTCGGCGGCGAGGCAGGCGGGTTCGGCCAGCGCGCAGCGCGGGGCGAAGGTGCAGCCCGCCGGGCGGTTCACCGGGCTCGGCACGCTGCCGGGGATGGCGTGGAGCCGGCCGCCGTCGCCGCGGCGCTGGCCCAGATGCGGCATGCAGGCCAGCAGCCCGCGGGTGTAGGGGTGCCTGGGCGATTTCAGCAGGGAGCGGACATCGCCTTCCTCGACGATGCGGCCGGAATACATCACCACCACCCGGTGGGCCACCTCCGCCACCACGCCCAGATTGTGGGTGATGAACAGGATCGAGGTGCCGGTCTCCTCCTGAAGCCGCCGCATCAGGTCGAGGATCTGCGCCTGGATGGTCACGTCGAGCGCGGTGGTCGGCTCGTCGGCGATCAGCAGGGTGGGGCGGCAGGCCAGCGCCATGGCGATCATCACGCGCTGGCGCATGCCGCCCGACATCTGGTGCGGATACTCGTCCAGCCGCCGCTCCGCCGCCGGGATGCCGACCTTCTTCAGCATGGCGAGCGCCTCCGCCCGCGCCGCCCGGCGGTCGAGGCCCTGGTGGTAGCGCAGCGCCTCGCCGATCTGGTCGCCGACGGTGTAGACCGGGTTCAGCGAGGTCATCGGCTCCTGGAAGATCATGCCGATCTCGTTGCCGCGCACGCTGCGCATGGCGCGCTCGCTGAGGCGGGCAGGTCGCGCACCTGCCCGTCGCGGCCGCGGAACAGGATCTCGCCGCCGG
>NZ_BADK01000500.1 GCF_000333595.1 Azospirillum sp. B506
TGTTGGACGCCCGACTCGTTCCGTTGGTCAGCTTGTCCCACATGGTGCGGCCGGCCGGACCACGGATGTCCTCCATGATCTGGTCGACCTTGTCCTTCGGCAGGGTCTTCAGCAGCAGCCGCTCGGTCGAATCGAAGGAGCCGACGACGGTGCCGCTCGACGACATCTGCTCGGCGAACTCGACGAACAGTCGCTCGATCAGGTTGGCCGACACCGTGCCCAGGTTGGCCATCACCTGGGACAGTTCCTTGATCTCCTCGTCGTCCATCAGCGAGAACAGTTTGGACGAATGCTCCTCGCCCAATGCCAGCATCATGATGGCGGCCTTTTCCGGGCCGGTGAGGGTCCGGTAGTCCTCACGAACCTTCTGAGCCATTGCTACCCTTCATGATGTGCCAATCCGACGATGCGCGATGATTGCGGCAAACATCGTTAACAAACGATAAGGAAGAGCTTAGGGACGCTCGATATCAGGTGCTTGCGTCCTGGTATTCCGCCGGTCGGACGGGCCGTCGTCGTCTCCGGCGGGTGTGTCATACGCCTATATGTGAAAATGGATTTACAGGAATACGATATTTCTGTAACTATATGCTCATAAGGGCCATGCTGATGCTGCGAAGGGGAATCGGGGGATGGAGCCGCCCATTCAGACGGGATCGCTGCTGATCCGCATGCAGAACTGCCAGCAGCAGCTTCCCGCCGCCCTCGCCAAGGTGGGGGAATGGGCGCTGGCCTATCCCTTCCGCACCGCGACGCTGAAAATCGGCGAGCTGGCTGCGGCGGCGGAGGTTTCGGTGGCGTCGGTCAACCGCTATGCCCGCTTTCTCGGCTATGAGGGCTTTCCGGAGTTCCGCGAGGATCTGCTGCGCGCCTTCGAGTCCACCTTCGCGCCGGTGGAGAAGCTGCGCGTCGCGGTGCAACGCGACACCTCCAACGCCGAGATCATGCGGGAATCGCTTGCCAGCGACGCCGGCAACATCGCCCGCACCATGGATCTGCTGCAGCCTGAGCAGTGCGAGGCCGCCATCCGGCTGATCCGCGAGGCGCGCCGCATCGTGGCGCTGGGATTGGGCGACAGCGCCTATCTCGCGCTGTTCCTGGCCGACATGCTGGAGCCCTATGTCGACAATGTCCGCGAGGCCGTCGAGTTCGCCGGCACCGAGCGCAACATCCGCCGGCTGATGACGGTGAAGCCTGGCGATCTGGTGATCGCCATCACCTCGCCGCGCTATTCGCGCCGGACCATCGAGCATCTGCAGCTGTGCCGCGAGCGCGGGGCCAAGGCCATCGCGCTGACCGACGCGCCGGACAGCCCGATCGTGCCGCTGGCCGACGTGACCCTGTTGGCGGGAGCCGACCATGGCGTGCGCCACAGCTCCCCCACCGGGCTGATGGCGCTGATTGTGGCGCTGGGCACCGCGCTGTCGCGCTCCGGCCCCGACAGCGTCGGACAGGCTGCCGACGTCGCCGAACGCATCCTGCCCTACCTCCACGTCGTGTCGAAATCGAACCGGCAACCCGACTGACCCGGACCGGACAGAACCGGGGTTTCCTTACCCACGCGCCAGAGAAGTTGGAAAGCGATGACGATCTCCTATTGGAACGGGCGTTACCTGCCGCTGGACGAGGTCCAGGTGTCGCCGTTGGACCGCGGCTTCCTGTTCGCCGACGGCCTCTATGAGGTGACCGCCGCCTACAACGGCCGCCTGTTCGAGCCGGACGCCCACATCGCCCGCCTGCAGCGCGGCCTGTCCGAGCTGCGCATCGGCTGCACCCTGTCGGCCGGCGACTGGATGGGCATCATGGAACGGCTGGCCGCGGAGTCCGGCATCGATGGCGACCTGACCGTCTATCTGCAGGTCACCCGCGGCGCAGCCGCCAGCCGCGGCCATGCCTTCCCGGCCGGCGTTACCCCGTCGGTGTTCGGCATGGTCAGCCCGCTGAAGCGCCCGCCCGCCGCGTGGCGCGACCAGGGTGTCGCCGCCATCACCATCCCCGACATCCGCTGGGGCCGCTGCGACCTGAAGACGGTGGCGCTGCTCGGCAGCGTGCTGGCGCAGCAGGCGGCGACCGATGCCGGCGTCGTCGATGCCCTGCAACTGCGCGACGGTCTGGTGACCGAGGGGGCGGCCACCAACATCTTCGTCGTCAAGGACGGCGTCGTCGCCACCCCGGTCAACGACAACCGGATCCTCCAGGGCATCACCCGCACCGTGATCCTGCGGCTGGCGGCCGAGGCGGGCATCCGCCTGGAGGAGCGCGACATCCCGGCGACGGAGCTTGAGACCGCCGACGAGATCTGGATCGCCAGCACCACCAAGGAGATCACCCCGGTCACCAGCCTGAACGGCAAGCCGGTCGGCAGCGGCACGCCGGGCATGGTGTGGCGCCGCCTGTTCGCGCTGTTCGCCGAGAGGCTCGGCCGATGAGTGGTGCCGCTGCCGTGAAGGCGGTCGACAGCGCGCTTGCCCTGCTTTCTGTGGAGGGGCTGAGCGTCGCCTTCGATGGCGAGCATGGCCCCGTGCGTGTGGTCGACGATGTCAGCTTCACCGTGGCGCCGGGCGAGACGGTCGCCATCGTCGGCGAATCCGGCAGCGGCAAGTCGGTGACCTCGCTGTCGCTGATGCGGCTGGTCGATTACGCCGGCGGCCGCATCGTCGGCGGGCGCATCCGCTTCAAGGGCCGCGACGGGCGCGAGCGCGACCTCGCCACCCCGTCGGCGGAATCGCTGACCGACATGCGCGGCAACGACATCGCCATGGTCTTCCAGGAGCCGATGACGTCGCTGAACCCGGTCTTCACCATCGGCGACCAGATCGCCGAGGCGGTGATGCTGCACCAGGGTCTCGACCGCAAGGCGGCGCGGGCGGAAGCCCTGCGCATGCTGGAGAAGGTCCGCATTCCCGAACCGGCCCGGCTGCTCGACCGCCATCCGCACCAGCTGTCGGGCGGCATGCGCCAGCGCGTGATGATCGCCATGGCGCTGTCCTGCAAGCCGTCGCTGCTGATCGCCGACGAGCCGACCACGGCGCTCGACGTGACCATCCAGGCGCAGATCCTGCGGCTGATCCGCCTGCTGCAGGACGAGATGGGGATGGGCGTCATCTTCATCACCCACGACATGGGCGTGGTGGCGGAGGTTGCCGACCGCGTTGTCGTGATGTGGCGCGGCCGCAAGGTGGAGGAGGGTCCGGTCGAGCGCATCTTCCAGGCGCCGCAGCACCCCTACACCAAGGCTCTGCTGTCCGCCGTGCCGAAGCTGGGGGCGCTGCGCGGCCAGGACCTGCCGGTCCACTTTCCCCTGCTGGTGGTCGATGACGCCGAGGTGGATGCGCCGCCGCCGGCCCCGCCGGTTCAGGACACCGTGCGAGCCGCCGACGCCCCACTTCTGGAAGTGCGCGACCTCACCACCCGCTTCGACGTGCGCAAGGGCATCTTCGGTTCGCTCAAGGCGCGGGTCCATGCGGTGGAGAAGGTCAGCTTCGCCGTCCGCCCCGGCGAGACGCTGGCGCTGGTCGGCGAATCCGGCTGCGGCAAGTCGACCACCGGCCGCACCATCATGGGGCTTCAGTCCGCCACCTCCGGCAGCATCCATTTCGACGGCCTCGACACCGCGACCTTGGATTCCAACGGTCAGGCGAAGCTGAAGGAGAAGATCCAATACATCTTCCAGGATCCCTTCGCCTCGCTGAACCCACGCATGACCGTCGGCTTCAGCGTCGCCGAGCCGATGCTGGTTCATGACTATGTGCCCGCATCCAAACCGGGAGTCTCACGCCGCCGCGCCATCGAGGAGCGGGTGGCTGAGCTGTTGACCCAGGTGGGTCTGAAGCCGGAGCATGCGCGCCGCTATCCGCACGAGTTCTCCGGGGGGCAGCGCCAGCGCATCTGCATCGCCCGCGCGCTCGCCTGCGATCCCAAGCTGATCATCGCCGACGAGGCGGTGGCGGCACTCGACGTGTCGATCCAGGCGCAGATCGTCAATCTGCTGATGGAACTGCAGGCCCGGCGCGGCCTGTCCTACCTGTTCATCAGCCATGACATGGCGGTGGTGGAGCGGGTCAGCCACCGCGTCGCGGTGATGTATCTCGGCCAGATCGTCGAACTCGGCCCGCGCCGCGCCGTCTTCGAGAATCCGCAGCATGCCTACACCCGCGCCTGATGGCGGCCGGTGCCGATCGCCGATCCCAGCCGCCGCACCCGCGACCTGCGGCTGCTGACCGGCGAGATCCCCAGCCCGATCCGCGCCATCGGCGACGAGCCGGCGGTGCAGCCGCTGGTGCCGGTCGGTGAGGACCATTTCGTCGCCCGCCACGCTGTTGGCGGCGATTTCTGAACCAAAAAAGCAGGGAGCCTACACGTGAACCGCTTCGCCCTTCCGCTTCTCGCCGGCCTGCTCGCCGGCACCGCGCTGGCCGGTCCGGCCTTTGCCGCCAAGGATCTGGTTGTCGGCCTGCCCGACAACATCACCACGCTGGACCCGGCCGACATCAACGACACGCTGTCGCAGTCGGCCAGCCGCACCATGCTCCAGGGGCTGTTCGGCTTCGACAAGGACATGAAGCTGGTGCCGCTGCTGGCCGAGAGCTACACGGTCAACGACACTGCCACCGAATACACCTACCGCCTGCGCAAGAACGTCACCTTCCATGACGGCACGCCCTTCAACGCCCAGGCGGTGAAGATCAATTTCGACCGTCTCGCCAACCCGGCCAACCGGCTGAAGCGCCAAAGCCTGCTGGCGATGCTGGCCGAGACGGTGGTGGTCGACGACTATACCATCACGCTGAAGCTGTCGCAGCCCTTCGGCGCGCTGAACAACAACCTCGCCCATCCCGGCGCGATGATCCACAGCCCGAAGGCGCTGGAGACCTTTGGCAAGGAGATCGGCCGCCACCCGGTCGGCACCGGCCCCTACAAGTTCGTCAGCTGGGAAGCGGACACGCTGAAGGTCGAGAAGAACGACAAGTACTGGAAGCCGGGCCTGCCGAAGATCGACCACGTCACGCTGAAGAGCGTGCCGGAGAACGGCAGCCGCATCGCCATGCTCCAGACCAACGAGGCGCAGTTCATCTATCCGCTGCCGTCCGAGATGGTGAAGATGGTGGAGGCCAACAGCCAGCTGGAGCTGATCGACGCCCCGTCGATCGTCGCCCGCTATGTGGCGCTCAACACCATGAAGAAGCCGTTCAACGACCCGCGCGTCCGCCAGGCGCTGAACTACGCCATCGACAAGAACGCCTACGCCAAGGTGGTCTATCGCGGCTATGCCGGCCCGCTGGATTCGGCGATCCCGTCCAAGCTGGGCTTCCATGTCACCCAGCCGAACCAGTACACCTATGATCTCGCCAAGGCGAAGGCGCTGCTGACCGAGGCCGGCTATCCGAACGGCTTCGAGGCCGAGATGTTCGGCCGCAACAGCACCAACTTCATCCGCGGCATGCAGTTCGTCCAGTAGCAGCTGTCGCAGATCGGTGTGAAGCTGACCGTCACGCCGCTCGAATCCGGCGTCGAGACCGCCCGCATCTGGAGCGTCGAGAAGCCGGAGGATGCCACCGTCCAGATGAACTACAGCGGCTGGTCGGCCTCCACCGGCGATGCCGACTGGGGCCTGCGTCCGCTGCTGTGGGGCAAGGGCTTCCCGCCGAAGTTCTACAACGTCGCCTACTACAAGAACGACACGGTCGATGCCGCCATCGAGGCCGGCATCGCCACCGCCGACGACGCCAAGCGCGCCGAGGCCTACCGTGTCGCCCAGGAGCAGATCTGGAAGGACGCGCCCTGGATCTTCCTCGGCGTCGAGAACCTGCTGGCCGGCAAGTCGAAGAAGCTGACCGGCTTCTACTACGTCGCCGACGGCGGCCTGCAGATGGAAGAGGCCGATCTGCAGTGAGTGATAAACACCCTCGCCCCCCGCTCTCGCGCAAACGAAGTTTGCGCTGACGCGACAGGCGGACCTTCGGTCCGTCGATAGCGGGGAGAGGGAGGGGACCCGCCGCGTAGCGGTGGGGAGGGTGAGGGGGCCGGCGCGCTTTTGCGCGCCGCGAAGGGGCATACTGCCCCTTCGCCATCCCCTGGCATGGGCGTTTGCCCATGCTGCCCCCTCACCCTAACCCTCTCCCCGGGGGGGAGAGGGGACTTTTCGTCCGCACCTCCAGGCCCTCCACCAGGACCTCTGCTCCATGCTGAAATATCTCGTCGGCCGTCTCGCCGGCATCCTGCCGGTTCTGCTGGTGATCTCCGTCTTCGTCTTCGGCTTCGTCCATCTGCTGCCGGGCGATCCGGCGCGTCTGGTCGCCGGTCCGGACGCCACCCAGCAGGACGTCGAGCTGGTGCGCCAGGATCTCGGCCTCGACCAGCCGCTGTGGGTGCAGTATGGCCGCTTCCTCGGCAATGCGGTCCAGGGCGAGTTCGGGCGGTCGATGAAGTCCAAGCGGCCGGTGTCGCAGGAGATCGGTGAGCGCTTCATGCCCACCTTCTACCTGACCGTCGTCGCCATGGTCTGGGCGACGCTGGCCGGTCTGCTGATCGGTGTGGCGTCGGCCACCAAACGCGGGCGCTGGCAGGACCATGTCGGCATGGTGGTGGCGGTGTCGGGCATCGCCTTTCCCTCCTTCTGGCTCGGGCCTGCTGATGATCGACCTGTTCTCGGTCAAGCTCGGCTGGTTGCCGACCAGCCGTTACTGGACATGGCAGCATTACTTCATGCCGTCGCTAAAGCTCGGCCTC
>NZ_BADK01000499.1 GCF_000333595.1 Azospirillum sp. B506
CATCGTCACCACGACGACGATGGATGCGGTCGTCTGATCCATCGCTCAGCCCTCGCTCTGCATGCCGGCATGCTGGTAGGAGGCGTCGCGCCCCTGCAGCACCGCCAGCAGATCGTCGATCAAGGCGATGACCAGCACCACCAGCCCAACCCCCATCAGCGCCTGCGGGATCCACAGCGGGACCGGCAGCACGCCCTGGCTGAGATCGCCGAAATCGTATGAGTCGTACGTCATGCGCAGCCAGTACCAGGCGAAATAGCTGCTGAGCGCGGTGGCGAAGCCCAGGCAGAGCAGTTCGAAGACTCGGCGCGCGGTGCCGTGCAGCCGTTCCACCAGCACGCCGACGCGGATGTGCGCGCCGCGGCGCAGCGCCGGCCCCAGCATCAGGAAGAAGGACGCCGCCATGCAGTAGCCGGCAAGCTCGTCGGCCCCCGGCACCATGCGGTCGAACAGCCGCGATGCCACCTGCGTCACGATCAGGACGGCAATGGCGGCAAGCAGGACCGCGCCCAGGATCTCGGCGGCGCGGTAGAGGATGGACAGTGCGGTGCGCATGGCGCAACCACCTCCTGCGGTCGGAGCGGAGCGAAGGGGCGTGGAGGGGGACCGGCCGGCCGCCTTTTCTATGGCGGCGCCGGCCGGTGGCATCCGGACCGGTTACTTGCCGAAGGCGGAAATGATCGCCTCGCCGTCGGCGCCGGCCGCCTTGGTCCATTCGGCGGTCATGGTCTTGCCGATGGCGGACAGCCCTTCCTTCAGCTTGTCGGACGGCGGCAGCACCTTCATGCCGTTGTCGGCCATGGTCTTGTTCAGGTCGGCCGTCTTCTTCTCCCACTCGGTCCAGCCGGTGGCCTCGGCTTTCGCCGCGGCGTCCTGGATCGCCTTCTGGGTGCCGGCATCCAGCCCCTTCCAGACCTCCGAATTGATGAACACCATGTTGCGCGGCAGCCAGGCCTGGACGTCGTAATAGACCTTCACGAAGTCCCAGGCCTTGGTGTCGACGCCGGTGGCGGCGGACGTGATCATCGCGGTGACGATGCCGGTGCCGAAAGCCTGTGCCACCTCGGCCGCCTCGATCTTCACCGGGATGGCGCCGCTCAGCTCGGCGATGCGGGTGGTGGCGGGATTGTAGGCGCGGAACTTCTGGCTCTTCAGACCCTCGACCGACTGGATCTCGTCCTTCACATACAGGCCCTGCGGCGGCCACGGGATCGAATAGAGCAGCTTCAGCCGCTGGCGCTCCAGCTTCTTTTCCAGATAGGGCTTGGAGACCTCGTACAGCTTGTGCGCCGACTTGAAGTCGGTGGCGAGGAAGGGCACCGAATCGAGGCCGTAGAGCGGGTCCTCGTTCGCCCAGGAGCTGATCAGCACCTCGCCCAGCTGGGCCTGGCCGGACTGGACCGCGCGCTTGATCTCGGGATGGCGGATCAGCGAGCCGTTGGAGTGGACGGTGATCTGGATCTTGCCGGCGGTGGCCGCCTTCACGTCGTCGGCGAACTGCTTCACCACGATGGTGTGCAGGTTGGTGTCCGGATACGGCGTCGGCATGTCCCAGGTTTCGGCCGCGGCCGCCATCTGTCCGGCGGCGACGCCCAGCCCCAGCAGGCCGGCGACGACCGGACGGCGATCCGGCTG
>NZ_BADK01000498.1 GCF_000333595.1 Azospirillum sp. B506
AGGGGGTGTGTCATTCGGCCATGACGGAAGGCAGCGGTTCGATGGCGACACCGGCCCAGGGCATGCGCCCGCTCACCCCCCCGCGACATCGCCGGCTTTTTCGCGATGGTCGTCGGCATGTTCATGGCGATTCTGGACATCCAGATCGTCTCCAGCTCGCTGTCGGAAATCCAGGCCGGCCTCGCCGCCAGCGCCGATGAGATCTCGTGGGTGCAGACCTCCTACCTGATCGCGGAGGTCGTGATGATCCCGCTGTCGGGCATCCTGTCGCGCATCATGTCGACCCGCGTGCTGTTCACGCTGGCCGCCGCCGGCTTTACCCTGACCAGCGTCGCCTGCGCCTTCGCCGGCGGCATCGAATCGATGATCGTGTGGCGTGCGCTCCAGGGCTTCATCGGCGGCGCGATGATCCCGACCGTCTTCGCCACCAGCTTCATGATCTTCCCGCCGGAAAAGCGGGCGGGCGTGTCGGTGATGATGGGTCTGGTCGCCACCATGGCGCCGACCATCGGCCCGACGCTGGGCGGTTACCTGACCCAGCACATGTCCTGGCACTGGCTGTTCCTGGCCAACGTGATCCCCGGCATCCTGGTGACTTCGCTGGTCTGGTTCCTGGTCGATGTCGACCGGCCGAATCCGGAGCTGCGCAAGGGCTTCGACTTCCTGGGACTTGCGTTGATGGCGTCCTTCCTGGGCAGCCTGGAATATGTGGTGGAGGAGGGGCCGCGCAACGACTGGTTCGACGACGAGGCGATCTTCACGCTGGCCGTGGTCGCGGCCGTCTCCGCCGTCGGCTTCTTCTGGCGGGTCCTGTCCTACCGCAATCCCATCGTGGAACTGCGGGCCTTCGCCGACCGCAACTTCGCCATCGGGTCGCTGTACAGCTTCATCCTCGGCATCGGACTTTACGGGTCGGTCTATTTGCAGCCGCTGTTCCTGGCTCGTGTGCGTGGCTTCAACAGCCTGCAGATCGGCGAGATCATGTTCGTGACCGGCGCTTTCCAGTTCATGTCGGCGCCCATCGCCGGCGCCCTGTCCAAGCGGATGGATCTGCGCGCCATGCTGGCGCTGGGGCTGATCCTGTTCGGCACCGGCGTTTGGCTGAACAGCCATTACACCGCCGACACAGGATTCTGGGAGCTGTTCCTGCCGCAGGCGGTGCGCGGCATGTCGCTGATGCTGTGCTTCATCCCGATCAACAGCGTGGCGCTGGGCACCTTGCCGCCGGACAAGCTGAAGAACGCATCGGGCCTGTACAACCTGATGCGCAACCTCGGCGGCGCCATCGGGCTGGCGGCGATCAACACGGTGCTGACCGATCGCAACGCGCTGCACCTGAACCGGCTCGGCGACAATGTCAACCTCGCCCGGCCCGAGGTCCAGCAGATGGTCGACAATCTCAGCCAGCGTTTCGACGGTCTGGTGGCCGATCCGACGGCCGCCGCCATGTCCCGGCTGGTCGGGCTGGTCCAGCGCGAGGCACAGATCCTGACCTTCAACGACGCCATGCTGCTGATGTCGGCGGTGTTCTTCGGCGCGCTGCTGTTCATGCCGCTGGTGCGGCGTCCGGGAGGCCCGGTGAAGGCCGATCACTGAGCAGGATAGGTTGCAGCCCGTGGGTTGTGCTATAGCTTGACGGACCCTGTGAACACCCGTCCAAACCCTGCTGAGTGCCATGAGCAAGCGCCAATACACCCGAGCCGAAGTCAAGGAACTGCTGGGCGCGCTGGAGCGTCAGTGCCGCGAAGCCTCCAAGCTCGCCCAATTGGCCGAGCATGAGGCCAGCAAGCACAGCTTCGGCGCCTACCGCGATTTCCGCGACAAGGTGGGAGAGTTCCAGGCGCTGGTCATCCTGATCGAGCAGCGCATGCGCAATCTGGTCGATGCGCGCTCCGACGACCTGCGCGACCAGTTCGAGAAGCTGGACATGGTGATGCTGGCCCTGCTGGTGCGGGCCAGCATGCGCTTCTTCTTCGTTCTGTCGGCCAACCCGATCCTGCCGATGGGTGCGCGCGAGATCTTCGTCGCCGAGCTGCGCAGCCTGCACGATGCGGCGGAGAAGCTGCGGCGCCCCAACTATGCCGGCAAGCTCGGTCCGGAGCTGGACCGCGACCTGGAAACCGCGTCGCTGATCCTGGAAGAGATCATCGACAAGGCGCCAAGCCTGCTGAACTTCCGCGGGGCGCCGGTCAGCGGGGATTAGGGGCGCCCTCAAAAGGCGCCCCGCAGGCTCACTTCGCCAGGAACTGCGCGATCGTCTCGCCGGCCTTGCCGATGTTCACCACGCCGTCGAGATGCCCGAGGGTCGAGGTGATCGACTCGGTGTACTCGACCGCATTGCCCTGCTTCTCCAGCCGGTCCTTCAACGGGCGCATGTTGCGGTCGGGCGGGAAGACGAGGTCGTCGGCCGACGGGATCAGCAGCACCGGGGCCTTGATCTTCGCCAGACCGTCCTCCAGCGAGGCGCCGTTGCCGGTGACGAAGGTCTGGTTGGCCTTCACCAGATAGAGGAAATGGTTTGCGTCGCTGACGGCGGCACGGCCGGCCGCCGCCTTGTCCAGCCAGGCTTCGATGGCGTATTGGTTGCCCATCGCCGCCTTCGGGTCCTTGCCGTCCTCCGCCCATTTGCGGCCGAACGCGGCATCCGCCCATTTCCAGTGGCGGGCCTGCAGGGTGACCAGTTTCAGCGCCTCGGTCAGGCCGGCCTTAGGCTCCGCCTTGCCGTAATAGTCGCCATTGTTCCAGTTGGGGTCGAGCTTGATCGGCGCGGCCCACAGGTTCAGCCAGCCGATCAGGAAGGGGTCGGCCTCCGGTCCGCCGATGGCGGCGATGACGCGCTTGACCATCTCCGGATGGTCGGCCCCCCATTCGAAGGCCTGGAGCGACCCCATCGAGCCGCCCATCACCGCCTGCAGCGTCTTGATGCCCAGGCTGTCGATCAGCGCCTTCTGGACATTGACGAAATCCTGGATGGTGACGATGGGGAAGCTCATGCCATAGGGCTTGCCGGTGTCCGGGTTGATGCTGGCCGGGCCGGTGGTGACGACGGTGGGGTCCTTCGGCGACAGGTTCACCAGCGTGTCGGAGCTGATGATGAAGTATTTGTCGGTATCCAGCGGCTTGCCGGGGCCGATGATGCTGTCCCAATAGCCGGCAGCGGCATCGTCGGCCTTGTATTTCCCGGCGGCATGGCTGTTGCCGCTGAAGAAATGGGTGATGAGGATGGCGTTGTCCTTGGCATCGTTCAGCTTGCCGTAGCTTTCCCAGCCGATCCGGACATTCTTGATCGTCCCGCCACCGGTGGTGGTGTAGGACGGCATCTCGAAGACCTTCTTCTCGACGATGGCGTCGAGCGCCAGGGCGGGCAGGGCGCCGAACAGGCACGCCGCCATGGCGAGGCCGCCGATGCAGCCTGAACGGATGGAACCGCGGACAACCCCACGCATGTGCATCCCCCTACCGATTGCTTGCCGGCCCACTGCTTGCCGGATGGGCAGTCTACCCATACGGCCTGGACTGTCCAGACGCCTTCGATGACGCTTACGATCAGGGGCTGTCTTTAGCGGAGACGCACGGCCGTACCGTTGACCGACACCATCAGCATGCCGTTCTCCTTGCCCAGCACCTCGTAATCGACATCCACGCCGACCACCGCATCGGCGCCCAGCGCGCGGGCCGACTCCTCCAGGTCGGCGAAGGCCGCCTCACGCGCGTCGCGCAGCGCCGCCTGATAGCCGCCCGCCCGGCCGCCGACGATGTCGCGGACGGAGGAAAACAGGTCGCGGAACACGTTGACGCCCATGATCGCCTCGCCGGCGACGATGCCGAGATACTGGGTGATCTGGCGCCCCTCGACGGACTCGGTGCTGGTGACGATCATGACTGCAACTCCTTGCTGATGGCTTCGATGCCGCACAGATGGGGCCGCTCCGGCAGAGTCCAAGGCTGCACTGCGAAATCGCTGCGGGTTCGAGTCGATCGCGCCTTTCTCCCTCGTCCTCCCGCGGACGAGGATATTTTTTGCCTGGCGATCGCGGGAGGACGCGGTTGTGCTATCGTCTCCGCCTAAAGCCGAA
>NZ_BADK01000497.1 GCF_000333595.1 Azospirillum sp. B506
AGCCCGACCGGTTTTGCGCGCGGGATTCGGCCGCACCTTCCAGATCGTCAAGCCCTTCGGCCAGCTGACGTGGGAGGAGAATGTCGTGGTCGGCGCGCTGGCCCGCGAACGGTCGGTGGAGACCGCAAGGCTGCAGGCGCGGGCGGTGCTGGAGCGGCTGGAACTGGCCGATCAGGCCAACCGCCCGGCCCGCAGCCTGACGCTGCCCGACCGCAAGCGGCTGGAGGTCGCCCGCGCGCTGGCGACCCGTCCGACCCTGCTGCTGCTGGACGAGGTGCTGGCCGGACTGCGCCCGACCGAGGTCGACCGCATGGTCGAGGTCCTGCGCGACCTGAACCGGCGCGAAGGGCTGACCATCCTGATGATCGAGCATGTCATGCGCGCGGTGATGGCGCTGTCCGACCGCGTCGTCGTGCTGGACCATGGCGAGAAGATCGCCGACGGCGCCCCGGCGGAGGTCGTCGCCGACCCCCGCGTCGTCGAATCCTACCTGGGTGCCGAAGCGCTTGAGTGAGTGGGGCGGCTCCTCAGTTGCTGAGGTTGGCCGGATCCTCGCGATAGGTGACGGAGGCGACCTCGGCGGCCAGGGGATGGCCGGGATAGGTGAATCGGCGCAGCCATTCGGTGTCGCCCGACGCGCTCCAGAAGCGCAGCATCAGCCGGCCGGGCATGCGCGGCAGATCCTCCGGCTTGCCGGACACCCGGTGGACCGGCTTGCCGTCGACGGTCCAGACGATGCCGTCGGGCTTCCAGTCGAAGCCGTAGCTGTGGAATCCCTTGGCGGCGTCAAAGCCCAGGTCGACCACGATGTCGCGGTGCCCCGTGCCGTTGGCGACGTAACTGATCTCCAGCTTCGTGGTGTCCTTGCCGGCGATGCCCATGGTGATCTCGTCCCACGGGTCGCCGAAGGGCGGGCCGGTATAGTGGGAAACCGAGGTCATCACCCCATCGGCCTTCACCGCCTTCAACGACACCGTGTAGGTGCCGTAGCCGTAGAAGCGGTGCGTCGAATATTCGCCGCAGGAGTAGCGGTCGCTGCCGGCAATCCGGTCGCTGACCGACAGGGCGAGGTGACCCTTCTCGGCGGAGACATTGGCGCGGCTCCAGGTGCAGTTCATGTGCCCGCCTGCCTTCCAGCCGTCCGACCGCTGCCAGCGCGACGCCTCGAAAGCTCCGGACGTCTCGTTGAAGCTGCCGCCGATATGGCTGAACAGCGACTCCGCCAGCGCCGGTGCGCTGCTGGCAAGAAGCGCCGCAAGTCCCGCACCCGCCAAACCGGTCGTCCATCCGCGCCGTTTTAAAGCATCGCTCCGCATGGCCGTTCCTCCCGCCGCAACCCGGCCCACCCGCAAGATCGGTCGGCCTGCACCCCGATATCGCGAGGGCAGGGTCGCGGAGCAACGGCGCGGCCGGGGTGCGACGGGCACTTGCCCGGCGTACCCCGGCCGATACCCAAAACGAAGGAGGGGGTCAGTCGTCGGTGACGCCGCTCTTGGGGATGCGCACGTCGCGGTGGACCGACATGCTCAGCAGCAGGCCGACACCGATCATCAGCGTCATCATCGCCGACCCGCCATAGGACACCAGCGGCAGCGGAATGCCGACCACCGGGATCAGCCCCATCACCATCGCCACATTGACGAAGACATAGAGGAAGAACTGCGCGGTCATGCCGACCGCAACCAGCCGGCCGAACTGGCTGCGGCTGTTCAGCGCGATCACCCAGCCATAGATGAACAGCAGGACGTAGAGCGCCAGCAGCGTGGCGGCGCCGACCATGCCGAACTCCTCCGCCAGGACGACGAAGATGAAGTCGGTGTGCTTTTCCGGCAGGAACATCAGCTGGCTTTGCGAACCGGACATGAAGCCCTTGCCGAACAGCCCGCCGGACCCCAGCGCGATCTTCGACTGCAGGATGTTGTAGCCGGCTCCGAGCGGATCGGTCTCCGGATCGAGGAAGGTGTAGACGCGCTGCTTCTGGTAGTCGTGCAGGAATTCCCAGGCGATGGGGATGGCGCTGAGGCCGCCGCCGATCACCAGCAGGAACTTCCACACGCGGACGCCCGCGGCGAAGAAGATGGCGCCGCTGCCCATGATCAGCAGCAGCGAGGTGCCGAGATTCGGCTGCAGCAGCACGAAGGCGACCGGCGTGAAGACCAGCAGCAGGGGAGGGATCAGCAGAAGCGGCCGGCCGATCTGGTCCAGAGTCACCCCGTGGAAATAGCGGGCGAGCGCCAGCGTCAGCGCCGGCTTCATCAGTTCCGACGGCTGAAGCTGGAAGAAGCCGAGATCGATCCAGCGCTGCGCGCCCATGCCGATGCGGCCCATCATCTCCACCGCGATCAGCAGGCAGAGCACCATGAAGAAGATGACGTAGGCCGACTTCATCAGGTGGCGGATGTCGATCAGGGCGATGCCGAGCATCAGGACAAGACCGGGGATGGCGCGGACCAGCTGGGGCTGGGCCCAGGGCTTCCAATGGCCGCCTGCGGCGGAATAGAGCAACCCGACGCCGACCCCGGTGATCGTGCAGATCAGCAGGACCAGCCCCCAATTGATGAGCCTGAACTTCGTGCCGAGCGTCAGCTGGGACCGCTGCGGCTCCAGGCCGCCGGAGCCGAGATGGGAAAGAACCACGACCTTACGCCGATGTTGCCGGAAGGGACGGAGCCGGATCGGACCCGGACTGTCGACCGGAGGAAGCCGGCCGGCGGGGACCGGCGCGGATAATGCGGCAAGCGGACGCGCGGGTAAAGGCGGCCGTGTGCCATTGCCTGGGGAGCCGATTTTTCCAACCGGTTCCGCCCGTCGGCTCCGGCGATCCGGTTCTCGCCGGTCAGCCGTGCGCCACGGCGCTCAGCGCCACCGGGATGAAGAAACGCACCTGATTGCGTCCGGCATGCTTGGCTTCGTACAGGGCGCAGTCCGATTGGGCCATCAGATCGGAAAATTCGCTGTGTTCCCGGGTCAGGCTGACGCCGCCGATGCTGCAGGTCACCGTCACGCCGCCTTCGATGCCAAGCGGGGCCAACTGCCGTTCGATGGCATTGCGCAGCCGCTCGGCCAGAAGGCGGCCGGCTTCCGGACCGGTTTCAGGCAGCAGGATGGCGAACTCCTCTCCGCCGATCCTGCCCAGCGTATCCTCGCGCCGGATCTGCCCGGTGCAGCAGTCGGACACCGCCTGGATCACCCGGTCGCCGAACGGATGGCCGGCATGGTCGTTGATCGACTTGAACCGGTCGATGTCGAGCGAGAGCACAGTCAGGTCCCGGCCATGGCGGCGGGCGCGGCGGAACTCGACCTCCCCCATCTCGAACAGGCGGCGGCGGTTCAGGCAGCCGGTCAGCCCGTCGGTGTGGGCGAGCTTGGACAGTTCGCGGTTGAACTCGTCGCTGGCCATCAGGACGTAATTGATCGCCCCGACCACCGTGCCCAGCAGCGTCAGCAGAAAGGTGAGCCGCTCGACATGGTCGTCCATCATCTCGTTGGCCGGCGGCGCCTCCTGCGCCAGTCCGGCCCCCATGCGGACCAGATAGACCACGGCCAGACTGGCGCAGAGCACGCCGGTCACATAATGGGGAATGCCTCGCCCCACGTAGCGGACCAGCACCTCATAGGCGATGACGAGAAGCACCGCCGATGTCGCGAAGCTGACCAGGATCCGGATCGAGGCGACGCTGCCACCGGCGAGCAGCAGCAGAAGGCAGGCGAGCATCACGGCCAGCCCGACCGCCGCCGGCATCAGGGGCCAGACCGGCCGGTTCTGAAGATGGCGGACACTGGTGTAGTTCATCGCCAGACCGGCGACTCCAAGCCCGTTGGCGAGCGGAATCAACTGTTCCGGCGACGCATCGCCGCGCAGGCCCGCGATGAGGAAGCCACAGCCCAGAATGAATTTTCCATAGGCATAGGCGCGCAGGGAATTGCGGATATGGCGCGGATAGCGGCCAGAGGCCACGGCAATGGACAGACCGACGGCAAAGCCGATCGCGGTGATGACCTGCGCGATGAAGGTCGTCTCGAAATCCATCCGCAAACCTGCCACGCACCGTTACCCCGGTATGCCATCGGCACGCTATACGATGCCTTGGCCGGTGACAAGCCGAAGGGGGCGAAGTTTGCGTCAGAAACCCTGACTATTGGATGTCGATTGCCGCTGAAGCCACTTTCCGGTTGCTAACCCTTTTCCTCGACCTTTTTGTGCCTCAAATCGCATCAACGCCTTTCCGGTGCATAACCTTTGACGAACAGATCGACGGCGGCATCGACGAATCGCTCCAGATCCTCGTCGCTCGGCCGCTCGCTCAGGCACAGCAACATCTTCATGTGCATGTTGGCCTTCAGCAGGCCGAAATACTGGTGGGTGGCGAGATCGCTGTCGGTGATTGCCAGTTCACCCTTTTCCGCCATGTGGGTCATGAACTGGCGCCCGCGCAGAAAGGTCTCGGCCGGGCCGCTGTCATAGAATGCCTGGGCAAGCTGGGGTTGGCGCAGCACCTCGCCCAGCACCATGCGATAGAGGCCCAGGGCCTTAGCCGAGGCGATGAATCGGACGAAGGTCCGGCCGATCAGGCGCAGGCCGTCGGCCGCCGGCAGGTCCATTGCCTCGTCCCAGACGCTCCTCATCACCGAGTTCGCGCATTCGCAGGCGACCATCGCCCGGAACAGTTCCTCCTTGCTGCCGAAATGGGCGTACAGGGTCGCTTTGGACACATTCGCCTTCTTGGCGACCGCATCCATGCTGACGGCGCTGTAGCCATGCTCCAGGAACAGGGTACCGGCCGCGTCCATGATCTGGGCCGGCTTCGACCCTGCTTCGGGAGTGGGGGCAACCAATGTGGTCATGCGCGCCTCGCCTCGGTCCGTGCCGCCTGAGTCCATGTTCCTGGCCCCTACCGCGTTCCGCATCGCCCGACAAGCCCCCTGACACCAATTGCCAAAAACTAAACCGTTCAGTTCGGTCTTGACAACAGATAGGCCGCCCGCCATCTTCCGGCAAGACTAAACTGAACGGTTCAGTTTCTTTCCTGTGACGGCGCCGGCTGGAGCGTTCGGCAGGATGGGGGCGAACCACGGTGGATTGGGGACAGAGACAATGGCGAATGGCGTGCGGAAGATCGTGCTGTCGGGCGTTGCGCTGGCCGTGCTGGCAGGTGGCGCCTTCGCCGGTGAGCGCTGGTGGACGGTGGGCCGGTTCCTCGAATCGACCGACAACGCCTATGTCCAGAGCGACATCACCGTCGTCAGCCCGAAGATCTCCGCCTATGTCCGCGACGTGAAGGTTGCGGAAAACCAGCTGGTGCGGGCGGGCGATGTGCTGGCGATCCTGGATGAACAGGACTTCCGCGCCAAGGTGGCCGAGGAGGAGGCCGCGGTGACCGCGCAGAAGGCGGCACTCGGCACGCTGGACAGCAAGCTGGAGCTTCAGCGCACGATGATCGAGCAGGCGGCCGCCACAGTGGCGAGTGCGGAGGCCGAACAGCGCCGCGCCCAGCAGGACTATGAGCGCAACCGGTCGCTGGCCAACGACAGCTGGACCAGCCGGCAGAAGCTGGAGACCGCCGACGCCGACCTGCGCAAGGCGGTGGCCCAGGTGGCGAAATCGCGGGCGGCGCTGGCGTCGGAGAACGAGCAGATCAATGTCCTGCGCGCCACCCGGACCGAAACGGAGGCCCATCTGGCCCAGTCCCTGGCGACCCTGCAGACCGCGCGCAACGATCTGGACAACACCGTGATCCGGGCGCCTGTCGACGGCGTGATCGGCAACCGCGGTGTCCAGGTCGGCCAGTATGCCCGGCCGGGCGTGCAGCTGTTGTCGCTGGTGCCTCTGCCCGATGTCTATGTGGTCGCCAACTTCAAGGAGACCCAGCTGGCGCACATGCGTCCCGGCCAGCATGTCAGCATCTCAGTGGACGCCTTCCCGGACCGCCAGCTGACCGGTACCGTGGAGAGCTTCGCCCCGGCGTCGGGGTCCAAGTTCTCGCTGCTGCCGCCGGAGAACGCGACCGGCAACTTCACCAAGATCGTGCAGCGTGTCCCCGTCCGCATCGCCCTGCCGCGCGACAACGCGCTGGCCGGCCTGCTGCGCCCCGGCCTGTCGGTGGTGGCGGAGGTCGACACCCGCGGTGCCGACAGCCTGCCGCATCTGGCCGGCGGCGTCT
>NZ_BADK01000496.1 GCF_000333595.1 Azospirillum sp. B506
ACGGCCTCTATGCGCTGACCTTCGGGATCGGCGCCCCCGTGGTCGGGGTGCCCGGCGCGCTGATGACTCTGCTGGTCGATGCCCGGCCGCAGCTGGCGCCGGAATACACGCTGCTCAGCTTCATCATCGTCATCGTCGGCGGGCTGGGCAGCCTGCCCGGCGCGCTGCTGGGCGGCGTGCTGATCGGCATGTCGGAGGCGCTGGCCGGCTTCCTGCTGACGCCGTCCCTGAAATCCCTGTTCAGCTATGGTGTGCTGATCGTGGTTTTGCTGCTGCGCCCGCAAGGGCTGTTGGGGAAACGGTCATGAGCGGCTTTCTGGGAGTGACGGGCCGCGGCATGGCGCTGCTGGTGCTGGCGGCGCTGGGGCTGGCGGTGGCACCCTTCGTCGCCGACCGCTATCTGGTGTCGGTGCTGACCACCGTGCTGTGGTTCGCCTATGTCGGGCAGGCCTGGAACGTGATGATGGGCTTCTCCGGCCTGCTGTCGCTGGGCCATGCACTGTATGTCGGCCTCGGCGCCTATGTCAGCGCGGCGCTGTTCGTCCATTTCGGCATCGGTCCCTGGGCCGGCATGGTTGTGGCGATGCTGGTCGCGGTGGTGGCCGGCTGCGTCATCGGCTTCCTGGGCTTCCGCTTCGGGGTGAAGGGTGTGCATTTCGCACTGCTGACCATCGCCTTCGCCGAGGTGGCGCGCATCGGCTTCGACCACATCACCTGGGTCGGAGGCTCCGGCGGCTTTTTCCTTCCGGTGGAGGCGGGGGCGAGCGATCCGCTGAACCTGCGCGGCTCGCCGGTGCTGTTCTATTACGTCGCGCTGGCGCTGGTGGTCGGGGCGCTGTTCCTGTCGCGCGCGCTGCTGCACAGCCGGCTGGGTTATCAGTGGCTGGCCGTGCGCGAGGAACCGGACGCGGCGGAGGCGTCGGGGGTCGACCTGTTCCGCGCCCGCATGTCCGCGGTTGCGGTGTCGTCCGCCCTGACCGCGCTGGGCGGGGTGTTCCAGGCCTTCTATTTCAACAACCTGTTCCCGGAGCAGGTCTTTTCCATGGGCCGCTCCATCGAGATCATCCTGCCGGCCATCGTCGGCGGCATCGGCACGCTGGTCGGCCCGATCCTGGGCGCCTTCATCCTGACCCCGCTGGGCGAGGTGCTGACCTTCCTGATCGAGGCCGGCGGGCTGGATCTGCCCGGTCTGAAGCAGCTGTTCTATGGCGCGGCGCTGGTGGCGATCGTGGTGTTCCGGCCGGAGGGCGTGTGGCCCTGGCTGGCCCGGCGCCTGCGTCTTGTCCGCCAGCCGGGGGAGGGTGTCTGAGATGACGGCGTTGCTTGAGGTCGAACGCCTGTCCAAGCGGTTCCGCGGACTGAAGGCGGTGTCGGAGGTCAGCTTCTCCGTGCCGGAAGGCCGCATCCTGGCGCTGATCGGCCCGAAC
>NZ_BADK01000495.1 GCF_000333595.1 Azospirillum sp. B506
CGCGGACGCCAAAGTGATCATCCCGCCGCGCGCGACCGCGGCGCGGAGCGACACCGCCGACACGGTTCCCACCCGGCGTGACCGCCACATCCAGACGATCAAGGAGCGTGGTCGGCGGGGCTGGCAACGGACCGTCCACTACGGACGGCGATCTCTCGTTGAGGTGGCCATGCTCCGGTACAAAGTTCTCATCGGACGCAGCCTGCGCGCTCGGACTCTGCCCGCACAGAAAGCCGAGGCTCGGGCCGCCTGCGCCGTCATCAATCGGATGACCGGCCTCGGCATGCCGGCCTCCCAAAAGGTCTCCTGACCGTCACGTCGGTACCCCTCCGCCGAGCACCGCCTTGTGACCGAGCGGGGAAGCTGAATCATTGGTCCTGTCCCTATGGCTATCCCTATGGCAGTCCCTATGGCTATCCAACGCGTCGAGGTGATCACGGGCCAGGAGCGGCGGCGGCAGTTCAGCGACGAGGAGAAACTGCGGCTGGTCGAAGAGGCGTTCCAGCCGGGCGTCAAGGCGACCGAAGTCGCCCGGCGCCTGGGCGTGGACGTCAGCATGCTGTACCGCTGGCGCCGGCAGTTCTTCGGTCAGCAGCCCCGGCTGCTCGCCTTCCTGCCGATCACCGTCGCCGCCGACGCTCCGTCACCGGAGGAGGTGGCGGAGCCGACAGCGGCGCCCGCGACCCCACCAGCCGGTCTCATCGAGGTCGAATTCGCGACGGCGCGCTTGCGCATCACCGGCCCGGTCGATCCGGCCCTGGTCGGCACGGTGATCGCCGCGCTGTCGGGACGGTCGGCATGATCCCGGTGCCCTCGGGCGTTCGGGTCTGGCTGGCGGGCGGGGTCACCGACATGCGCTGCGGGATGAACTCGCTGGCGCTGAAGGTTCAGGAGGGTCTTGGCCGCGATTGTCAGTGCCGATTGGATACTCCCCGGAAAGGGCGGCTGAAAATTCCCCAGGCTAACGCAACGGCAGGGCTCCGGGGCGTACGCCCCGGAGCCCTGCGGCCGCTCGTCGCCCATGATCACCCTCCGAGGCGGAGGGAGGGCGCAGGTGGTCAGACTTGGGGAACTCGTCATGATTCTCGATCTCGCCCGCGAGGGCCTGTCGGTGTCGGCGATCTCACGCCGCACCGGCCTGGATCGCAAGACCATCCGCAAATACATCGCCCGCGGACTGGAGGCGCCCGCCTACACCCCTCGGCCGGCTCGGCCGACGCTGCTCACACCCTTCGAGCCCTATCTGCGTGAACGCCGCAAACCTCC
>NZ_BADK01000494.1 GCF_000333595.1 Azospirillum sp. B506
GTCGACGTGACGCCGCCCGAGGCGTGACTTTTGGGAAAGAGCGGCTTTACCGCCCGCCGGGAATTGACGGGCGGCAAGCGCTGTGCTTATCCTTTGCTTCCAAAAAGTCGTGGACGAATTGTCCTGGGGCGGCTTTTGTCTTTCAGTATTTGCTGAATTTCGAAGGGGGATTGCGTGAACAAGAACGATCTCGTGGCGCATGTTGCCGAAGCGTCGGGTTTGTCCAAGACCGATGCCACGAAGGCCGTCGACGCCGTGTTCGACAGCATTGCCGAGTCCTTGAAGAACGGCGATGAGGTCCGTCTGGTCGGCTTCGGCACTTTCGCGGTGGCTGAGCGTCCCGCGACCGAGGGCCGCAATCCGCGCACCGGCGAGAAGATCGACATTCCGGCGTCGAAGCAGCCGAAGTTCAAGGCTGGCAAGACCTTGAAGGACGCCCTGAACTAAGCACTTATCGGCGCTTGAAGTTTCTGGCCCGCTCAGGGCATAGTGCGGCCGGCCGGGAGACCACCCGGTCGGCTTGTCTTTGAGTGCGAAGGCTTGTCCAATTCGGGCGATTAGCTCAGCGGTAGAGCGTCTCGTTTACACCGAGAATGTCGGGGGTTCGATCCCCTCATCGCCCACCAATCTTTTCAATGACTTAGCTGCCTTGCCAAGGCCTCCGCGAGGGGCCTTCGTTGTTTTGTCGCCTGCTATCGACGGGGCGACGATTGGCTGCCTGCAACCATCGGCCGGACAATGGATTGTGGACCTGCGGCCGTCCCGCGAGCGGCCGACCGCCTGTGTCCACTGCCCCCCCGTCAGCCATAAGTGCATAAAAGTCGTTCTCAGAACGAGAAACTCTCTTGCGCTGTTATCCACAGAACAGCCAAACAATTTCGTGAGCGGCGCTGGTGCCGAACGCAAAATCGAAAGGGGATGACGCGCAATGACCATTCTGGAGTGGCGCAAGGCGCCTCTTCCCGAAAATCCAGTTCAAGATCAAGGCTGCCGCCGAGATTGAACCAGATGCCAGGGAGAGCGGAAGGCCGAAGGGTCGGGCTGGGTGATCGGCTCCACCTCCCCGATGGACGGGCGCGTGTCACTTCCCGAAGCGAGGGGATCGGGATGACCGCCGACGAATTTAATGGCTGGAAGTCACCGGTGGGACTTTCCGCTCGGGATGCCGTCGGCGTGTCAATCGCGATCCCGCGAAACATTGGATTGGGGTGCTCCCTTCCGGCCCACGGTCTGGGCGAATGGCAAGCTTCGCCGACCGAAGCATCCCACTGATCGACCAAACGACGGGACCAAGGATTTCGACCGTGGGTAACGCAACGAAGGGAGCCTTCTGGACGCTGGCGTCTGCCCTGACCTTCATGGCGGCCAACCTCCTCATCAAGCATCTGTCGACCAAGCTCCCGGCCCTGGAGATGGCGCTGTTCCGTTCGGCTGGCGGTATCATCCTGGCTGCGGTCGTGTGGCGGGCCTTCCTGCATCTGCGCCGGCTTCAGGACCCCAAAGTGCACCTGATCCGCGCCGCGGTGGGAGCGGTGTCCCTCATGGCCCTGGTCCATGCCTACAGTTCGCCGGCACTCCCGGTCGCCCTGGTGACCGGCTTCATGTACACGCGCATCCTGCTGGTCATCCCGATGCAGCGTGTCTTTCTTGGCGAGCGCGCGGACCCGCGGCTGTGGGCCGCCGCTGGGATCGGCATCGTTGGTGCCCTGGTGGTACTGTGGCCCCGCCTGATGTCGATCGGCACGCCGCATTGGGATTGGGCGGTCGCCTCCCTGGTGGTTGCCGCCTTCGCCGGGGCTGGGAGCCAGATCGCCATGCGGCGGCTTGCCAAGACGAATCCGGCCTCGGTGGTGGTCGCGGTCGCCGCAATCCTCATCAGCGCCATCGTGGCGATACCGGCTTCCACCGTCATGGTCGAGCCGCCGGCCGGCGATCTGCCTTGGCTGGTGGGCATCGCCCTGCTGTCGGCGTGTGCGCAGTGGTCAACGGTGCGCGGCTACAAACATGCCAGCCCGGCCATGCTGATGCCCATCACCCTGATTGATGTCCCGGTGGCACTGGCCGCTGGTTACCTCCTATTCGGTGAGATACCGGGCTTCAATGCGGTTGTTGGGGCTGCCATCATCATCGTGGCGGCAATCTATGTCACCTTCATGACCGATGCGCGTCCGAGTCGCGCCCGAGTCCCGGCAAAAAAAGAATATGTTTCTAACGAGCGGTTCTCGGGATGAGTGTGTTGCGCAAAATTGTTGCTCGTTCAGACCACCCTGATATACCGGGGTATGCTTTTCGTGGGTAAAGCATCATAATTGAGCTGCGTAACCCATTTGGGTGATGATGGGACTTATTCGAATATATATGCTGCATGAATGATGCTTATCTGGGCGTTGTCATGCTCGCAATGAACCTGCCGTCCGATACCCCACCCGCGCTGGCTGAGATGGCTGCGCTTGCGGTCCGCATAGGCTCCAGCGCGGTGGTATTCGATGATGTCGACCGGTTGACGTTCGCGAGCGACCATATGCGCCTCGTGTATGCCTTTTGCGACTTCGACCGGGAACTGACATTCGACGACATACTGCTGGCTTCAATGAAGCAGGAAGCTGCAGCCGGAGTGCCGCTTCAAGAGTCACCCTCCGAGAAGCTTGCACGAACCAAATTGCGTCGACGGGCCGAGCGGATGGAGTTCATCCGAACCTTTCCTGTTCCGCTGATGTGCTTGCATTGGATGCACCACAGCGGGTGGAGCATTCAGATCAGGGCGGAACCGAAGCATGTTGGGCTGAGCAGCTTTTTTGACGAGGAAATCCCTGCTTTCGGCCTTCTTGAGGCGCTTCGCCGACGCGAGGAAATGGCGCAGAGGGCTGCGGTGCTGGATAGCATCGACTTGGCGATTGCGGTCGTCGGACCGGAAGGGCGGATCCGATTCAGGAACGCGGCGTTCTCGGTCCTACTGTCTCAGGGTGACGGCTTCGCGCTTGACGACGGCGGTCGACTGTGCGCTGCCGATGGTGCCGACGCCCAGCATCTGAGCAAGGCCATCGCCTCGGCTGCACTCGGTTGGCCCGGCCGCCGCAGCGTAACAATGTGTGTTCGCCGGGGACGTGGCGATCCTCACATTCTATCGGTGTCACAAGGTGTGGGAGCGCTGGCAGGGGCTGCAGTCCTTGTGGTGGCTCCCATCGCGTTGGATCCCGAGGATTTGGCAGATGTGCTGTATCGTGATTTTGGCCTCACAGAAGCTCAATCAGAGGCTGCCGCTCTGGTGGCGTCAGGCCTCACACCCGAAGAGGCCGCCAGAAAACTGAACAAGTCAAAAGAGACGATTCGAACACAGCTCAAGGGTGGTGTGGGGCGAATCGAAACTGTTATCGGCGGAAATACACAGGTGCGACTATCACGCTTCGCAGCTGTTCTTTCTTCGATTGCCGGCGCCGCTCGGATTTGCGGCAAAAGACAGGAGGTCTAAGTTGAGCATTTCTGAAAAGCTGATTGTGGCCAATACGCTTGATTTCGACGTTTTGGTGTCCGATCTCGTCGAGAAGGGCGTTCCCGAAGAGCGCGCCCTGCGTTCCGTCGCCCAGTATCGCGAATTCTTCGCGGCGTGCGCGGCTTATCCGGACAAGCCGTTGGTTCCGACGCACCTGTGTGATCTGGCGTGGCACGCACACATGCTGCGGCCGGCGAAATATGCCCGCGATTGCATCGCCCTCGCGGGGCACATCATGGATCACGATCCGGGTGTCTATCGGACCGGACCCTTCCAGGACGCCTACGACCTGACCCGCAATCTGGTGCCGTACGGTCATCTGATGCCTCTCGACGCCTACGCTGCCAACGACGAGATGGCCGGTGCCGAGTGCTTCCGCGCGCCGAGCCAGCCATCGGATCCGGAAGACCCATTCGTGGCCAAGGCCGCCTAGCGGTACGGCTCGCGCCCGCCTGTTGGCCCAGGCGGGCGCTACCGTTCAATCCGGTACCCGAATCGAACCGATCACACATGGCCGCGGAGGCATGATGATCAACCATGAGCATACCGTCGTAGTCGGGGCGCGCAAGGGCAAGCGTATGCCCGACGCACATTTACCGTTTATCGACCATTTGTCCGTTGACCAGCTTCGCCGGCGGGCGGCCGATGATCGTGCCGACGCGCTGGCTATGGTCGATCGTGCTTCGGCCGCTACCGTCGCCATGCTGTTGGAGGACGCCGAGCGGTGCGAGCTGCGGGCAACGATGCTTGAGCAGCGGTGTGGGGACGGCATCGCCCCCGGCCTGGGCGAATTGACCATCGAGGCCGCAATCACACAGCTCGCGCAGACGGCGCGTGGGCGTGTGGTCGGCGACCAGTCCGGCCGCCCGGCTTCACCGATCACCGCCATCCAGGCGGACATCAGGCGCCATACGGACAGCAGCGCCGCCTATCTCTTCGTGGCGCATTGCGCAGACTCCACGCGATGCCGACTGCAGTCTGCCCCCCAGCCGACGCTGGAGGCCGCCTACGTCGCTGCGGTGAGGTCTTTGGTGTCGTTGGCGGTAAGGTGACGATGATGTCCTACATCGAGTCTCCCCAGCCGCCGGCCACCCCGGTCGGCACGGCGTTGAAGGCGGAGGTCAGGGCTTCTCATTCCCGTGGGAGGGATATGGTGGGGCGTCTGGCGCAACTGACGGCGCGAGAGGTCGACGTGATGGTGTGCCTGGTCGCGGGTAAAAGCACCAAAGTGATTGCCCGGGATCTCGGCATCAGCTTCAAGACGGTGGAGTGCCACCGGGCCCGCATCATGGAGAAGCTGGGATGCTCCGGCCTCTTCGAGCTTGGGCGCGCGTGGGAGGCGGCGGTGTGGAGCAGTCGCGACAAGCCGGCCCTATAGCAGCGGGCGCAAGACTGCTCTGGTTCCGGCGGTGGAGAATTTCCGGGCCGACCATGCGGCGGTTCCTGGCCGCTAGGTTGGATATCGATTCGATGCCGCATAGCGCCTCGAGATCTTGCGGCTCTAGGCGGCGCGGGGCGCGGCGCCCCGTCACTCCTCACCGCAGGAGTTCGGCTGGTTCTTCATGCCGACATAGCCTTGCCTGGCGTCGCATAGGAATTGATGCTGCCGCAGGAAATGGCGGCCTGCGTTGATGAATGGCGCCTTTCCGGGGGCGGCCCGGTGCTGGAGGGGATCACCTGCGCCGGTTCGTTTGGTGCACCGGCGCCGATAATGAAGGCGTCGATTGCGATCAGGTTGGCAGCGTTGGGAATGTTGACCGCCAGGGAGGTCTGGGGGCTGTCACCTTCACCATTTTCGTCGGCTCGCTCAGATCGCTCTGCTCCACCGTTGCGAATTTGATCGTCGGTGGCCGCGTCACATAGCTCTGCGCGATCCCGGTATCGAAAGGATGCCGGCAGGGGTGCAGATCGCGCCGTTCGCGTTGCGGTTCACCTCTGGATTCACGGTGATGCAGCCTTGCGGTATCATCCAGTCGCCGGGATATTGCGCATAAGGAGCCAGCTTGGCGAAGCGGAAGCCCGACGTGTTGGCGGCGGTCAGGCCGACCTGGATGCCTTGCCGGCCGATGATGTAGCCGGCGTTGAGTGCGCCATCGACGATGGGCTGGCCGTTGATGCTGCGCAGGTTCAGCAGGACGTTCTTGTCCGGCGTGCCCTGCGCCTGGAAATTCGCGAAGGGGATGCATTGCGTCATGCTGGCGCTGTCGTAGCTCGGCTGGCTCTGGCCCAGCGCAGGGGCCGTTGCGACAAGCGTCAGCGCCGCGGCTATCACATTGCACGAAGTCCAGCGCGAGAAACCCAAGAGAGGGATCAGTGATGGTTGAGGCAACAAAAAGAATTTCCAGTAATATGCGCGAATTCCAATAACAAATTTCTATATTTGCGTGCGAACGAATGCAGTGCCACAATCCTTGGTGCGATCAAAGCAGGGTGGTCAGCGGGCGTGCTGATCCAGGAAGCTGCGGCATTGGTCCAAATCGCCCAAGCCAGGGTCGGGCAGGGCGATGCCCTTG
>NZ_BADK01000493.1 GCF_000333595.1 Azospirillum sp. B506
CGGTCCCGTCCCATTCCGTCATCGAAGCTGTCGCGCCGAAGGCGGACATTAGGACGCCGACCATGGCTTTGTCTGCCCCCAAGCGGTGACCGCACCGTTTGGGTGGGATGGGACGGCGGGTCGGGCGGCGTTCGCCAGCCGATGCAGGGCGGAGTTGGGAATCGACTCGTCGACCATGGCGGCCGTCCCGGCGGTCACCACGAGCTTGGTGCCGACGGGGTCCATGTTGGTGCGGGTGCGCCAGGAGCTTGGGCTTGCGGCACCGGCTGGGGGTGCGGCCATGGACGGTAAAAGTCTGCGGCGTGCCTACGACAAGGGTCGGGCCTGCCCTGCCGCCGCAGATGCTCAGGTGCATTACGTCGCCCTCTCGCGCCGAATGACACCGGTCAGGATGAAGGAGATCAAACTTGCCCATTGGAGCATCGAGAACGCTCTGCATTTGGCTCTCGATGTCCTGTTCGATGAAGACGGCGCCCGAACACGCAAGGATTATGCGCCAGAGACGATTGCATCCTCCCCTCTCACCCATGCAGCAGCTTCAGCCCGACGACGCCGCCGACGATTGCCGCGATGCACAGCAGGCGCAGCGCGTCGGCGGGTTCACCGAACAGCAGAATACCCAGCAGGGCCGTGCCCACCGTGCCGATTCCGGTCCACACAGCGTAAGCCGTGCCGAGCGGCAGGCTCTTCAGCGCCGCTCCCAGCAACAGAATGCTCACCAGCATCGCCGCAGCGGTCAGGAGGCTCGGCACCGGACGGGTGAAGCCTTCCGTGTATTTCAACCCAATGGCCCAGCCGATTTCGAGAAGACCGGCGAAGAACAGCGTGACCCACGCCATGACGGGACCTCCGTCCTGGAATGGCGGGGTCGTCCCCACCCGGTTACCCCTTTGCTGCTGGCGGGGTCGTCCCCGCGGGTCATCGGCAGATAGGACGTCATCCGCATAGGATCAAGCCGGTGGATCGAGGCAAGCCGCCAAGGTTGCATCGCCGGGCCGGCCCGTGCAGGATGGGGTTCCTGAATGGTTCCCCCTTCGCCGTTGGTGGCGCTGGGGGCTTTCGACGTTGGACAGCAATGACCGAAAACGGCACCCCCCCGGCTTCCGGGACGCAGGCTCACGAGAAGGCCGAATCCCTTGAAAACCGGCGCAAGCGCCTGCGTTTCCGCTCCTGGCACCGCGGCACGCGGGAGATGGATTTGCTGATGGGCAGTTTCGCCGATGCCCATGTCGGCGATTTCGACCACGCCATGCTCGACCGGTTCGAGGCGCTGCTGGAGCTTGGCGATCCCGACCTCTACGACTGGATGTCGGGGCGCGAGCCGGTGCCGGCCGGGCATGACAATGACGTGATGCGCCTGTTGACGGCATTCCGCTACACACCACGTCAAGGCTCCTGACGCAGCCGCGGCCAAAGCTCCCCGACAAGCATTTCCCCTCTCCGAGGCATCCTCCTTTGGTCAGTTACGATCTCCAGCCCGGCCGCGCCGGCCGCCTCCTGATCGGCGGCGCGCCCGAGGGGCACGACGCCCGCATCCTGGCGGAGCTTGCGCAGAAGGCCGGCGGCTACGGCCTGCTGCATGTTGCGCTGGACGACACGCGCTGCGCCCTGCTGGCGGAGGCGCTGGCCTTCTTCTCGCCGAAACTGGAGGTGCTGACCTTCCCGGCCTGGGACTGCCTGCCCTATGACCGGGTGTCGCCGAACGGCGGCATCGTCGCCCGGCGCATCGACACGCTGACCCGGCTGATCGCCCGGCGCGACGCCGCAGCCAACCGCGACGGTCTGGCGCCGCTGATCGTGCTGACCACCGTCAATGCCTTGGTGCAGAAGGTGCCGCCGCGCAGCGCCTTCAAGAACGCGGTGTTCTCGGCCAAGCTGCGCGACCGGATCGACCTGGAGAAGCTGCAGCGCTATCTCGCCGGCAACGGCTACACCCGCGCCCAGACGGTGCGGGAACCGGGTGAGTTTGCGGTGCGCGGCGGCATCGTCGACCTGTTCCCGCCCGGTTCGGAGGAACCGTTGCGCCTCGACCTGTTCGGCGACGAGCTGGAGGGGGTGCGCGCCTTCGATCCGATGACCCAGCGCACCACCGACAAGCGCGACAAGGTCGAGCTGAAGCCGATGTCGGAGGTTTTCCTCGACGATGCCGGCATTGCCCGCTTCCGCTCCGGCTACCGGGAGCTGTTCGGTGCGGTCACCGACGACGATCCGCTCTATGAGGCGATCTCGGCCGGCCGCAGCTACGGCGGCATGGAACATTGGCTGCCGCTGTTCCACGAAAGCATGGACACGGTGCTCGACTATCTGCCGCGCGGCATCGTCAGTCTGGACCATCAGGCGAACGAGGCGCGTGACGCCCGCATCGCCCAGGTGGTTGATTTCCACGCCTCGCGCGACAGCATGATGACCATCGAGAAGCGGGCGGGATCGCCGGTCTACAAGCCGGTGCCGGTCGCCTCGATGTTCCTCGACGCCACCGGCTGGGACGCGTTGCTGGGCGAGCGCGCGGTGGCGCAGCTCCAGATCTTCTCCACGCCCCCCGGCATCAAGGGCACGGTCGATGCCGGCGGCAAGCGCGGCCACGACTTCGCGGAGGAGCGTAACCGCCCCGACGTGAATGTCTTCGACGCGGTGAAGGACCATATCCGCGCGCTGCGCGCCGACGGGCGCCGGGTGCTGATCGCGGGATATTCCGCCGGGTCGCGCGACCGCCTGTCCAATGTGCTGGCCGACCACGGCATCCCCGGCCTGGAGCCGGCGGAGAGCATGGAGGATGTCCGCCGCTTCGACCGCGGCATCATCGGCACCATCGTGCTGGGGATGGAGCATGGCTTCACCTCCGCCGACCTCGCCGTCATCACCGAACAGGACATCCTCGGCGACCGTCTGGTCCGCCCCCACAAGAAGAAGCGCAAGGCCGCCAACTTCATCGCCGAGCATTCCGCCCTGCATGAGGGCGATATCGTCGTCCACATGGACCACGGCATCGGCCGCTATGACGGGCTGGAGACGCTGGAGGTCACCGGCGCCCCGCACGACTGCCTGCGCATCGTCTATGAGGGCGGCGACAAGCTGTATGTCCCGGTCGAGAACATCGAGGTGCTGTCGCGCTACGGCTCGGAAGACGCCAACGTCCAGCTCGACAAGCTGGGCGGCGCCGGCTGGCAGGGCCGCAAGGCGCGGGTCAAGAAGCGCCTGAAGGACATGGCGGAAGCCCTGCTGAAGATCGCGGCGGAGCGCATGCTGAAGAAGGCCGATCCGGTGCTGACGCCGGAGGGTGTCTATCAGGAGTTCGCCGCCCGCTTCCCCTATCCCGAGACCGACGACCAGTTGAAGGCCATCGAGGACATCTTCACCGACCTGGGCAGCGGCCGGCCGATGGATCGGCTGGTCTGCGGCGACGTCGGCTTCGGCAAGACCGAGGTCGCGCTCCGCGCCGCCTTCATGGTGGCGATGAGCGGCAAGCAGGTCGCCGTCGTCGTGCCGACAACCCTGCTGGCGCGCCAGCATTTCCGCACCTTTTCCAGCCGCTTCGCCGGCCTGCCGGTGCGCGTGGTGCAGCTGTCGCGCATGGTCACCGCCCGCGAACAGACACTGGTGAAGAAGGAACTGGCGGAGGGAACCGCCGACATCGTCGTCGGCACCCACGCCCTGCTCGCCAAGGGCCTCGACTTCAAGCGCCTCGGCATGGTGATCGTCGACGAGGAGCAGCATTTCGGCGTGAAGCAGAAGGAACGGCTGAAGGAGCTGCGCGCCGACATCCATGTGCTGACGCTGACCGCCACACCGATTCCGCGCACGCTCCAGATGGCGCTGTCCGGCGTACGCGAGCTGTCGCTGATCGCCACCCCGCCGGTCGACCGGCTGGCGGTGCGCACCTTCGTGCTGCCCTATGACCCGGTGGTGGTCCGCGAGGCGATCCTGCGAGAACATTACCGCGGCGGCCAGACCTTCTATGTCTGCCCACGCGTCGAGGATCTGGCGAAGGTCGCCGAGCGGGTGCGCGATCTGGTGCCGGAGGTGAAGGTGGTCACCGCCCATGGCCAGATGGCGGCAAGCGAGCTGGAAGACGTGATGACCGCCTTCGACGAGGGCAAGTTCGAGGTTCTGCTCGCGACCAACATCATCGAGAGCGGCCTGGACATCCCCAACGCCAACACGCTGATCGTGCACCGCGCCGACCTGTTCGGTCTGGCCCAACTCTACCAGATCCGCGGCCGCGTCGGCCGGTCGAAGAAACGCGGCTACGCCTATCTGACCTACGCCCCCAACAAGCAGCTGAGCGGCACCGCCCAGCAGCGCCTGCACGTCATCGAGACGCTGGACAGCCTGGGCGCTGGCTTCCAGCTCGCCAGCCACGACATGGACATCCGCGGCGCCGGCAACCTGTTGGGCGAGGAGCAGTCGGGGCAGGTGCGCGAGGTCGGCGTCGAGCTGTACCAGCAGATGCTGGAGGAGGCCGTCGCCAATGCCCGGGCATCCATGCAGGAGGGCGCCGTCGCCGCCGCCGCCGCCGCGGCGCAGGAGTGGGTGCCGCAGATCAACCTGGGCACGCCCGTGCTGATCCCGGAAAGCTATGTCCCCGACCTGACGGTGCGCCTGTCCCTCTACCGCCGCATCGCCGATCTGGTCGACCGGGCCGAGGTGGACGGCTTCGCCGCCGAGCTGATCGACCGCTTCGGCAAACTGCCGGAAGAGGTCGAGAATCTGCTGGACGTCGTCACCATCAAGCGCTGGTGCAAGCAGGCCAACATCGACCGTGTCGATGCCGGGCCGAAGGGTCTGGTGCTGGCCTTCCACGACAATTTCTACGCCGAGCCGGCCAAGCTGCTGACCTACATCGCCCAGCATCTGACGCTGATGAAACTGCGCCCCGACCACAAGCTGGTCTACAGCCGCGAATGGCCCGATCCGCAGGCCCGCATGCGCAGCGTGCAGAAGCTGGTGAAGGATCTGGCGGAGATGGCGTCGGGCGGCGGCGTGCCGCGCGGCGAGACCCCGCCGCCGCCCCCTCCCCCGCCGCCGCCCAAACCGACCGGCGCCAAGGTCGCCTCGCGCTTCGGCACGCCCTCCCGCTTCGGCCGCCCGACCGGGCGGCGCTGAGATGGATGAGCTGATCCGCAACGCCCCGCTCGCCCGCCGGCTGGCGATCGGCGACCGGCGGGCCATGGGCGACGCCCCCTCCGTCGCCGACGAGGTGTCGGCCGACAGAGGCAAGCTGGCGGAGCTGGTCGGATGCCTGTTCGACGGCGACGCCAGCGTGCGCATGCGTGCCGCCGATGCGCTGGAACGGGTGTCACGCGGCAATCCCGGCTGGCTCGACGCTTATGTCGAACATCTGCTGACCGATGCAGTCGCCATCGAGCAGGCGGAAGTGCGCTGGCACATTGCCCAGATCATCCCGCGCCTGAGCATGACCGATGAACAGCGACGCCAAGCCGCCGCCCTGCTGGCCGACTGGTTCGAGAACAGCCCAAGCCGCATCGTCCAGACGAGCGCCTTGCAGGCCGTGGTCGATCTTGCCGAGGCCGACGCCGGCCTGCGTGCCACCTCGGCGGAGATGCTGGGCCGCGCCATACGCTCCGGCGTGCCGTCGCTGGCCGCCCGCGCCCGCCGTATCCTGAAGCCCTTCGAGGTGGACGAGGCGACTCTGACTGCCGCCTTGGTGCGCGAACAGACCGGCCTGACCCTGACGATCCTGCCCGACCGGCTGGCGGTGGCCCAGTTGCCGCCGGGCAGCGGGCTGCCGGACTGGCTCGACTGGACCGACCCGCTGGTCGGCGCAACCCGCACCGGCGAGGAATTGTCGATTCTCTGCCGCGAGGAGCGCGTGCCCGACAGCGTGAAGGCCGAACGCGGCTGGCGCGCCTTCCGGGTGGAGGGAGTGCTCGATTTCTCGCTGTTCGGCATCCTGGCCCGCATCGCCGTGCCGCTGGCCCAGGCCCATCTGCCGATCTTCGCGATCTCCACCTACAACACGGACTATGTGCTGGTCCGCGCCAACGATTTGGAAAAGGCGGCCGACGTGCTGGCGCTGACCTGCACGGTGAAGCGGTAGGGGGCCGGATTGCCCCCTCCCATCCGTCGACGTGCGGGAGGGGGCCACCGTCGGTCTCTCAAGCCCCGCCGCCCTCGCGCTGGCTCCGCTCGACGATTTCCTCCCGCTCGCCCATCTCTTCCCATTTCTTCTGGACAGGCTTGTCGGGGTCGCCGGACGCCTTGCCGGTCTCATCGACCAGTTTGTCCTCGATCTGCTGGGCGGCGTCCGATGGAGCGTCTGAGGTCACGGATTTGGAGCGGTCCCGGTCGGTCATGATGGCGGTCTCCCGAAAAGATGGTTGGCCATCCAAACACTCCAGCCCCGGCAAAGTTCACTCAGCGGTTTCGGAATGCCTCTGACAGCCGTTCCACCAGCGCCTCCGCCTCGGCCGCTTCGTACGGTTCGGCGTGGCCGGAACCCCACACCGGCCCCGGCCAGGCCGGATCGCCGCGCGTCCGGCCGATCACATGGATATGCAGCTGCGGCACCATGTTGCCGAGCGCCCCGACATTCATCTTGTCCGGCACAAACAGCCGCTCGATCACATGGGAGGCCTGCACGATCTCCCGCATCAGGGCGGCCTGATCCTCATCCGCCAGCCGGTGGATCTCCACCGCACCCTCACGCATCGGCACCAGGATCAGCCATGGCCACAGCCGGTTGTTCATCAGCAGGACCCGGCAGAGCCCCAGGTCGGTCACAGGACGGGTGTCGGCCTGTAGCCGTTCGTTAAGGGAAAACATGCTTCACTCCTCTCTGGCACTGACCGGAAGCATCATCCGGGACTAAACCGGAGGCTGCCCTGTTATAGCCGGCAGTGGCGGGGCAACCGCGAAGCTTGTATAGAAGGCCGTGCGCGCCGGCCATACGGCGCAATGGCATTCGTAGGACGATGAAAGAGTTCGGTCCGAGGATATGGTCGGGGCGGCGACGGCTCCCTTGTGCCATGTCCACGGGCCGTATCCATGTTTTCTGGTGCGGCGAGCGAGAACGACCCACATGCGCAAATCGGCCTTCGCGGTTCTGATCCTGGTGATCCTCGGCAACATCGCCTTCTGGGCGCTGTGGAACCGTCCGGTGGACGAGCGGTCCTGGGCCGGCGCCATCACCGGCGTCGCCTACACCCCGTTCCATTCGGACAAAAGCCCGTCCAAGGGCGACAAGGCATCCGCCGACGACATCGAAAAGGACATGGACGCGCTGGAGGGCGCGGTGAAGGCCGTCCGCACCTATTCGACCACCGACGGCTCGGAAATGGTGGTGGCCATCGCCGGCAAGCATGGCCTGCCCGTCACCGCCGGTGCCTGGACCACCGGGAAGCCCGAGATCGACGAGCCGGAACTGGCCGGCCTGATCAAGCTGGCCCGCGCCAACAGCAACGTCCGCCGCGTGCTGGTCGGCAACGAGGCCATACTGCGCGCCGACCTGACCGTTCCGCAGGCCATCGACTACATCAAGCGGGTGAAGAAGAAGGTCAATGTTCCGGTCTCCATCGCCGAGCCGTGGCACGTCTGGCTGAAGCACCCGGAACTGGTCGATGCCGTCGATTTCCTGGCCGTCCACCTGCTGCCCTACTGGGAAGGCGTTCCGGTCGACCAGTCGGTCGATTACGCCATGTTCCGCTACAACGAACTGAAACAGAAATACCCGAACAAACACATCCTGATCGGCGAGATCGGTTGGCCTGCCGATGGCCCTTGGCGCCGCGGCGCCGAGGCAAGCCAGGTCAATCAGGCGAAGTTCATCCGCAACTTCCTGAACGTTGCCGCCCAGAACAAGCTCGATTATTTCATCATGGAGGCCTTCGACCAGCCGTGGAAGCGGGAGATCGAGGGCACCGCCGGCACCAGCTGGGGTTTGTGGGACTATCAGCGCAACCCGAAATTCCCGATGATCGGCGGGGTGCATGAGGTCCGCAACTGGGAGATCAAGTGCGCCACCGCCATTGCGCTGGGCTTCCTGCCGCTGGTGTTCTTCCTGTGGCGCCGCAGCGACCTGAAGATCGGCGGCCAGATCTTCTACGGCGCGCTGATCCAGGCGGTCGCCTCGGTCCTGGTCTTCACCGTCAGCGCGGCCTCGGCCGCGGGCCTCGCACTGACCACAGAGATCGCCTGGGGCCTGCTGATCTTCTGCCAGCTGGTGCTGTTCGCGGTCATGCTGATCGACGGCATGGAGCTGACCGAGGTCGTCTGGCAGCACAAGTTCAAGCGCAAGTTCATCCCCTGCTCCGTCGCCCCACTGCCCAATGCGGCGAAGGTGTCGATCCATGTGCCCTGCTACAACGAGCCGGCGCACATGGTCATGCAGACGCTGGACGCGCTGGCCCGGCTCGACTACCCGAATTACGAAGTGCTGCTGCTGGACAACAACACCAAGGATCCGGCGGTCTGGCGCCCGATCGAGGAATATTGCAGAAAGCTGGGGCCGAAGTTCCGTTTCTTCCACCTCGACAACTGGCCGGGCTTCAAGGCGGGGGCGCTGAATTTCGGTTTGGCGCAGACGGCGCCGGATGCCGAACACATCGCCGTCATCGACAGCGACTATCAGGTCCATCCCGACTGGCTGAAGGCGACG
>NZ_BADK01000492.1 GCF_000333595.1 Azospirillum sp. B506
AACCGCTTCACTCCCACCCCAGTTCAAAGATGATCCCTCGCCGCGGTATCGAATGCGAAACGTCGAGGTCATAAGCAGGTGCGTCGAGGATCGGCAGACGGGAGCCCAGCAGCCCCAAAGGCAGACGACCTTTATCTCCAGCCTGCCACTCCGCCCTGTCACCGGACTGATATGGCAAGCCGTCCAGTGGCTCCGCGTCTCGCATCCGCGAACAGCCACACCCGTATGTAGACAAAAGTATCTAGACATGGTTGTCTACATATGTCACGATACATGCAACTCGACCTTCCGGCCTGCTGTCACCAGCAGGCCGACCTACCGTTCAAGCTGACAGAGATCTCGATTGTCAGGGGATCCGTTCCCTTGTTGCACAAAGGCGTGCCGGTGATTCTCCGCAGGCGCGCCGGACCATGCCGGTCAAGCTCTCGAAGGCGAATCATCGAAAAAGAGGAAGTTGAAACAGAATGCCTGCCGCAATCACCCGTCGTTTTTTCCTGATGGCCTCAGGAATAGCGATTCCAGGACTGTTCGGGTCGGGCGCTCAGGCCGATGATGGCCGCCGAAGCATCGAAGCACGGCTCAAGGAACTCGAGATCCGGAGCGGTGGACGCCTGGGTGTCGCCGTGCTGAATGTCGCGACCGGCCGACTGGTCGGCCACCGCATCGACGAGCGCTTCGCGATGTGCAGCACGGTCAAAGCATTGGTGGCGGCCTTCGTTCTGGCACGGGTCGATCGGGGCGAGGAGCGGCTCGACCGTCGTGTCGTTTTCACCGAACGCGATTTGGTGCCTCCCTCCAAGGCGACCAAACCTCATGTCGGCCCCGAGGGCATGACGATAGCGCGGCGGACGAGCGGGCCGGCTTGTTGCTCCGGCTGGAGGCTTTGGAGGTTCTTGTCGCCCGGATGAGAAACGAACCGACCGCAGCGCCGGTCATCGCGGATAATGCCGACGCGGTGCGGC
>NZ_BADK01000491.1 GCF_000333595.1 Azospirillum sp. B506
CGACTATCGCGCCGCGCGCACTCCGGAGCTGCGGGTGATGGCCGAGGGGCCGAAGGCCGGCATCCGGCTGGAGCAGACGCTGGTCCCGGCCCTCGACTTCCGCCTGCATCCGGACGCCGCCCCGCTGGCGGATCTCTATACCGGTCAACAGCTCGCCATCGTCCATGCGGTGGGGCTGACCGACGGCACCCGCAGCCATTTCGTCGCCCAGGACCTGATGGAGCGCGGCATCGCCCGCGAGGAGGATCTCGCCCGCACCGGCAGTGGCTGGGTCGCCCGCTGGCTTGGTGACGGGGGGCTTGGTGACGGGGGGCATGATGCGGCGGGACGGGTGTCGGCCATTGGCACCGCCGCAGCACCGGCCGCCGCCCTGGCCGGGATGGGCGGGGCGCTCGCCGTGCCCGACCTGCGCGGCGGGCTGGCTCCTCCCGGCGGGCCGCAGGCGGCGGCGGTACTGGCGGCGCTCTCCCGACAGGGCGACGGCGCCTATGGGCGGGCGGCGCGCGCGGCGCTCGACGGGTTGTCGGCGGTCGACGGTCGGCTGCCGCGGGAGGCCGGCGGCAAGGTCGCGGCCTATGACGCGGAGGGCGGGGCCGTCTATGAGGAGACCGAGGCCGGGCGGGCCTTGCAGACGGTGGCCCGCGTGCTGAAGATGGACATCGGTTTGCGGGCGGCCTGCGTCGATGTCGGCGGCTGGGACACCCACGAGAACCAGCAGGGGCGCCTCGCCACTGCCGTCGGTCAACTGTCGCGCGCCCTCGCCGCCTTCCATGCCGACACCCGGCGTTACGACCGCGACCTGACGGTGGTGGTGATGAGCGAGTTCGGCCGGCGCCTGCGCGGCAACCGCAGCCAGGGCACCGATCACGGCCATGCCGGCGCCATGATGGTGCTGGGCGGCCGGGTGGCGGGCGGGCGCATGCTCGGCCGTTGGCCGGGGCTGGCCAGCCACCAGCTCGATCGCGGCGTGGATCTGGCGGTCACCACCGACTACCGGACGGTGCTGTCGGAGCTGATCGGCGCACCGGCGGCCCGCAGTTTTCCGGGGTTCCAGGGCAAGCCGCTGGGGGTGCTGCGGGGGTGAGGCGGTCCGACAGGTCGGTGGGGCGGTTCAGGACGCCGGACGGCTCTTTTCCCCTACCGCCACTCCCGCCCGTCCATGTCCTGGTAGACGCGAAAGCGGTCGCGCACCGTCAGCCAGTCTTCGGCCAGCATCTCGAAGATGTGCAGGTCGATTTCCTGACCGTCCTTCACCACCTGTCGCTTCAGCACACCGACCGGGCGGTAGCCGATCATCGGCTGGCCCTTCAGCAGGCGGGGGCTGTTGGTGCCCATGATGTGGTTCACCACCTTGCGCAGCCCCATCGTGAAGAAGACGTGGTTCAGCATGTAGGCGAAGTTCAGCGGGGCCGCGCCCATTCGTCCCGCCCGCTCGCCCATCAGCACGCCGAAGGTGGCGATCCGCCACTCCGGCTCGGTCACGGTGATCGAGACATGGCCGGCCGGCACGCCGTCGACGCAGAGGATGCGGTGGACATAGTCGTCCCGCTCCGCACAGCGCCGCAGCCATGCCTTCTGCCGTTCCACGTCGTAGGGGACGGCGGTCAGCATCTGGCTGGCGATGTCGGGCCGGGTGCGCCAGCCGAGCAGAAGTTCGGCGTGCTCCTCGGTCGGCTCGATGAAGGTCAGGGAGCCGCTCATCTCGGGAGTCCCATGACGACCCCTGTGCCTCCTGTCCCGATGAGAGGGCGCATGGCGGTTCCCGGCATCGTGGGCCTCAGGCGGTGCGGCCGCCGTCCACCGTGACGATGGACCCGGTCATCCAGCGGCTGGTGTCGGCGAGCAGATAGGCGATCATGTGGGCGATGTCGTCGGGATGGCCGAAGCCCAGCGGCTGGAGCGTGCGCAGATGCTCGTACTGTTCGGCGGTCAGCTTCTGCTTGCCGCGCTCGATCAGCTCGGTCTCGACGATGGAGGGGACGACGCAGTTGACGCGGATGCCGTCGCTCAGCAGCTCCACCGCCAAACCCTTGGTGGCGGCGATGATGCCGCCCTTGCTGGCGGCATAGACGACGTTGCCCGGCGAAGCCGCCGTGGCGGCGGTGGAGGAGATCAGTGCCATCGCCGCCCGTTCGGCATGACACCCCTTCTGCCGCAGTCCGCGGGCGAGTGCCAGGGCGCTGCCCAGGTTGGCCCGCATCACCTCGTCGAAGAAGGCGGCTGAGAAGATGCGGATCGGCCGCAGGGTCTGGATGCCGGCGCAGTGCGCGATGCCGTCGAGGGGCGCGTCGTCGGCGCACAGCCCCTTCACCCAGCCCGGCACCGCTTCCAGATTCGACAGGTCGAAGGGGGCGATGGCGTGGTCATCCCCTTCCAAACGGTCCGCGGTTTCGGCCAGCCGCTCCTCGTCGCGGCCATTCAGCACCAGCCTCGCCCCCAGCTTCGCCAGCACCACCGCCGTCGCCCGGCCGATTCCGGCCGACGCCCCGGTCACCAGGATACGGCGGCCGGTCAGGTCCATGGGGTTGTAGGCGGCCGGGGGACTGGCGGCGGTCATGGCGGGGAAATCCAGGCTGGTGGCGGATCGGGATGCGGACCATAGCACAGGCGCGTTCCGCCTCCGGCTGCGGCTTTTTCGATGAGCGGTCGATGGGGCTTGGCTGGGGAGGCTCTGCGCCGTAATTGTCCGCAATCAAGGATCCGGAAACCAATCCCGCGCCACTGTGCATTATGGTGTGGGCTATGGTGCCGGCCACCGGTTTCCGAAGAGGCCCCGCCGGGCCCTTGAACACGCGAAGGACAGGACAGCCATGAAAGCCATCATCGACGGCATCCGGATCGCCGGCCTGCGCGCGGTGGTGCCGCCCCAGCGCCATTCCTTCGTCGAGGATCCGGGCATGTTCACGGTGGAGGAGGCGAAGAAGCTGGCCGCCACCATCGGCGTGCAGGAACGCCATGTGCTGCCGCCGCCCTATTGCGCGTCGGATCTCTGTCTCGCGGCGGCGGAAGGGCTGATGCAGCAGCTGGGCTGGGACCCGGCGACGGTGGAGGTGCTGGTCTTCGTCTCGCAGGACGCCGATTACGTGCTGCCGGCGACCGCCTGCATCATGCAGCACCGGCTGGGGCTGCCGACCAGTGCGGCGGCCTTCGATGTGCCGCTGGGCTGCTCGGGCTATGTCTACGGCCTGTGGATCGCGGCGAAGCTGCTGGGTGGATCCTCGGCCAAGCGGGCGCTGGTGCTGTGCGGCGACAACCCGACCCGCCATCTGCACCCCGAAGACCGTGCCACCCTGCCCCTGTTTGGCGATGCCGGATCGGCCACCGCGCTGGAGGTCGACGCGGCGGCTCCGCCGGTTCCGGTGGTGATCGGCACTGACGGCACCGGCGCCCCGCACATCTTCGTCAAGGCCGGCGGCAAGCGCCATAGCCTGATCCCGCCGGTCGGTACCGCCGGCCGAATCGCCGACGAGGAGTCCGCCGCCCAGCTGGAGCGCGACTCCCGTCTGACGCTGAACGGGGCGGAGGTGTTCTCCTTCACGCTGCGCGCCGTGCCGCCGCTGCTGCGCGAGGCGATGGAGCATGCCGGCACCGACATCGACGGCATCGACCGCTTCGTCCTGCACCAGGCCAACGCCTTCATGCTGGAGCATCTGCGCAAGCGGATCAAGGCGCCGGCCGAGAAGTTTGTCATCGACATGCAGGACTTCGGCAACACCAGCTCGGCCTCCATCCCGCTGGCGATCTGCCACAGCATGGGGCCCCAGCTGGCGGCCGGGCCGGTGAAGACGCTGATGGCCGGCTTCGGGGTGGGCTGGTCCTGGGGCGCAATGGTCGCTGAACTGGGACCGATGCCGGAGCCGCAGGTGGTGGATTTGCCTGATGGCTATCCGATGCTGGCGGTGTGAGGGATGTTCCGGATCCGTGAATGCCGGTGTGGAGCTTGTGGCCTTGGTCCTTCTCCATTCCCTGGCTTGAAAACGTCCATGTGCGCCAATCACTCAAGAGAGATGATGCTGTGATCAATCGACTTACCGACCACAAGGACGATGCGTCGCCCGGTCTGGAACTGGAGGCTCTGAGGGCTTGTGCGAGCCGATTGCGTGGCCGCATCATTTCCCTTTCCCATGCCCGCAAGGCCCCTCATCTTGGGTCCTGTCTTTCCTGTGTCGATATTCTGGTTGCTGCCTACTGGACGGCTCTGGATATAAATCCGGCCTGTCCTGATGATCCGAAGCGCGACCGCTTCATTCTCAGCAAGGGGCATGCGGCGTTGGCGCTCTATTGCACGCTGGCGGAGCGCGGGATTCTCGACGAAGAGCTTCTGAACACTTTCAACACGTCAGGCACCAAGCTTCCGGAACACCCGGCAGCCGGGGGGATACCTGGAATTGAAGCCGCGACCGGGTCGCTCGGCCATGGACTGCCGATCGGTGTCGGGCTGGCTCTCGGCGCCCGTATTCGCCAGGAGGGATTTCGCACCGTTGTGGTGCTCAGCGATGGCGAGTGCAACGAAGGGTCCGTGTGGGAAGCCGCGTTGATGGCGGCTGCACAAGGATTGGATCGGCTGACGGCCGTTGTCGACTATAACAAGTGGCAGGCAACCGGGCGAAGCAACGAAGTCTTGGGGTTGGCCCCCTTGGCCGAAAAATGGCGAAGCTTCGGTTGGAATACGATCGAACTTGATGGTCATGACATGGCAGCGTTGAAGTCTGGTTTTGCTGAAGCGGAGAACCGTAACGGAAAGCCAACCGTTTTGATTGCTCATACCATCAAGGGTAAGGGCGTTTCATTCATGGAGGATGACAACAACTGGCATTATCGTATCCCGACGGCCGATGAAGTAAAGAGTGCCTGCATTGAATTGGGGCTATCATGAGAAATGCTTTTGCTGATGAGGTCACAAAAATCGCAGGTGGCCGAAGTGAATTGGTTCTGTTGTCGGGAGATATTGGCAACAGGCTTTTTGACAATTATAAAGAGAAGCATAAGGACAGATTTTACAATTGTGGTGTTGCTGAAGCCAACATGATTGGTGTGGCGGCGGGCCTTTCTCTGCAAGGGCTGCGTCCGATTGCCTATACCATCACACCATTTATTACGTCACGTTGCCTGGAGCAGATTCGAATTGACCTGTGTTATCACAATCTTCCCTCGTTGATTGTTGGCACTGGATCAGGTCTTTCATACGGTGGGCTTGGTCCTACGCATCACTCACTGGAAGACATCGCTTTGCTGAGAGCGATGCCGAACATGACCGTGCTTTGTCCTGCCGATTCCCAGGAATTGCGCGCTCTGCTGCGTGCGGCCTTGGATCATCCCGGACCGGTCTATATGCGGATCGGCAAGAAGGGCGAGCCTCAAATTCATCAGACAGTTCCGGCCGTGCAAATCGGCCGTGGGTTGACCTTGCGGGAAGGCGATGACGTCTGCCTTATCTCAACTGGCAATGCTCTGTCTCTGGTTCTCGACACGGCCACCGAACTGGAGCGGGTTGGGATCGGAGTGACAGTGGTCCAGTTGCATACGGTCAAGCCGCTCGACGATGCGCTCCTGCAGACGGTGTTTTCTCGTCACAAGGTGATTGCATCGGTGGAAGAGCATGGGTTGATTGGTGGCCTGGGTGGGGCTCTGGCCGAATGGGCGGCCGATCATGGTCCCTTTGGAAGCCGGCTCCTCCGATTTGGAACGCCTGACCGTTTCCCCGAGGCGATTGGTGGGCAGTCCTATCTCAGAAGCGCCTTTGGATTGACGACGGACAGCATTGCCGCACGAATTCTGGGCGTCGTTTCCCGACCAATCGAATGACCGTCCCCGACATGCTTTTGGAGCAGGCCGCGATCTTGTGCCGCGGGCCGGTTCGCACCGTTACCCCCCTGCCCCGCAGAGGGCGGAACAACCGTGTCTATCGTGTGGATGCCGATGCGGGGACTTTCGCACTGAAAGCCTATCCCGAGCCGGTGGATGGGCGAGATCGTCTGACCGTCGAATTCAAGGGCCTGCATTTTCTCTCAAGCCACGGAATTTCTGCCCTGCCGCGGCCCGTTGCCAGTGCTCCGGAGTTGCGGCTGGCACTGTATGAGTGGATTGAGGGTGTTCCACCCCAAGCCTCCCAGGATGCTGTCGATCAGGCATCGGATTTCCTTCTCGGCCTTCACGCGCTGCGTGAGGCCCCCGATGCGGCGGCTTTGCCCTTTGCAAGCGAAGCCTGTTTGTCCGCTGCCGAAATACTCCGGCAGATTGAGCGCCGACGCACGCGTCTGTCCGAGCAGGCAAGCGATCCCAGGATGATGGGGTGGCTGGAAACGGCTTTCGATCCGGTTTTCGCACAGGTGATCGAACGGGTACGGCAGCGCCACCAGCGTGACAAGGTATCCTTCGATGAGGAGTGCCGATCCGAGGGGCGAACGTTAAGCCCGTCCGATTTCGGGTTCCATAATGCCTTGTGCGGGACGGATGGTCAGCTTGTCTTCCTGGATTTCGAGTATTTCGGGTGGGATGACCCGGTGAAGCTGATCGCGGATGTCTGCCTTCACCCCGGCATGGAGCTTCCCCCCACTCTGGCGGCGCGTTTTCGTACGGCGATGCTGGCGGTGCATGGAGAGCAGGCGGCCTGCCGGCTTGACCGGGTATTCCCACTCTATGCTCTGCGGTGGAGTCTGATTCTTCTGAATGAGTTCCTTCCGCAGGGTCGGTTCCTGCGGAGCTTTGCCGGCGTCACCGAGCAGGAAGCGGACGAACTGCGTCGTGCACAGTTGGAGAAGGCCGATCGCATGGCTCGTCATGCTCTCGGGTTGGCAGGGATATGATGGAAGGGCGTCCCGTCATGCTTTTGGAAATGTTCGCTGGACTGACGCCAGAGGCGTCCGGACAAGAGGAAATACAATGAAAACATTCCTGCTGTTCGGTGCCGAAGGGCTGTTCGGAACCGAATTCGAGTTGTGCTGCCACGCCCGTGGGTTTGACGTGATTCCACTGCGCCGTGCGGATTGCGATATCACCGATCAGGCACAGGTCGAGGCTGCGATCCTTGGCCATCGCCCCGATGTCGTGGTCAATGCTGCGGGCATGATCGACATCGATCGTTGCGAGATGGACCCGGCCGGAGCGTTTGCCGTTCATTGCCGCGCCGCCATCGCAATGGCCGAAGCCGCAGAACGGATCGGTGCCATCCATGTTCAGACCGGAACGCATCTGATCTTTGACGGGACGGCACAGCGTCCTTATGTGGAAAGCGATCTTCCCGCTCCCGGTACTGTCTATGCTGCCACCAAGCTTGCAGCGGAATCGCTTGCTGCCTGGCGGTGTTCGCGCAACTACTCATTGCGCTTTCCCACACTTTATGGACGACGGCGTAATCGGCATGTGGGATTCGTAGACCGCATGGTGGAGATGTTATCTCAAGGCCGCACGGTGCGTGTGGCCGATGACCGTATCGACACGGTGACCTTTGCCGGCGACGCAGCAGGCACGCTGCTTGATCTGGTGATAGAGGAGCGTCCGTGGGGCATCTATCATGTCGCCAACGATCAGCCTCAATCCTATTTTGATGCCATTAATGAAATTAACCAATTGCTTGGGTCTCCCGGCACTGTGCTTCCGGCAAAAGATGCAGAATTCCGCAAATCTATTGCCAAGCCTGTGCGGGTTCCTTTAGCTTCCCAGCGGATTAGGCCATTGCGTAATTGGCGTGACGCAATGCGCGAATACAGTACCATTCTAAAAGCTGCTTAAGCTAGATTTCTAGCTATGAACCCTGCGCGGCCAAAGGTAAAGGGATGAAAATGGAAGAGAACATCAAAGTAGCAAATCTGTCCACATGTGGTGCTTGCGGTCATGCCCTGCATACGGCATTTGATTTGCCGAATCTTCCCTTGACTGGCATTTTTGTAAGTGAGCGGGAGGCGGAAAAGCCGCATGGGCACGACCAGGCACTTATGATGTGCCGAAGCTGTGGGCATGCTCAGCTGTCTTCCGTTCTTGAACCCGCTTTCCTGTATGGTGGTCATTATGCCCATCGTTCCTCTGCCAGTCACCTGACGCCGTCTTCCACGCAGTTCATTACGGCCTATCTCGATCGCATGTTCGGTGATCGGCGCTTCAAGCGTATTCTTGAAATCGGCTGTAACGACCTCGTGCTTTTGAACAAGCTGGCGCCGCGGGCCGAAGCCGTGGTCGGGATCGATCCGCTCTGGATTGGCAAGGAATTGCCGCCCATGCCGGACAACATGCATGTGGTCGGGAGCTTCATCGAGAATGTGGATATCGAGCAGGCTGCCGGGGGCCGACCCGACCTGATCGTTTCCACTCATAATCTGGAGCATCTTGTCGATCCTCTGGCCCAAGTCCGCCGCCTTCTGGATGCAGCCACTCCGGAAGCCGTCGTGGTGATGGAAGTGCCGGATTGTGACGCCATGGTTCAGAATTTGCGTTTCGACCAGGTCTTTCATCAGCATGTGCATTATTTTGGCTTGTCTTCTTTCCTTCGGTTGGTGAAGGAAGCTGGCGCTCATTACGTCGATCATACTTACAACTGGCGGAACTGGGGCGGTTCCCTGACCGTTGCTTTTTCCCGCAATTCTGCTCTAGCCCGTCCCGAACCTGAAGTTCAGCGCCCGTCGGACAATGTCCTGCCGGAACGCTACGCTCTTTTCCGTAAGCGCATGGCGGGTCTCCGCGATGTCATCGAAGGAATCCCATACGAGATTTGGGCATATGGTGCCGCGCAGATGCTGCCGACCTTTGCCTATCATCTGGAATCCGATCTGGGCTTCCTCGCGGGCATCTATGATGATTGCCCGAAGCGAACCGGTCTGACTTATCCGACGATCGCGGCCCGCATTTTCAAGCCGGACGCACAGACCTCGATGACCGAGGCTATGGTCATGATCACGGCACTGGATGCCGTCCGCCCGATCTTGAATCGGCTTCGGGATTTCAATCCCAAGCAAATCCTGGTGCCGAGCCAAATATTCTGATTTGGCTCATTTTTTGCATAATGCGGTGGCGTGCTTGCCGGACGCTAGGCAAAATTTGCCTGCCGTGCCTGTTTAGGGGTCCCCCCTATTCTACGGCTGGCGTTCGGAAAGCCTGCGCCTCGCAGCGCATGTGGAGAGTTCGATGGACAATGCTTCACCCCTGCAAAATTTGCCTACCGGGCTCAGCGTCGCGGGACAAGGGGACATTTTTGCCGGCCTGCTGAACAGCATTGCTGTCACGGGTCGTTCGGCTCCGCAGGGCGATGTCGAAGGGGCCATGGCCCAAGCTTGCCGGGTTCTGGCTGGAACGCGGAGCAGCGGCAACGCCATCTACATCGTCGGTAATGGAGGAAGCGCGTCCATAGCATCTCACATCGCCAATGATTTTGTGAATGGCGCCCAGTTGCGGGCAATCACCTTGCATGATTCGTCCGTTCTTACCTGTATGGCCAATGATTATGGGTATGAAAATGGCTATGCAAGGCAGGTCAAGGTAATGGGGCGCCCCGGAGATGTATTGCTGGCGATCAGCAGCTCCGGAAATTCCAAGAATATTCATAATTCTGTTTATGCTGCACGCGATGCGGGAATTGCTGTTTTCACACTTTCTGGCTTTTCAGACGATAATCCTCTGCGGGGTATGGGGGATTTGAACATCTGGGTTCAGAGCTGTGACTATGGTATGGTTGAAATTGCCCATCTCTTCATTTTGCACAACTGGGCAGACAGGTTGCGCATACAAAGACAAGCTGAGATGCGCGGCGATGCGATGCCAGTGCAAGCACAGGTCGCCACGCCGAAAGTCGCGGAGATGAGCCCATGACCGTGTCCTCATCCGGTTCCCGCGTCTGCCTCGTAACGGGAGGCGCTGGTTTCATCGGCAGCCATCTGGTCGAGCGCCTTCTGGCGGATGGGCATATTGTCCGCGTCGTCGACAACCATTCGACCGGCCGGCGGGAGAACCTTGGTCACCTGCGCGACAATCCGAACCTGTCGGAAACGGTTGCAGACATTGCGTGCGATGATCTGGCAGCGGTCTTCGCCGGGGTGGAGTGGGTCTTTCATCTCGCAGCTCTGGCCGACATCGTGCCGTCGATCCAGGATCCCGTCGGCTATTACGAAGCGAATGTTCACGGAACTCTCAGGGTCCTCGAAGCGGCTCGCGCCAGCGGTGTAAGCCGTTTCGTTTATACCGCCTCCTCGTCGTGCTACGGCTTGCCGGATTTGATGCCGACCCCGGAAACGGCAGAGATAAAGCCCCAATATCCTTATGCTCTGACGAAGTATCTCGGTGAGCAACTCGCACTGCATTGGAACAAGGTTTACCGTCTGCCCGTCGTATCGTTGCGCCTTTTCAACGTCTATGGGCCGCGGTCTCGGACGTCCGGCACTTATGGTGCCGTGTTCGGTGTGTTTCTCCGTCAGAAACTTGCCGGTCAGCCTTTCACCGTTGTTGGCGATGGGACCCAGACCCGGGACTTTACCTTCGTCACCGACGTCGTATCGGCCTTCGTTGCCGCCGCCGGTTCAGATCTGTCGGGAGAAATCTTGAATGTCGGCAGCGGTGGAACTTACAGCATCAATCAGCTGGTTGAATTGCTGGGTGGACAGATCACATACATTCCCAAACGCCCCGGTGAGCCTGACTGTACCTTTGCCGACACGGCCAATATTCGCAATCTCCTGGGCTGGTCACCAAAAGTGAACCTTCAGGAGGGCGTCTCGCGCATCCTGGAGGATATAGAGTACTGGCGCCAAGCCCCCTTGTGGACGCCTGACTCTATTGCAGAAGCCACCAAAGACTGGTTTAAATTCCTATCATGAATATGGAAAACTCTCACCCCGGCACCGATCTGACCTCAGGCAAGATTTTGCCCGTTGCCATCCTCGCAGAGCGATTGGCGGCGCATAAGGCGCAGCGGCAGCGTATCGTGCAGTGTCATGGTGTCTTCGACCTCGTCCACCCTGGCCATGTTCGCCATCTGAAGGCGGCAAAGGCTGAGGGAGATGTGCTGGTCGTAACCATCACTGCGGATTGCTTTGTCGACAAGGGGCCTGGCCGCCCAGCCTTCAACGAGAATTTGCGGGCAGAGTTTCTTGCCGCTATCGCCTGCGTCGATTATGTGGCGATCAATCCGGCCCCGGACGCGGTTGGTCTCATCCATACCTTGTCTCCTGACGTCTATGTCAAGGGAAGCGACTATGTTCGCCCCGAAGACGATCCGACCGGAAAGATCCGTGAGGAAGAAAACGCTGTGCAGCAGTGCGGTGGGCGGATGCATTTCACCGACGAGGTGACGTTCAGCTCATCCCACCTGATCAATCGCCGGCTGAACATCTTTCCGGAAGAGACGGAACGCTGGCTGCAGGATTTCCGCAACCGCTACACCGTGGACGAGGTCCTTGGTTACCTTGAGCGCATCGGCAATCTGCGTGTGCTGGTGATCGGGGAACCGATCATCGATGAATATGTCTTTTGCGATGGGCTTGGGAAATCCACCAAGGATCCAGTTCTCGCCGTCCAATATCGCAGCATGGAACGCTATGCCGGCGGTTCACTGGCCGTCGCCAACCATCTGGGCGGCATTGCCATGGACGCCGTACTGATCGGTCAGATCGGCGAAACCGAAAGAAATGAAGACTTCATGCGGATGCGGTTGGGGCCGAAAGTCGTGCCCTATTTTACCACCCGCAAAAATGCTCCGACCATCCACAAAAGGCGCTTCGTCGATCATTACACAGGAGTTCGTCTCCTCGAACTCTATGTAATGGATGACACCAGGACCCATCCCGATGATGAAGCCGAACTCATTGAGTTGGTTTCCCAATTGGCGCCCAAGGCCGATTTGGTCGTGGTTGCCGACTATGGTCATGGAATGATCACGCCGCGGGTGGCGCGGACGATCGAGGAGCATGCCAAGTTCCTGGTGGTGAATACACAAGCGAATGCAGGAAACCGCGGTTTCAACACAGTTTCCAAATTCCACCGGGCTGACTATGTTTGTCTTGCCAATCATGAGGTGGAGACGGAGACACGGCAGCGTCACGTCCCGGTCAGCGATCTCGTGGCTGCCTTGCCCAAGTCGATCAATTGTCCCCGCTACACCATCACCCGCGGCAAGCATGGCACCATCCACTTCGACACCGGTCAGGCGACGGTGTCGGTCCCGGCCTTGGCCGGGCAAGTGGTGGACCGTGTCGGCGCCGGAGATGCGGTTCTTGCCATCACGGCGGCCTTGACGCTCTTGGGAGCTCCATGGGAGATCATCGGCTTTATTGGCAATATCGGCGGGGGGCAACTTGTCGGCGAACTCGGAAACCGGGTGTCGATCAACCGAACCTCGCTACATAAAGCGATTGCCGCGTTGATGAAGTAATAGCACTCCAATCCTGTTTTCGCATCGTCCCTCATCTGAAAGCGACTAGCATGGCGAACTCGACATTTGAAACGGTCCTGGTCACTGGCGGCGCCGGCTATGTCGGTAGTGTTCTGGTACCCAAGCTGCTTGCTGCCGGCCATCGCGTGCGTGTGCTTGATCTTTATCTTTATGGCGAGCATGTGCTGGACAGCGTCGCGAACGATCCTCGTCTTGAGCAGATCAAAGGAGACATCCGCGACAAGGCGACTTTGGAGCGCAGTTTGGCGGGGGTGGACGCCGTCATTCACCTTGCCTGCATCTCCAACGACCCCAGTTTCGAGCTGAACCCTACGCTTGGAAAATCCATCAACTATGACGCCTTCTTTGGGTTGGTGGAACTGTCCAAGGCTGCCAGGGTTCGTCGCTTTATCTATGCCTCGTCTTCAAGTGTCTACGGCATCAAGGACATGTCCAATGTGACCGAGGATTTGCCACTTGAGCCGTTGACAGATTACTCGAAGTACAAGGCCATGTGCGAGACCGTGCTGCTTGCTGCACGGGAACCCGGCTTTGTTCCACTCATCATCCGTCCAGCAACGGTTTGTGGCTATGCACCGCGCCTACGTCTTGATCTAACTGTCAATATCTTGACCAATCATGCGGTCAATAACCGCAAGATCACGGTTTTTGGTGGTCGGCAACTGCGACCCAACATTCACATCGAAGACATTGCGGAGCTTTATGTTGAAGCTCTGACTTGGCCGGACGAAGTGGTGGACGGGGCAATCTACAATGCCGGATATGAGAACCATAGCGTTGCCGACATAGCCGATATGGTTCGGTCTTCGATTGGAACCGATATTATGATTGAGACGGTTCCGACCGATGACAACCGGTCCTATCATATCTCCTCTGATAAATTGCTTCAGACCGTCGGCTTTCGGCCCAAGAGAACGATTCGAGATGCGGTCGACAGTATCGTGCAGGCATTTGACGACGGCTTGATTCCCAACAGCCTGACCGACGACCGTTACTTCAACATCAAGCTGATGCAGCGGATCAACTTGGCATGATGGCTGATCAGGCAGCCTTGAATTTTGCATCAGGCACGATTCTCGGAATTGACCTTGACAATACGATCCTGTCCTACGACCAAGCGATCCTGGCTGTGGCGCTGCGAATGAAACTGGTCGATGCGCAAGCGCCCCGTGACAAGCGGCGCTTGCGTGACCTGATTCGGAGTGGTCCCGAAGGAGATGTCGCATGGCAACGGGTGCAGGCCGAGATCTATGGTCCGGCCATCGGTCATGCCGTGCTGATCGATGGTGTCATTCGCTTTTTGACCCGTTGTCGACAGCATGGCGTGACGGTCCATATCGTCAGCCATAAGACAAAGCGGGCCAATTACGACACCACCGGGACGGATTTGCGGTTCGCTGCATTGGGGTGGCTCGAAAACAACGGGATATTTTCTCTGGATGGGCCTGGATTGCCTCGCGCGAACGTCTGGTTCGCCGATACGCGGGCGGAAAAGGTCGATCGCATCGTTGATCTGGGATGCTCCTGGTTCATTGATGATCTGCTTGAGGTTTTCGAGGAGCCCAGCTTTCCCAGCAGCATAGGGCGTATTCTGTTCGACCCGACCGCAGCAGCGTCCGTTATGCCTGGGATGTTGCGGATGGCGGACTGGCCAAGCATCGAGCGCTGGGCCTTCGGCGGCTGAGAGGAACCGCGACCCGAAAATGGCAAAAGGGCAGGACGGCGAATGGTTGTGACGAGCGCGAAAATGCAGGATTGGTGGAGGGCCGTCCGGACGCAAACCATTTCGACATCGGAAAGCCCGGGGATCAGCCGTTTCCACGATGCCGTCCTTTGCCTGTCCGTGTCTGGAGATGGACGGAAAGCCCTGAGTGCCGGGTTTGGCGGAGAAATTCTGTTATGGGACATAGAAGCGGGAACGCTTCTGAAAAGCTTGCCAACTGCGCCGTCTGCGGTTCGATCGGTTTCCTTGAACTGGAACGGCTCCCTTGCGCTTGTTGCTGATGGCCATGGAATTGCCCGGTTGTGGGATTTGGACAGGGAGACGGTCAAGCAGGTTTTCCGCCAACACAATGATCCTGCTTTCCGGGTCGCTTTTTCACCGGATGACCGTTTGTTGGCCACCGCGACGGAAACCGGCGATATCCTGATCCATTCCGTTCTCTTGGCAGAGCCACTCCGCCGGTTGTCGGGGCACAAGGGGCCTGTGTCTGCCCTGGCCTGGACAAAACGGAACGAACTGTTGTCCGCCGGCTGGGACAGGACGGTCCGGCTGTGGCCAGCGGACGGAAATGGAATGCCCCATGTCTTCACCGGGCATCGGCGGGAGGTGCATGCCATCGCCATCACCCCGGATGGGTGCAGGGCGGTTTCTGGAGGCCGCGAAGGCATCTTGCGTGTGTGGGACCTGTCGTCTCGCCGATCTCTTGGCATTCTCGCCGACTGCAAGGCTCCGGTCACCTCCATCGCGATCGGAGACAGCGGACGGCTGGTGGTTTCGGGGGCGAACGATGGCTCCATCCAGGTCCGATCCTTGTTTTCCGGTCAAGATCGCGGCCGCATTAAAGGGCATGTTGCGCAGGTGACAGGACTGTCGGCGTATCGTGACGGGCACAGCATGCTGTCCTGCGGGGCCGACGGCATGATCCAGCTTGCCGACCTGCGGGACCTGAAGCCCGTCCATTGCCTGCAGGGGGGCGGGCGTGGGCAGCGCGCCGAAACCGTTCAGGCTGTCCTGCCGGAAGGGAATGCTGCACGGGGACGCCATGCTGTCCTTGGCGGCATTGAACGGCTTTTTCTCCGCTGGTGCGACCGGCAGAATCTTCTTCCGTTGAAAGCTCTCCAGAGGTTGGCTCCGGTATTGCGGTTGCTATGCCGGCCGCCTCTGGTCAACCTGCCCTTGCCAGCTACCCTGCTGAAGAAGGCAAGCCATATCCTGCATGGAATGAAGGACGAGGCCCATGCCCTCATCCTGCTGGAAAAACTTCTGACCAGATATCCGACCGATCCCATGCACTGGTTGGCCTATTCCAAGGTGACACAGGAGCTTGATCTCCTCCCCGCCTCTCTGGCCGCCTGCGACCGGGCGAAACGGCTGATTGAGGAACAAGAGCGGTCGATCCGGGGACAGGCAGCCAATCTGCTCATATACTTGGCCCGTGAGGGCCAACCCTACTACGCTCCTGCGCTGGAGGAAAGCCGACGAGCGCAGCAGTTGCAACCGCTCGACATCAACACCCTGCATCAGACGATGGAAATTCTGGCTGCTCAGGGAGATTTCCCAGCTGTTGCGCGCCTGCTCGACAGCCCCGACTACCAACTCGCAACGCTGCTTTACAATGGTCCGCTTTCCTACGGTGAGATGCTGAGGTGGCTGCTCGCTCGGAAAGCCGATCCTTTGCGTCACTTGGCGCCAGTCCCGGCCGCAACCGACATCTACCACATTGCCATCGTGGTCTGGGGAGATGCCTATCTGCAGACTATGGAAACGGTCACTCTGCCGTCGCTGCTGGCGAGCGGCAACCTGCCGGCTCTCGCACGGGCGGGAAGCGTCCGTTTGACTTTTCTCGCCCCCGAACAGGAGGGTGAACGTTTCGAGGCCATGCCGATCATGGCGGAGATCCGGCGTTACGCTACCGTCTCCCATATTCCATTTCCAAAGAGTTTTACATCTTATCCATATAAATACAAACTGATGTCTGTGCTGCATGTCGCCGCGCTGGATGCCACGCGGGCGGAGAATGCACATTTCGTATTCATTGCTCCCGACATTATTGTTTCAGATAATTTTCTATCTACTCTTGAGCGGCGCCGATCTGCCGGCAAGGGCATCATCATGGTGGCCGGGATCATGTTGGAGAAAGCCGATTTCCTGGCTGACCTCGATCACAGACCATCCTCTCCCAATCAGCCTCTTTCCGTAGCTCCATCCGAATTGCTCAAAATTGGCATCCGTCACCTGAACTGGGCATCTCAACATAATCTGTACGCAGCTCAAATGAAGCGCGATTCTGCTTCCGTCATTCTTTGGCCTCTGCGTGGAAAAGGGTTCGTCGCCCATGGCTTCCAGCACACGCCCTATCTCATTTCCCGTGAGGTTCTGCAGCGGTATGACGGTTCGCTGTTCAACTTCATCGACGCCGATTTCCTTTCGCGCGTCGTCAGGACGTCTGATGATTTGGAAGATTGTGATCTGATCCAGAATGCACTGGAAGCCAATTATTTCGAGCTGTCCTCGACGGAACGACCGGAGTTTCTGGCGGACTTCGACATGGATCGTGTCGCGCGCTGGGGAGCGATCCAAGGCTTTGCTGCCAGGTGGCTCTTCCCCCGCAAGATATATTTCGACCCCGATGGACCTGAATTGAGAAGCGACGATCCGGCCTACAAGAAATCTGACCACTTTGTTGCCGATGTGATGCGCCACCTTCCTGAAAACCAATGGGTCGTCCCCCTGCCTTGCGTGGTGCAAACTGCGCCTCCTGTGCGGGCACTATCAAAAGCAAGTGCTTGATTGACATGGCTAGACCAGTAGCCGAATTTGCTGGAATGCCGATGGCGATAAGAGCTGTGTTTCTCCAACGAGACAGGATGTTTGTCATGCAAGAGCAAGCAGGTGTCGACCGGAATGAAAATTTTCATCGGTCAGAGGAGCCTGCGATCGATATTCAGGCATGGCGCAATCGGATTCGCACAGAAACATCTAGCAACTACCAATATCAAATGGGCTTGGCACTCCTGAGGTGCGGCGATGCTGCCAACGCCTTGGCAGCGTTCAACCGGGCGATCTCGATCCAGCCCGATCTGGTTCCCGCACACCTTGACCGTATCGTGGCTCTGCATCGTCTGAACCAGGACATGGGAGCAACGCTAGAGGCGATCTCGGAAAACACCGATCTGGTGGCATGCGCTGCTGCTGTCGCTGTTCTGGGGCTGTTCGATGGGAGATATGGAAAAGAAGACCGCGTTATAATCTTTCCGATCCTTGCACCACTCTTGCCGGAAGCTGCTGATAGCTTTGATCATATCATCTCTGAATCCTCAGATCTGAATCTATGGAAATACGCCATCGATATTCTGAAGATCGTAGAAAATAGAGGAGAGGCAGTCAAAATCCGTCTTTCTGACCTTTATATGGACTTTATCAGGACAGTTGATGATGAGGTTGACCTTTCCAAGGTCAGCGAGTTGGCGATACGGGCAGCCCAATTCCGCCCGCTTTTTGCTGACGAGGCCGTGAAGGAGATTTTCCGGCGGCGGCAGAGGCTGCGTATCGGCACGCGCACCGCGGTCGGTGGAAATGGCGACGTGGTGGCTTCCGGGGTTGATGCGGTGCTTTGCAAGGCCGCCAAATTGCCTTTGCATGACCCGGAAACACTCTATCAACTCGGCTTGACCATGCTGCTTCAAGGGTTGTGGAGCGATGCGCAAGTTTCCTTTAGACATTGTCTCGATCTGGCCGGGGACCATGTCGGTGCGTTGAGTTATCTGGCGCTGGTTGAGTTTGTGATGGGAAACCTGGATTCCTCCCTGGGTGTTTTCGACCGCTTGTCCTCGATTGGGCCGACGACCTCCTCCCCTTGGGTGCCTGCCTGGGCGCGCAGCTTTGGTGGTCTCGTGCTTCAGGCCTCAGGCAAGCTTGAAGACGCTGTTGAACGCTATCGTTCCGCGTTGGATTCGGGAGCGGAATATGCATGGGCATACAGCAACCTCGGATTGGGCCTGCTGGCGGCAGGCCAACTCGACGAAGCTGAGGCTGTTCAGCGCAAGGCGTTGAAGCTTGAAGAGAACTATTGGCAATTCTCCAATCTTGCTTTGGTGCTGGAAGCCCAAGGCCGGCATCAGGATGCCTTGGACCTGCACCGCAGGTCTTTGGAATTCGATCCGGAATGGGCAAGGTTCCGTTGCCTTGTCCGCCCCTGGGCGGCTCAAACGCTTTTCCAGGCATACCAGGAACTGGACGGCGATGAAACGACGACTGCATCGTCCATTTTTTGAAAGGTGCTGGTGTGGGACAATTTATTCTGGATCGAGAATTTCCGCGCAACCTTTGGGCTGATACCGGTATCTGGCCTCCGTCTTCTGTTCTAGCCGAAGTCGAGGAAACCCTGAACGATTGCCGGTACTATTATGGCGCCGCCCGCGATATCGATGCTCTGGCTGTCTTCGTTCGCGACGTCCTGCCGAATGGCGTCTATTACGTCTTCGGCGCCGGCAGCCACACGCGCGTTCTCCTGGAAATGCTGTCGACCCGGCCCGGCATTGTGGTGAAGGGAATCGTCGATCGTCTGGCGGCATCCGTCGGGGAAGCCTTCGGGATGCCTGTCGTGCCAGTATCGGACCTGCCGGGCAGATCCTTCGACTATGTTCTGCTATCTCATACGGCTTACGAGCGCGAGATGGCCGAGGCCCTCGCTGGCGCAGGCGTTCCAGGCGAACGCATCCTTCCGATTTACACCCATGCCGGATACATTCCGCATGCCAATGCAGCGTCGCGCCGCATTGCGGTCGATCTTGCCGGAAAGCATGCTGATGCGGTGATCGTCACCAGCGCCGGTTCGCAAATTCTGTCAGACGGCGAATTGGCGCGCGTTCTGGATCCGGCCAGGACTGTGCAACTGTCCATGATGCGTGGTGTCGATTATTCAAAGTCTTCTATTTTCGAGACTATAGATCTTCTTGAATCTTTGGACTTGCTCCGACAGGCGATACGGAGCCTGTCGCCCAAATTGATTTATCTCCGCGGTTTGATCTATAAAACCTATATAGGAAGTTTTCTTCTTCATTATTTTCCTGAAATTCCATTGGTTCATGAACCCTATGATTATGCCGTGCTGTGGCCTGATCATGACCTGTGGGCCTTGTTCGGACTGACGCCGACGACCATCCGTCTGACCCGTCTTTGGGAATTTCACACCGCCAATCTTGCTGCACTGACCTTGTCAAAGCGAGGCGGAGAGGATTGGAATCGGCTTCAAGGGCACTGCAGCGGAGAATTCCGCACCTATTTCCCGATGATCGAAAAGGCAGTTCCCCCATCTGCCTGGACGCCACCCGCGCTAGGGGACCCAATGCGGTTGCTCTATGCCGGTTTTCTGCCGTCCTCGCGCTTCCTGACCGCGTTCCGGAACGCACACAATTTCCTGCCGATTGCCGAAGCTGTCTGCGAAGAGAATGCAACGCTCGACATCTTTAATTCAACGCATACTGGAGAGCATAACGATTTCGGCTTCCTAGATTATATGAATCGTTATGCTGAAGGCCCCATCCGATATCATCGGAGAGTCCCTTCCAATGACATGCTTTCCCTTATGGGACAGTATGACTTTGGCTGGTTGGCCGACAAACAGTATGAATTCCAACCTGATCGCTATGTCGCCATCTGCAACCGCTGGTCTGGTTATGTTGCCGGCGGGCTGCCGGTTCTGCTGGATGCCGGCTGGACCTATATGAGCGAAATGGTGAAGGAGTTCGACGCCGGCATCGTCGTGGACAACATGGATCCCCGACAAATTGCCGCGCGATTGAAGTCGGCCGATTTGCAGGGCTTGCGTCATGGAACTGCGGCTCTGCGGCAACATTGCCTGGATTGGAACCACGCATCCTTGGACCTGTTTGGCGCTGTTGCCGAACGTGCAGGCGTCCGCCCACCGGTCAGCTGAAAATAACTCGCCTGAACAGGAGAACTAAAGTCGTGTGAAAACACCAGCAGCAACAGGAAAGTTACCAAAATTTATTAAGCAAGCGTTAATTTGCTTAGTCAATGTCACGATTGACAGTGAAATTTGTTGGGATTATGGTTCTCCAGAAAATCTACCATTGGCAAAATTGACCGTTTTGTTTTTGTGCCTATTCTGCGGCATCTTGCAGAAAAAGAGAGCTCTCTCTGAGAAATGTAAGGTTGGATCGTTAATATGGAGGAGCTTGTGATGGAACCCGTCCAGAAGGTTTTGCTGATCAACCCGCCTGGCAAATGCTTTGTCCGGAAAGTGGACGGTTCGATCGTTGAACGGAAACATTGCCAGCCTCCATTGGGACTTGCCTATCTTGGTGCCGCCTGCCTGAGAGCGGGCTATGAGGTGTCGATCGCCGACATGCTGGCCGAAGGTTATGATACCGAGAGGCTGAGTGAACATTTCATCGTCTATGGTCTTGGAACCGCAGAACTGATTGAACGCATCCGGGCCGCCGAGCCGGATCTGATCGGGATGAGCATCCTGTTCTCCCATCTTGCCAGCGAATGCTATGCGATTTTGCGTGAGGTTCGTCGGAATTTTCCCGATACTCCAATTGTCCTTGGAGGACATCATCCGTCCTCGATGCCGGACAAGGTGATGGAAAATCCGGACATCGATTTTGTGATGATTGGTGAATGCGACGAGACCTTCCCGCAGCTTCTGGATGCGTTGAACGGACGCGGCGAGCTTGCAGGGGTTCGGGGCCTCTATTTCCGCGAAGATGGGAAAGTTATCAATACCATGGCTGGTATTCGGCCAGCCAAGAAAGGTAACGAATACAAATACTATTTCCGCAAAGACGGGCCGAACCCAGGTGATCTGGCCGAGATTTCTTACCCGGCATGGCATCTGCTGGATATGAGCCGTTATTGGAAATCTGAAGTACGGATGGGGGGCGGTAACGTCATGCGTGAACGTTACATGCCTGTCGTGTCGTCGCGAGGCTGTCCTCATACGTGTTACTTCTGCACATCCCCTTTGATGGGTGGCTACAAGGGCTATCGCAAACGGACTGTGGAAGATGTGTGTTCCGAGATTCGATGGCTGAAAGAGAAATATGACATACAGGAGATTCAATTCCTGGATGATAACTTTTTTATCAGCGTTCCAAGGGTGAAGGAGCTTCTGCGCGCTTTCAGTGTGGAGTTCCCCGATATCGTGTTCAGCGTGCCGGCGGGTACGGAAGCCAATGCCTTGGATGATGAAGTGATCGAGTTGATGGCGCAGGCCAACTTCTACAGAGTCATTCTGGCATTGGAAGCCGGTGATCAATCGATCCAGGACACATTGATTGACAAGCGGGTCGATCTTGAGCGTGTGCCGGGCATCGTGAAGAAATGCAAGGAGGTCGGCTTGGAGGTTCGTGGTTACTTCATGATGGGGTTCCCTAACGAGACCAAGACGCAAATTTTGCATACGGCGGAATTTGCCAAAAGCCTTGACCTTGATGACTTCGCATTGTCCGTGGTTTCTCCTCTACCTGGAACACCGCTCTATGATCAATGCGTATCGGAAAAGCTGTTGATCGACGACTTCGATGTTAACGACATTCGCTATTCGGTCTCGCATATTCGGTTGCCTGACATCAGCCCTGATGAACTTGAAAATATCCGGCGTAGCTATTGGGCAGAACACAAGCAGCGTAAGATTGATGAGATGGCTGGACGAGCCGATACTTATAAGCGCTTCAGCACAGTGGAAGAATTCAGCAGTGCCGGCTTCAAAACTAAATTAGCTAGAACCTGATTCTCCCTTGTTCCAGTCGCTTCATCTAAACCCGCTGCGATATCAATCTCTGAATCGATCCGTGCTCATAGAATAGCACGACAGGAGAAGAAAATGTCTACGACTAAGGATGTTTGGGATCAGGTTGCTGCAATGAACATCGATTTCCAAATTCCACTTGGGCCGATATATACAGAAATTGCACTAACCGATGCCAAGCGGCTTTCATTTATTACATCTCGTTACAAATTCTGCTGCAAAATGTTGAGTAACTCCACAAGAATCGTGGAAGTCGGGTGTGGTGAATGCCTCGGAACGATGATGCTTCTTGCCGACACCGAGGCTGACATCCTCGCCTATGATTTTGATGAGAGCCAAATCAAATATGCTCACAACGTAATTCAGCCGGCTTTGGCTCGGATTCGACCGGGTAGAGAAAAGCGGGTGACATTCGAATGCCGTGATTTCTTGACCAGCGATCTGCAGGGCGTCGCCGATGGGTTGCTCTCCATCGACGTGATCGAGCATATCGAACCGCATTTGACCGACAAGTTCCTGGATAATTGCCGGAATGCACTGACCGATAAAGGCGTGGCAATCATCGGCACCCCAAGTGAATATGCAAAAGCTTATGCTTCAGAGCGCAGCAATATGGGGCATATCAACCTCTTCACGCCGGATCGTTTCAAGGAAACTCTGCGCGGCCACTTTTCTCAGGTTTTTCTCTTTTCAATGAATGACGAAATGCTGCATACGGGTTTCGACAAGTTGGCCCACTATCTGATGGCGCTGTGCGTCAAGTGATCAATGACAGTCATGGCGGAGGAAAAGTGATGAGCGATCAGTTCAACATGGATGGGCATAAACTGCATTGGCACCTTGACCGGGTCGTTCAATGGCAGAAGGGTGAACGGATCGCTCCGCTGCACATCGATATGGGTATCAGCAAAGGGTGCAACATGGCCTGCACCTATTGCTATGGCGTGATCCAGGGCCGGACCGGCTACGGAACTAATCTGAAGGGCGTCTTCAACATGCCGAAGGAGGCGATCCTTCGCACGTTTCAGAACGCCAAGGATATTGGTGTGCGCTCGATCGCCTTGATCGGCGAGGGCGAGAACACCCTGAATCCAGCCCTCTACGATGCAGTGGATTATGCCCGTTCCATCGGGCTTGATCTCAGCCTTGCGACTAATGGGCTAAGGATTGATCGGAGCCGGATCGATACATTGCTTCGCGGTCTGACGTGGTTGAGGATCAACATCTCTGCGGCCACCCCAGAGTCCTTCCGGCTGATTCACCAGATCGATGGGTTGGACCGGGTGATTGCCAATACCCGTGCATTGGTTGAAGCGCGCAAAGCGGGCGGATACGACTGCACAATCGGTTTGCAAATGGTGATGACCAAACAAAACTTTGATCAGGTCGTCCCTCTTGCCAAGCTTGGAGCAGAGTTGGGTGTTGATTATTTCGTGATTAAGCCTTGCTCTGACACAAGCGACAAGTTGCTCGATTCGCCGACCGATGAGTATGTCGAGCAACGTAGCATTTTTGAAGAAGCAAAGACTTACAGCAACAAATCATACACTGTGATTCCGAAGTTCGCGAAGCTGATGAACGGGGGCATGAAAGATTACCCGGTCTGTTTCGGAACTAAGTTCCTCATGGCAATCAGCGCCGACGGAAGCGTCTTTCCTTGCGGCCATTGGTTTGATGTCCGGCGCGATGAGTTCCTGATGGGGAATGTCATCGAGACGCCGTTTGCGGATATCGTTTCAAGCGAAAGATATTGGGAAGTACAGGAAAAAATTGAAACGATTGATGTCAATAAGGACTGTGAGAGCAACTGTCGTCAGCACTATATAAATCAGTATCTTAGCCACTTGAACAATCCGCCACGGCACATTAATTTCATTTAAGTAGTCGCAGAAGGGCATTCCCCCTTCTCTTTTCATGGCTAAAAACTGAAAGTTTCCTGAAGCGGCAAGTTAGTCATGGAAATTATTGTCATGTTGTTAGAGCGAATTGATACGATGACGACCCTTCTGCCTTCTTGGATCGGCGGCAAGCTGATGCTGCTGAAGGATAATTCAGAGGGGTCGCCAATGTGAGGAATCTTGGCCGAAGGCGTTTTCCTACTCCACGAGAGTGTTGCAAATGGAAAGGTCGCATGGTCCATCGGTCGTTCGTTGGAGTAGGGATGTGAAGGTCCTCTTGGATATGGCACTGTGCTTGGTCGGGTTGAAAAAGCCGCGAAACGGCGGCGTTGCTAGCTTTTCCGAAAACGGCTGTGGTACTAGGCCGTCTTCACACAGGAAGGCTGCTCAGAGTATTCATGAGAGGTTTCCATGTCAAAGACAGTGATCCGCTATCTTTATGATGAGAAGGAACTGCCACGGAACAGGATGATTTATTTGATTGATACGCGCTCTTCTACGCGTATCAAAATCCTTCCTCCGTGCGAGAATCCATCGCTTTTTCCGAAGAATACGATGGATAGCCTTTCCTTCGAGGATTTCCTCGCATCGGCTCCCCGGGATGCCGTAGTTGTCTTCACTGGATTGGCTAAGTCCTCACTGGAATTTGAACTGGTCGATCAAGGCTTCACGAATCTGTTCAATGCAGCGCTCCTTCCAGGGCGAAATTATCTTGCCTTCGTGATCGAAGTCACGACGCTGTGCAACCTGAAGTGCGAGGGCTGTTCCCGGTCTGTTGGAATACGTAACGATCAATGGCTTGATAAGCACATGTCATTCGATACGTACAGCCGAATGCTTGATCATCTTCCGGATGGTAGCGGCCTTATCCTGCACGGCGTTGGTGAGCCCAGCCTGCTGCCGGATTATGACAAGTTCATCGACCATGCTCGGCAAAGAGGTCGTTTTGGAACGATCTGGACTACGACGAATGGCCTCACACGCGGAGTTGATTATTTTAAGAATTTGGTCAAGCTTGGCTTGAGTGGCCTCACGTTGTCTATGGATACTCTGTCTCAGAGCTTGGCTGACAAGTTGAGAAAAGGAACAAATATTGAAAAATTGAAAAATTTTACAGTACTTCTGCATGAATCTGGCATAGATAATGTTATTAATATAACGGTTAGCAAATCAAATTTGTACGATTTGGAAAATACTCTGTCATGGCTTGATGGTGTGGGAAAATTCAGGGTGAATTTTTCTCCTTTCCAAGAATTTGACACTAAAGATGGACAGCTTGATAAAGATGGAATGAGTATATTCAATATTCTTGCTCATGAAAATTTCAGAAAATTTGAAAATCTTAAGTATTCATTCTCAAATACTTTAGGACCACCGCCAGATGAAGAGATTTGCACAGCTCCATGGCGCGTGATGGGGATAAATTTCGACGGCTATCTTACGCCATGTTGCGTCAGCTGGACCCCAGACCTTATGGGATACTCTGACCTCAAGATAAATCATTTCTCCGATATCTGGAGAAGCGAGACGATGCAAAAATACTTGCGGGATTATATGGAAGAGGAGCCGGAGTACTGCAGCGGGTGCCAGGCCAATTGGCGGGAAGTGAAACGCCAACGTGCCAACGGCGAGGCTCCTCGTCCTTTCACGTCTATCGTGTCTACGCTTCGCCGTTGGTAAAAGGTGCGATTTCCTGAGAAAATGGGAAATGGAGAGAGTACTCTCTCTGTTCTCTATCGGGTGCCGTGCTCCTGAGTTGGTGTGGCAAGGTGTGAAGTGGACCCTGTTTTCCGGACAGTTTGGCGGCTAGTGCACTGACGCAGACATAGGATTCACAGCGGGCTGCTGGTGTGCGATTCTGTCGGCATGGCCCAGACCGTCAACGTCATCGTTGGAGCAGAGGATCGCGCGCGTTTGGCCGCGCTCCTCGGCGACCGCAACCTCCCGCACAAGCATGTCCAGCGGGTGAACATCATCGTGCTCTCGGCCGAGCGGCTGCCGGTGCAGGAGGTGGCGCGCCGGGCCGGTGTCAGCCGCCCGGCGGTCTGGCGTTGGCAGGTGCGCTACGCCGAACAAGGCGTGGATGCGCTGCGGGAGTGTCCGGAATTTCGTGCTCGGCGGGGTTATCCTGAAGCGAAAGGAGCCCCTGCATGGCACGACGCAAAGAGCCCGTTATCCCGGATGCCATCCTCGACCAGCTGCTGGCTGGTGCTGACGCCAAGGCGGCGTTTGATCCGAACGGCCTGCTCGACCAGTTGAAGAAGGCGCTGACGGAGCGGGCGCTGAAGGCGGAGTTGGATCATCATCTGGCCGGCGATGAGAGCGGGAACCGCCGCAACGGCTACGGTCGCAAGACGGTGCTGACCGAGGGCGGATCGATGGACCTGTCGATTCCTCGCGACCGGACGGGAACGTTCGACCCGGCGCTGATCGCCAAGTACCAACGGCGCTTCCCCGGCTTCGACGAGAAGATCATCTCGCTGTACGCGCGGGGCATGTCGACGCGGGAGATCACTGGGCACCTGCGGGAGCTCTATGGCATCGAGGTGTCGGCCGACCTGATCTCCACGGTGACGGACGCGGTGATCGAGGAGGTGACGACCTGGCAGAACCGGCCCCTGGAGGCGATCTACCCGTTGGTGTTCCTGGATGCCATCCGGGTCAAGATCCGGGACGAAGGCTTGGTGCGCAACAAGGCCATCCATGTGGCCATCGGCGTGCGGGCCGACGGTGCCAAGGAGGTGCTCGGCCTGTGGATCGAACAGAACGAGGGCGCCAAGTTCTGGCTGCGGGTCCTGAACGAGCTGAAGAACCGGGGCGTCGAGGACATCCTGCTGGCCGAGGTCGATGGGCTAAAGGGCTTTCCCGAGGCGATCGCCGCCGCCTATCCCGAGACGATCGTCCAGACCTGCATCGTCCACCTGCTGCGCCACAGCATGGAGTTCGCATCCTGGAAGGACCGCAAGGCCATCGCCGCCGCACTGAAGGCGGTCTATGACGCCGTCGACGACAAGGCCGCCGAGGCGGCCCTGACCGCCTTCGAGGACGGTCCCTGGGGCACAAAGTACGCGGCCATCGGCAAGGCGTGGCGGCGGGCCTGGCAGGAGGTCATTCCCTTCTTCGCCTTCCCCCGCGAGGTCCGGCGCATCCTCTACACCACCAACGCCATCGAAGCGTTGAACTCCAAGCTGCGCCGGGCGGTGCGCGCCAGGGGGCATTTCCCCAATGACAAGGCCGCCCTGAAGCTCCTGTTTCTCGTCTTGAACCGAGCCGAGAAAGACTGGAAGATGCCGCCGCGCGAATGGACGGCCGCCAAGGCGCAGATGGCCGTCATCTTCGGCGAGCGGTTCGCAAAGGCGATGAACGCCTGATACTCAACCCGCCCCGCCGAGCACGAAATTTCGGACACTCCCTGCGCTGCTGCGCGACAAGACGCGCAAACCCGGCCGGGCACCGCTGCCGACCGCCACCGTGGCCAAGGTGCTGGCGCTGACCTGTTCGGAACCACCGGGCGCCGTGACACACTGGACCGGCCGAGCGGTGGCCAAGGCCGTCGGCATCAGCCTGCGCGCCGTGCAGCGCATCTGGGAAGCCAACCGGCTCCAACCGCATCGGCTGCGCACCTTCAAGCGGTCCAACGATCCGGCTTTCGCCGCCAAGGTGGAGGACATCGTCGGCCTCTATATGGACCGTACGCCTCCGGTGAGTGCCGCCTTGGCAAAATAGGGTCCGACGTCTGAGTTTTGCGTGGCGCGTCATTGCGCGGACGCAAACGAGTTGCAAACGTCATGGCTTATCAGCGGGTCGAGGTTCTGACGGGGACGGAGCGGCGGCGAAATTACACGCCGGCGGAGAAGGTCCGAATGGTCGAGGAGGCGTTCTGCCCCGGCGTGGTGGTGACGGAAGCTGCCCGCCGGCTGGGCGTGCACGAAAGTCTGCTATACCGCTGGCGAGGGCTGATGAAGGCGAGCGGGACCGCCGTGGCCGAACCGTCCAGCTTCGTCGCAGTGACCATCACCCCGGAGCCGACCGTAATCGACCCGCCGGCGGTGGAGCCCCCTGAACCATTGCCGCCTCCAGCGGGTCCGACCACGAGCCCGGCGATCCTCGAGGTCATCCTGCCCAGCGGGGCACGCCTGCGTCTGGAAGGGCCGGTCGATCCGGCTCTGGCGGCGGCCGTCGTCGGTGCCCTGGCATGATCCCGGTGCCGAGTGGCGTGCGGGTGTGGCTGGCCAGCGGACACACTGACATGCGCAAAGGCTG
>NZ_BADK01000490.1 GCF_000333595.1 Azospirillum sp. B506
CCGCCGATTGCGACGATCGGCAGCGACTGGATCAGTTGGAAGGCGGCGATGGTGAAGACATACATGACCGCCACCAGCGCCGCGATGGAGGCGGGGCCGGTCCAGGCGGGGGCGGTTCCGATTCGGCTTCGCTCCACCCTCCAGGCGACCGCCGGCAGGTCCGCTGCCGCGACTTTGCGGCCGGACAGCAGGGTGCGGACGACGCCATAGACGCTGACCGACGCCGCATCTGCGCCGGCCGCACCGTGCTGATCATCGCCCACCGCCTGTCCACCGTCGCCATCGCCGACCGCATCGTCACGGTGGAGCGCGGCCGCATCGTCGAGGACGGCGCGCCCGACGAGCTTCTGCGCCGCGGCGGCCGCTACGCCACATTGTTCCGTGGGCAAATGGGGCAGCTGCCGGGTGTGAACCCGCCGCCTGCGGATGGGCTGATCGAACAGCGGGCCGCAGGTTAACGGGGGAATGAACGCCATGAGCAAGACGACCGCCGCGGTGAAGACCTCCCCCGGCACTCCCACTCCCGCCACCCCTCCCGGCATCAAGCCGCCCGCCAACGCGCCGGGCACGCCCGGCGGGCCGCGTCCGCCCACCAAACTCCAGGGCCGGCCGCAGAAGCGCCGCCGCGACGAGATGGATTTCCTGCCCGACGCGCTGGAGATCCTGGAACGGCCGCCCTCCCCCACCGCGCGCCTCTTCACCGGGGTCATCATGCTGGCCTTCACCGCCGCCTGCGCCTGGGCCTGGTTCGGCCATGTCGACGTGGTGGCGGTGGCGCAGGGCCGGGTGGTGCCGAGCGGCCGGACCAAGACCATCCAGCCGATGCAGACCGGCGTCGTCCGCGCCATCGCCGTGGAGGACGGCCAGCTGGTCAAGGCCGGCCAGACCCTGATCGAGCTGGACCCGACCGAGGCCGCCGCCGACCGCGACCGTATCCGCTCCGACCTGTCGGCCGCCCAGGCCGAGGCGGCGCGGCTGCGCGCGGCGCTGGAGGTGGTGAACGGCAACCCGGATGCCGCCTTCATCCCGCCGGCCGGCCTGTCGCCCGATCTGGCGCGGATGCAGGGCCAGCTCCTCGCCAGCCAGATCGCCGAGCAGCGTGCCAAGCTGGCCGCCCTCGACCGCGAGCAGGCCCGGCGCGAGGCCGACCGCGCCACCGTGGTGCAGACCATCGCCAAGCTGAACGCCACCCTGCCGCTGATCCGCGAGCGGGCGGAAGCCCTGTACGACCTGTCGAAGCGCGGCACCTCGTCCCGCTTCCAGTATCTGCAGCTTCAGCAGGATCTGGTCGGGCAGGAGCAGGAGCTTCTGGTCCAGAAGATCAAGCTGACGGAGGCCGACGCCTCCATCGCCGCCACCGCCGAACAGCGCCGCCAGACCGAGGCCGAGTTCCGCCGCCAGCTCTACACCAGCCTCGCCGAGGCCGAGCGCAAGGCCGCCTCGCTGGAGCAGGAGCTTGCCAAGGCCGACCAGCAGGTCGGGCTGCTGCGGCTGACCGCACCGGTGGACGGCTATGTCCAGCAGCTGGCCGTGCACACGGTGGGCGGCGTGGTGACCACTGCCCAGCCGGTGATGGTCATCGTGCCGGAGGACAGCCGGCTGGAGGTCGAGGCCTTCATCCCCAACAAGGACATCGGCTTCGTCCAGACCGGCCAGGTGGCGGAGGTGAAGGTGGAGGCCTTCTCCTTCACCAAATACGGGCTGATCCCCGGCCGCGTCGCCTCGCTGTCCGGCGACGCCGTGCAACAGCAGCAGCAGGCCGACAAGGGAACGGACAAGAGCACCGTCAAGACGCCGGAGGCGGGGTCGGTCTATGCCGCCCGCATCGCGCTGGACCGTGACACGCTGGACGTCGACGGCAGGCAGACCCGGCTGCAGCCGGGCATGACGGTCAGCGCCGAGATCAGGACCGGCCGCCGCCGCATCGCCGACTACCTGCTCTCTCCCCTGTCGCGCAGCGCCCAGGAAGCGATGCACGAGCGGTAGGAGTCTTTCTCAGGATTCCCCCCTCTCCCCGGACCTCGGCTCCTTACGCCGCCATGTCGTGCGCGTCGTGCCAAACATGCAGGCCGTGGTCGGCATGCTGGAAGGCCGGGAGCAGGTCCGCTGTCCAGCCGGCGGCATCGGTCGTCTCGTGTGCGGCCGTCTCGTGCGTGGCCGGGTTGGCCGACACCGCATGGCCCAGCAGGTCGCTGGCCTGAAGCTCCGCCACATGCGCCTGTGCCGTGAACAGGCTCTTGTCGGCGGCGACCACCAGCGTGCCGTTCCACCACAGGCCGCTCTGGCCCTTGACCACGTCGCGCCCGTCGAGCGCCCCCTTGTCGTAGGTCACCGCGGCGTCGGTGGCGGCATAGCTGTGGCCGTTCACGCTGACGCTGGTGACCAGCAGGTTGCGGTCCTGGCCGCCGGCGAAGCCGTCATTGTCGTACTGGACCTGCACCGTGTGGGCGCTGTCGGCCGACACGGTGGCGGTGAAGGCGTAGTTCTTGGCCGCGGTGCCCACCGTGGCGCTGCCGACCGCGTGGCCGTCGACCAGCAGGGTGAAGTGGGCGTTCACCCCGGCCGCCGCCGTGCCCTTGGCGTTGACCAGGATGGTGGCGGCGGCGGTGGCCGGGATGCCGGGGCCAGGGTCGGGAACCGTCGGCGTCGTGCCATAGAGCTGGCCGATCTTCGCCAGCAGCGCCTGGGTGTTCAGGTCGGTGTAGCCGGTGCCGGCGATCGGCGTCCCGGTCTGCCGGGCCAGCGACAGGAACTCGTCCTGGGTCAGGGCGCTGCCGCGCAGTGCCATGGCCTCCTGCTGGGCGAGCGCCACCGCGGCGGTCACCGTGGGGGTGGAGAAGGAGGAGCCGTTGGCCGTCAGCGTCCGTCCGGCCAGATCGGTCAGCCGGATGTCGGTGCCGTCGGCGCAAAGGTCGGTGATGCCCGGATTGCGCTGGGCCCAGCCCGGCATGGTGCCGTCGCCGCCCGATGCGCTGACGCAGATCGTGTTGTGGTCGGCGGCGAAATAGGACACGTCGGCCGCCGTCCCGTTCTGCCCGGCATTGCCGGCGGCGGCCGACACCAGCACCCGCTTGGCGGCGAGACTCGCCAGCTCGTCCGACAGCAGGGTCGTCATTTCCGACGTGGCCGAGCCGCCGGCCAGTGACAGGTTGACGCCGACGACGTGGTAGTCCGATGCATGGGCCACCACCCATTGCAGCGCCTGCTCGATTGCCGCCCCCGACGCGGTGGAGTCGTCGTCCGGCATCACCTTCAGCGCGACGATGTCGAGGTCCGGCGCCTGCGACAGGATGCTGGAGGTCACCAGGGCGCCGTGGGTGTCGGCGTTGGGGTTGCGCGCGTCGGCGTCGTTGTTGGCGTAGTCGTGCTGATAGACCACGCGCGAGGCGGCTTCCCAGGTCGGCGACCAGCCGCTGTCGATGACGACGACCGTTTCGCCCCGGCCGGTATAGGTGCTGTTCGCCATGCTGTCGGTCCCGTCCTGCTGCCGTCGTCGATGAAGATGCGGGGCGGAGTATGCCGGCTGGCGATGTGGCCTTCGGATGATAAGGGCGGGACGGAATTGGGATGGGGCACCTCTTATGCGACGGCGCATAAGGAGGGGGCTGGCCTCCCCCGGCCGGCACCCCACCTGTTGAAGACGATCGGGCAAGAGGGAGCAGCGCCGTGCGTGGGGTCTGGATGAGGCTACCGGTCCATTGTCGCTGGGGGGTTGCCGCCCTGGTGTTCCTGCCGTCCCTAGCCTTTGCCGACCCTCCCGCCGCTGCTCCTGTCGCTCCTCCCGCTGGGGCGCCGGCGCTGGAGCTGCCGGTGCGCTGCCGGATCGGAACGGACTGCTTCGTCCAGAACTATGTCGATGCCGATCCGGGGCCGGGGATGCGGGACTTCGCCTGCGGGCGGCTGACCTATGACGGGCACAAGGGGACCGATTTCCGGCTGCCCGACCTGGAGGCGATGCGGCGCGGGGTGGCGGTGGTGGCCGCGGCGCCCGGAACGGTGGCCCGCGTGCGCGACGGGATGGAGGATGTCAGCATCCGCCAGAGCGGCGGCGCACCGGCCGGGCGGGAGGCCGGCAACGCGGTGGTGGTCGATCACGGCAACGGCTGGGAAACCCAGTACAGCCACCTGAAGCGCGGCAGCATCGCGGTCAGGCCGGGCGACCGGGTGGAGGCCGGCACGGTGCTGGCCCAGGTCGGGCTGTCGGGCAACACCGAGTTCCCCCATGTCGATTTCGGCGTCCGCCATGACGGACGTACCCTCGATCCCTATACCGGCAGGGAGGCCGGGACCGGCGAGGCGCCGGCCTGTTCCACCGATCCGGGCGCCACTCCGGTTCCGTCGGGCACGCTGTGGAGCGCCGATGCGCGCCGGACGCTCGCCTACCGGCCGAGCGCCGTGCTCGGCGCCGGCCTGGCGCCCGAGGCGCCGAAGGCGGAGGTGGCCCGGAATGGCGGTTATGGTTATGGCGGCTATGGCGGCAGGCCGCTGCCGGCCGACGTGCCGATCCTGGGGGTGTGGACGGAGCTGATGGGCGGACGCCAGGGTGACCGGGTGATGCTGGAGGTCACCGGTCCCGACGGACGCCGCCTGTTCCGCAACGAGGGGGCGGTGCCGCGTCCGCTGGCCGTGCTGTTCTTCGGCACCGAGGTGAGGAAGCCGGCCCACGGTCCCTGGGTGCCCGGACCCTACCGGGTGACGGTGACGCTGCGCCATGGCGACGAGACGGTGCTGCGGGAGGAGCGGCAGGTGGAACTGCGTTGACCGGGTCGAGTGGAGTGCCGGCAAGGAAATTTGGAGGACAAGGCAAGTGACAACCGCCATGGACTGGCAATTTGTCACGAAAATTCCACCGGCTTCCTGTGCGAAAGGATAGATTGGAAAGGATAGGAATACCTCTTTATTAAGTATTTCTGCCGTGTGATTGCCCGGTATCGGCAAGGCAATCCGGCAATGACAGACACGCAGCAGGCTTTCTACGTCGCGACCAACGGCAACGATTCCTGGTCGGGGCGTCTGGCGGCACCCAATGCCGACGGCACCGACGGTCCCTTCGCCACGCTGGACCGCGCGCAGGCCGCGATGCGGGCGACCGGCATCCGCGACACCTATGTCCGTGGCGGCACCTATGCCATGGCACGCACCGTCACCCTGACCGCGGCCGACAACGGCGTGCGCATCATGGCCTTTCCGGGCGAGACGCCGGTCTTCAGCGGCGGCGAGCGGGTCGGCGGCTTCACCGCCATCGGCGGCGGGCTCTACGCCGCGGCGACCTCTGCGACCGGGCTGGACCTCTCCGTCGGCGGGGTGCGGCAGAAGGTGGCGCAGACCGGCGATTGGACTGCCGGTGACGCCAAGTCCGGCTGGTCGGTGCTGGAGGCGGCGGCCGGCGGCGCCAGCAGGACCAGCTTGCGCATCGGAGCCGGCGACGGGGCGATGGCGGCGGTGCTGGCCGCCGGGGTCCAGCCCGGCACGATGATCCAGACCTTCGACACCGAACGGCTGTCCGACACCATCGTCGGCGTCGCTTCCACCGATGCCGCCAGCCGGACCGTCACTTTCACCCAAGGGGTGAAGTACGCCCTGCGCAGCGGCGGCACCTACCGCCTGCTGAACGACGATGCCTTCATCCGCGATGCCGGCGAGTTCGCCTGGCAGGCCGAGACCGGCCGGCTGGTGGTGAAGCCGCAGGATCCCGGCGCCCTGCTGAGCCAGGGCGCGGTGGTGGCGCGGCTGGGCACGCTCGTGGCGCTGAACGGGGCGAGCGGCGTCACCCTCCAGGGGCTGACCTTCGCCGACACGAGCTGGGACGGCTCGGCCCTGACGCTGACCGATGCATCGGGCAACAGCATCGCCGGCAACCGTTTCGTCAATGTCGGCACCGGGATGACGCTGACCGGATCGTCGGCCAACGCCATCGAAGCCAACCGGATGGAGCATCTCGGGGCCGGCGGCATCAAGGTCACCTACGGCAGCAACGGCAACCGCATCAGCGCCAACAGCATCGACGGCATCGGCGAGGTGCTGAAGGACGTCGCCGGCATCCAGCTCTACGGCGCCAGCGGAACGCTGATCTCCGGCAACGACATCCGCAACAGCACGCGCTACGGCATCTCGATCAAGAACTGGGACGGCGCCACCGTCAACACCGACACGGTGGTGGAGTACAACCGCCTCTACAACACGATGACCGAGACCGCCGACGGCGGCGCCATCGAGATGCTGGGCCGGTCCAATGTCGACACCCGCACGACCATCCGCGGCAACGACATCCGCACTGTCGGCGGGCTGGCGACCGACGGGTCGGGCTGGCTCGACCGCCAGAAGAGCTTCGGCATCTATCTCGACGACATGGCCAACGGCGTCACCGTCCAGGACAATTTCCTCCAGAACACCGGCTGGGCCAGCGTCTTCATCCATGGCGGCGATTCCAACACCGTCACCAACAACTTCGCCACCCTGTCCAACCCGCGCGAACGCTTCATCCGCCTGGAATGGGTGCCGAGCGCCGGCAGCATCGGGCTGCTCAGCAACAACCGGGTGACCGGCAACGTCATCTCCTCCACCACCGGCGTGGATTACTGGGAGTTCTGGACCCCCGGTTCCTACACCGTCACCGGCAACCTGCTGCAGGGCATCCGCGGGCTGAACGGCGGCGACACGCTGTCGTCGGGGCTGTTCGCCAACCCGGCGGCCGGCGATTTCCGGTTGGGCGGCGGGGCCGCGGCGGCCCTCGGTCTTTCCCTGGGAATCCATGACCTGGACTGGGGGCGGATGGGATTCGCGCCGCTGACGGTGCCGGCGGTTCCCAATCCCGGGACGGGCGGCGGGACGGGGAACGGGGGCACCCCGACGACCGGCGTGCCCGCAGCCTCGTCCGGACTGGCCTTCTCGCCGCTGGCCTATATCGCGTCCTACGCCGATCTGTCGGCCGCCTTCGGCGCCAACGCCGCGGCCGGCGCCGCCCATTACGCCGCCAGCGGCCGGGCGGAGGGGCGGGCCGTGAGCTTCGATCCTCTGGCCTACATCGCCTCCTATGGCGACCTGTCGGCGGTCTTCGGCACCAATGGCGATGCCGGTGCCGCCCATTACATCGGCAGCGGTCGGGCGGAGGGGCGGGGCGTGAGCTTCGATCCTCTGGCCTACATCGCCTCCTACGGCGACCTGACGGCCGCCTTCGGCACCGACCGGACGGCGGCGGCGCTGCATTACATCGGCAGCGGCCGGGCGGAGGGCAGGACGGTCAGCTTCAACCCGCTCTCCTATCTGGCGGCCAACCCCGACCTCGCCGCCGCCTTCGGCACCGACACCGGCCGGGCCGATCTGCATTACCTCGGCAGCGGCCGGACGGAGGGGCGGAGCACCGGCTTCGACGCCTCGGCCTATCTGGCGGCCAACGCCGACGTGGCGGCGGCCACCGGCGGCGACCTGACGGCGGCGATGCGGCATTACATCCTGAACGGCCGGCTGGAGGGCCGGGCGCTCAGCCCCGCCCCGCCGCCCCGCGCCGCTGCGCTGTTGCCGGACAGCGCCATGCTGGCCGCCGGGATGGGGTGACGTTCTCCCGTCTGCCCCCCTCCTCCCTTCCTTCCTCGCCCGCCTGATTGGGTGACAAGCTGGGCGTGAGCCGTTACAACGGCCCGTTCGGCGCCGCTGTCCCGCGGCACCCGGATTTCCATGCGGGGATGATGGCCCAGGCTCTTCTCGACACCCCTTTCGCCAAGCGGGCGGAGCCCGGTCCGGGCCAGCCTGAGCTGGGCCAGTCGGATCCGGGCCAGCCCAGTCCAGGCAAACCGGCTGGACGGCGGTGGCCGGTGCTGGTCAAGCTGGCGGTGACGGTCGCGGTGCTGGGGGCGCTCGCCGCCGGGGCCGATTGGGCCGGCATCGCCGCGCGCCTGTCGGCCGCCGATCCCCTGCTGTTCGCCGCCGGCTTCGCCGTCAAGGCGTTGACCCTGCCCTTCGCCTCGCAGCGGTGGCGGGCGGTCGGCCGCGCCGCCGGCTTCTCGCTGACCCGCTGGACCGCCTTCCGCCTGCAGATGGCGAGCGGATTCCTCGGCCAGATCCTGCCGGGATCGGTCGGGGCCGACCTGCTGCGCGGCTGGTTCACCTGGCGCCTCGGCCACCCGGCCGGTCCGGTGATGCTGGCCCTGCTGGTCGACCGGCTGATGGCTCTGCTGGGGGTGGTGCTGATCGGGCTGGTCGGGCTGCCGCATCTGGCCGCGGTGGCGCCGCCCGCCGTCGCCGGCACCGTGCTGGCCGGGGCGCTGGTCCTGGCCGTCGCCATGGGGCTTCTGCTGCTGGCCGGGCGCATCCCGCGCGACCGGCTGCCGATCCCGAAGCGGTTGCGCGACGGGGCGCTGGGGCGGACGGTGTGGGGAGCGGTTGCGCAGCTGCGCGCCATGGCCGGCAACCCGGCCGCCTGGGCGGCGCTGGGCCACAGCATCGGCGTCCATCTCGCCACCATCGGCGCCACCATCCTGTTCGCCCGCTCGGTCGGTCTGCCGCTCGGCTGGCTGGACGGGATGGCCATCGTGCCGGCCGCCATCGTCGCCGCCGCCTTGCCCGTCTCGCTCGGCGGCTGGGGCGTGCGCGAGGGGGCGATGGTCGCCGGCTTCGCGCTGCTCGGCTTCAATGCCGATGCGGCCCTTCTGGTCTCGCTGCTGATCGGGCTGTCGATCGCCGTCCTGTCGCTGCCCGGCGGTCTGTTCTGGCTGCTGCTGCGCAACGAGACCGGGGCGCGGCCGGAGGACGGCTCTTCTTCTGGCTCCTCCGGCGGACCCGACGCCTTTCCCACGGATTTTTCGCGATGATCGACCAGTCCACTCCGACGCTTTCCGAGTCCGCTTCCGTGGCCGCTCCGGTGGCCGCCGCTCCCGCCGCGATGGACGCCGCTGCCGACACGCGCGGCCTTTCCCCGCGCCAGCAGCGGATCCGCTCGCTGTTCGACGCCATGGCCCCCCTGCGCGACGGCTGGGCCGAGCGCAACCGCGCCTTCCATGACGCCGACCGCGCCTATCTGCGCTTCCTGATTCCGGAGGGGGCGACGGTGCTGGAGATCGGCTGCGGCATCGGCGACACGCTGGCGGCCTTGAAGCCGGCGCGCGGCGTCGGCATCGACCTCAGCCCGGCGACCATCGCCGTGGCCAGGGCCCGCCATCCGCAGCTGGAGCTGATCGCCGCCGACGCCGAGGATCCGGCGACCATCGCCGCGGTGGAAGGGCCGTTCAGCCACATCCTGCTGTCGGGCACCATCGGCTTCCTCGACGACATCGAGGAGACGCTGCGCCTGCTGCGCCGGGTCGCCAATCCCAAGACCCGGATCATCGTCAGCTATCACTCCCGCGTCTGGGAGCCGATCCTGTGGGCGGCGGAGACGCTCGGGATGCGGATGCCGCAGGGCCAGCAGAACTGGCTGTCGACCAGCGACATCGTCAATTTGCTGGATCTGGCCGGTTGGGAGCCGGTGCGCCGCGAATGGCGCCAGCTGGTCCCGAAGCGGCTGTTCGGGCTGGGCACGCTGGTCAACCGCTATGTGGCACCCCTGCCGGGCATCCGCCGGCTGTGCGTGCGCAACTATGTCGTCGCCCGGCCGCAGCCCACCGTCGAGGCGGTGACGGTCGACGGCAAGCCGGCCTCGGTCACCGTGCTGATCCCCTGCCGCAACGAGCGCGGCAACATCGAGAACGCCATCCGCCGCCTGCCCCGCTTCGCCCCCGACATCGAGGTGATCTATGTCGAGGGCAACAGCCAGGACAACACCTACGAGGAATGCCTGCGCGTCCGCGACGCCTATCCCGACTGGGACATCAAGGTCATGAAGCAGCCCGGCAAGGGCAAGGGCGACGCGGTGCGCGCCGGCTTCAATGTGGCGCGCGGCGACATCCTGATCATCCTCGACGCCGACCTGACGGTGCCGCCGGAGACGATGGGGAAATTCTACCAGGCCATGGTGTCGGGGCGTGGCGAGTTCGTGAACGGCACGCGGCTGGTCTACCCGATGGCGCCGGAGGCGATGCGTTTCCTGAATTTCCTGGCCAACCGGGCCTTCGCGCGCATCTTCTCCTTCCTGCTGAACCAGCGCTTCACCGACACGCTGTGCGGCACCAAGGTGCTGTGGCGCGAGGATTACGAGACCATCGTCGCCAACCGCCATTACTTCGGCGATTTCGATCCCTTCGGCGATTTCGACCTGATCTTCGGTGCTGCCAAGCAGAACCTGAAGATCGTCGAGGTGCCGGTGCGCTACGCCGACCGCAGCTATGGCGAAACCCAGATCTCCCGCTTCACCCACGGCTGGCTGTTGGCCCGCATGGTGGTGTTCGCCTGGAAGAAGCTGAAGGCGTTCTGATGCCTCAGACCGGCTCGGCGGCGGCCAGCGGCAGGAAGGCCTGATAGCTGTCGCGCTGTTCGGTCAGGCTCAGCAGCAGGTCGTTCAGGCTGTCGCGGGCGAAGGCGTCGGTGGTCGCCGCCAGCCGGCGGCGGACGACGGCGATGAACTCTTCCAGCACGTCCAGATGCAGGGTGGCGGAGGCGAGGACGTCCTTGGCGATCGGAGCGGTCATGATGGCGGTCTTTCGAGGAAGAGGGGGCGGTCTCGGATCAGGCGGCGAGCGCGGTGACGGCCGGTACGGCGGCGAGCACGGCGCGGTAGGTCTCGCGCTGCTCGGTCAGGCCGGCGAGCAGGTCGGTCAGGCTGTCGCGGGTGAAATCGCTGGTGGCGCCGTTCAGCTTCGACTGGGTGATGGCGATGAACTCATCGACCACATCCAGGTGAAGGGAAGCAGAAGCGAAGATGTTGTTGGCGCAATCGGTCTTTGACATGGCGGCGATCCCTGTATTCGTGGTGAAGGCTTTTGCCCGTTCTGATGAGCTTATTGAGCCATCCGCCCAGTTAACGAGGCGTTAAGATCACCGATTGGTCTCAGGTCGATTGGTGATTACCCCTTCCAAAGAAAAAGCCACTCTGCGATTTGGCGGTAGTGTTACTTCTTTCGATTAAGGGTTTGCTTGGGGCATGAAAAAACGCGGCCGGAAAACCGGCCGCGTTCCTCATCGTTTCAAGTCAAGGTCCGATCAGGACGCTATCACACCGGCCCCATTATACAGGTTGGGGCAGCCCGTGGATGTAGCCGACGCCGCCGCTGCGGCGGTTGCGGTAGGCGTCGTTGATCAGGCCGGCGAGGCTGTCCTTGACCTTGTCGTGCAGGCCCTTCTCCCAGTCGCCGGGGTGCTGGAAGTTGCTCATGATGTAGGAGAAGCCGTTGACGTCGTCGACCGCCTGCAGGCCGGTCGATTCCGCACCCGCCGGGCAGGACAGGATGCGGGACAGCTGCTTGGTGTCGACGTTGTAGGCCCACAGGAAGTTGTTGACGTGGGCGCCGCTATCCTCGCCGATCAGCAGCGTGCGCAGCTTCTCGGAGAATTTCAGGTTGTCGGGGTTGGCGATGCGGTCGGCGTCGGCGGTGTTGCCGATGGCGTCCGGGGTGGCGAGGTCGCGGCCGACCAGGGCCGGGACGGCGCTGAAATGCACCGGCACCCAGTCGCTGTCGATGGCGGCACCGGCCAGATCGGTCTGGCCGCCCTTCATCGGCAGCTGATAGACCGCACCGGCATTGATGGTGTCGACCTTGATGCCGCTCTTGCCGTCGCTCATCGTCTTGTACATGTAGGACACCGCCATGTAGGCGGTCTTGTCCTTGGCGTTGACGGTGACGCCTTCCAGCTTGGTCAGGGCCAGCGTGGCGCCGACGATCGGGGCGTAGCGGTGGGTCTCCAGGAAGGCGGCGGCCTTCTCCATGCCCGGCTTGACCTTGACCCACTGGGTCTTGCCGCTGAAGCCGATGGCGGTGAAGGACGGATCCTTCGGATCCTCCTTCTTCACCTCGACGATGTCGGCTGCCTTCAGCGTGTCGGCCAGCTGCTTGATCTCGTCGCTGGTGGCGTGGCCCAGCTTGATCCACTTCAGGGCGAAGGCGCCGCCCTTGTCGATGTCCTTGCCGGCCTCCTGCTCCATCTTGGCGGAGTAGAGGGTGCCGGCGGACAGGTCCTTGGCCTTGTCGGCGACGAACATGAACAGGCCGCCGTTGGTGGCGTCGTCACCCATCAGCACGGTGCGCTCGTCCGGCATCACCTGCACCAGCTCGTGCGAGATGCGGCCCATGCAATAGTGCTTCTTGATGCTGCCGGTGCCGTCCAGGTTCACCGTCACTTCCGGCAGGTGGCCGTAGTGGTAGGGGTTGGCCTTGGTCTCGTCGCCGAACAGGTTCTTGCTGTAGGCGCGGAACTGGTCGTCCAGAGCGGTCGCGTCCGGCTCGTATTCCTCGCTCGACAGGTGGGTGTTCCAGGGCGACAGGCTGGCGCCGCAGGTGATCCACAGGCCGTGCACGCCGCTGGTGTCGACATTGTGGTACTGTACCAGCTTCAGGGCGCCGGTTTCCTTGTTCTGGTCCAGCGTCAGGACGGCGATCGGCGACGGCAGCTTGCCGTACATCGAGGCGTCCTTCGAATCGCGGGTGGTGTACTCGAACTGGACGACGGCGAACAGGGTGTTGCCGGTGACGCCGGCCACCTTGGCGCCGGCGACCGGGGCCAGCATGTTGCAGCCGTCCGGGCAGTCGGAGAAGAACTGCGTCGGGGTCGCCAGCGAGCCGTCGAGGATCGGCTTGCCGTTGATGTCGACATAGCCGCCGGCCATGATGGTGCCGCCCTTGCCGTCCGGCACCATGTCGCCGGTGATGAACAGCGGCTGGTAGCCGAGCGCGAAGCTCTGCTTGGAGCCGTCGGCCCAGGTCACGACCATGCTGGACTCGACCGTGGTCTTGGCCTGCGCGGCGGCCGTGGTGGGGGCGGCCATGCCGACGAACTCGACGGCGACCGGCGCGCCCTTGGCGGCGGCGGCCTCGGCGCCCGAGGCGAACAGCAGCTCGCCGGCACCGATGCCGGCAACCGGCAGCAGCGGCAGCCCGGCGAGGGCGCGGAGCACCGAGCGGCGCGACGTTTCAGGCATTTGGACGGACAAGTCGGTCATGGCAGGTGTCTCCCGAACCCTCATCAGGGCAAGCGGCTGGCGTGAGCGGTGCCGCCGGGCCATTGGAGCCCGTTCGGCGCCGCCTTGGTCTTGGCGAGCGTCGGGAAGCTACAGCGGGGATGTTACAGTTTGACGGTCGGTGCCCGTTCGACAGGGCCTCTTCTATCCTGTGCGGCCGTCGCCGGTCAGCGTGCGCTGAGCATGCAGGTGCGGTCGGCCGGCATCGGCAGCGCCACCGGCCGGCCGTCGGCCCCGGTGCCGCGCACCACGCGCCCGCCGGCTTGTCCATCCGAGGCGGGTCGGTCGATGATCTCCGGGTCGGTCACCTGCCCGGCGACCGCCCATTGCCGGGTTTGCGGGTCCTGGCAGCGCAGTTCGTAGCGGCCCTTCATCGGTTCGGCGGCGGCCGGGAGTGCGGCCAGGGTCAGGACGGCCAATGTCAGAAAGGCCGTGGGGGCCATCGGGGCGAGGCGGGTCATCGGGTTCTTCCTCAATCGGCGGTGCCAGGGCCGGCTGTGTCTGGCGTGTGGGGACGGGACAGCACCCTGGCGATGTCGGCCTGCCAGACCATGCTGACCAGCGCGATCTGGGTCAGCAGATGCATCTCGCCGCGGCCGATGGCCTCCAGCAGCTCCGCGCGGGTCAGGTGCAGGATCTCGGTGTCCTCCAGATCGTCGGCGATCGGATCGGCGACGCGGCGGCAACCGGTGGCATGGAACATGTGCGACCAGGCCCCGCCCTGGTTGGCGTTGACGATGTAGGCGCCAAGGTCGGTCCAGGCCTCCGCCTCCATTCCCGTCTCCTCCATCAGCTCGCGCTTCGCTGCGGCCAGCGGCTCCTCGCCCGGGGACAGGTGGCCGCCGGGGAAGACCAGCCCGACCTTGCGCGGGCCGTGGCGGTACTGGCGGTAGGTGACGATCCGCCCATCCGCCGTCTCGGCGAAGATGCAGGCGAAGGAGGGCTGGTCGAACTGGTAGTAATCGTCGATCCGCCGCCCGTCCGGCAGCTCCACCGTCTCCACCCGCACCTTCAGGAAGGGAGCGGCGTCGAGCAGTTCGCGGCTGCCCAGCACGGTCCAGGGACGGTGAAGGCGGTAGAGGCGGTGTCCGGGCATCGAGGGGCGCTTTCGCTGGGGACGGTCGAGGAGATTGCCGATGATGGCCTACCAGCAGCCGTCCGTCCGCGTCCAGTTCTCCTCAGGGGGAGGCAGCGGATCCCTCCCGCTCCCGGTGCGGACAGATCATGTGGCAATAAAATTGATCTCATTGGTGGTGCATTGTAATAAAAATTCAAGCTGGGCATTGGGGGCTCTGTGCCGTGGCGCAGGGCCGGCAGGTCATGTCTTCGTTGGGGTGCGTCAAATGAAACAGGATGTGTCCAATTACTTCCGGCCACTCATTTCCATTGAGACGTCCTGGCCGGGTGGCTTATGCAAGCTCACGCAATCGCAACCATGGCCGATGCAAATTTGTCCGGTTCACTGCTCCAAGACGCGATCCCGCGCCTGATCCATCAGACCTGGAAGACCAGCGACATCCCGTCCGGCCTGCAGGCGCTGCAGCGCAGCTGGATCGCGCGCAATCCCGGTTTCGCTTACCGGTTCTGGACCGATGGGGACATCGAGCGTTTCGTCGCAGAGGAGCATCCGGCGCTGCTGCCGGTCTTCCGGGGCTATGCCGATCCCATCGCCCGGATCGATCTGGCGCGCTATCTGATCCTGCGGCGCTTCGGCGGGGTCTATGCCGACCTCGATCTCGAATGCCTGCGCCCGGTCGACGGGCTGTTGGAGGGCCGGAGCTTCGTCGTCGGGCTGGAGCCGGAGGAGCATGGCAGGCTGGCGAAGGCGGTGGAGCGCGGGCTGCCCCGCATCCTCTGCCCCTCCTTCCTCGCATCGGTGCCCGGCCATCCCTTCTGGGACCATCTGCTGGACCGGCTGGTCGAGGCGCAGCATCGTCCCGACGTGCTGGACGCCACCGGCCCCTTCCTGCTGACCCGCGCCCATGCCTCCTATGAGGGGGAAGGCCAGGCTGCGGTGACGGTGCTGCCGCCGGAGCTGCTCTATCCCGTGACCAAGGAGGAGTGCTGGGCTGGCCGCCTGTTCGATCCCGTCTTCTGGGAGCGGGCGACGCGCCAGGCCTATGCGGTCCATTACTGGGAGGGCAGCTGGTTCCGGGGCGGCGCCGGGCACGGCGCCATCCTGCCGCGGCAGGTCACGGCGACCGTGACCGACAGGGGGCCGGAAGACGCCCGCCCGCCCGTGGCGCAGGCGCAGGGCCTGCCGCTGATCTCCTGCCTGATGGTCACCAGGGTGCAAGGGGCGGAGCAGGGGGCGGGGCAACGGACAAAGCGCGGCGGGCTGCCGGATCTCGCCATCGACGGCTTCGCGCGCCAGACCTATCCCAACCGCGAGCTGGTCATCGTCTGTGACAGCCCGGCGCAGCCGCAGGACGATCCGTTGGAGCGGGCGATCCGTGCCGCGGACGGCCCGAACATCCGGCTGGTCCGGGTGGCGGCGGGCGGGCTGACTCCGGGCGAGCTGCGCAACATCGCGGTCGACCATGCGGCCGGGCTCTATGTCTGCCGGTGGGACGATGACGGCCTCTACGACCCCTGCCGGCTGGAGATGCAGCAGCGGGTGTTGGCCGCCGCCGGTGCCCAGGCCTGCCTGCTCGGCCGCCGGATGATCTGGTGGCCGGCCGGAGGCCGGCTGGCGGTGTCCTGCGAACGCGATTGGGAGGGCTCGCTTCTGTGCGAGAGGGCGGCGATGCCCCGCCATCCGGCGCATTGCCACCGCGAGGATACGGCGGTGGTGGAGCAGCTGCGCCGCAGTGCCCGGGTCGTGCGGATGGACCTGCCGCGGCTCTACACCCGCGTCGTTCCCGGCGGCGACACCCTCACCGCCCGGCATCTCGAGGAACACTGGCAGAGTGCCACCGCGCGCTTCGGCGGCGACCGCTGCCGCGCCGTGCTGGAGGAGATGGGCAAGCGCCTGCCGATGGAGGCCTGCCTCGCGATGGCCCTGCAGGATGCCGGTGGAGCGGCCGCCGCCCCGTCTGCCGCCCTGCCCGGCGACCGGACCGGACCGCGCATCGAAGTCGCCGGGCATCTGGGCGTTGCGACCGGACTGGGAAGCGCCGTGCGCGGGACCGTCGCCGCGCTGCGGGCTTCGGGGCTGGCGGTGACGGCGATCGACTTGCCGCTCGACGAAACCCATCCCCATCCCCTTTCCCTGCCCCTTTCCGCCTTCCCGGCGGAAATGGCGGAGAACGGCGCCGGTGCCGATTGTGACGATGGCGATGGCTCCCTCGCCGTGACGCTGCTCCATACCAACCCCGACGCCCTGCGTCGGGCGCTGAACGCCACCACCCCTCCCCTGGATTCCCGTCTCGATCCCCGCCGGCTGGCGGGCCGCCTCACCATCGGCTATTGGGCTTGGGAGGCATCGTCGGGGATCCCCGGTCCCTGGCGGGACTGCCTGGCGCTGGTCGACGAGATCTGGGTGCCCAGCGCCTTCACCGCCGCCGCGGTGGCGCCGCATGTTCCGGTGCCGGTGATCGCCATGCCCCATCCCGTGGCGGCGCCGCAGGATCCTCCGGCCTTCGACCGCCGGGCGTTCGATATTCCCGACGGCATCTTCTGCTTCCTGTTCCTGTTCGACGCGACCAGCAACGTCACGCGCAAGAATCCGGCCGGCCTGATCCGCGCCTACAGAACCGCCTTCCCCGATGCCGCATCGGGCACCCTGCTGATCGTCAAGGCCAAGAAGCTGGCGGACGGTGAGCGCCGTGCGCTGGAGGCGTTGGCGGCCGGGCGGCCGGACATCCGCATGGTCAACGAACCCTGGACGGCGGAGCGGACCGCTGCCCTGATGGCGGTCTCGGACGCCTATGTCTCGCTGCACCGTGCGGAGGGATTCGGGCTGACGGTCGCCGAGGCGATGGCCTGCGGCAAGCCCGTCATTGCCACCGCCTATTCCGGCACCATGGACATCGCCACGCCGGACACGGCCTATCTGGTGCCCTACCGCACCGTCATGCTCGACGTGGACGATGGCTATTACCCGTGCGGCACCGTCTGGGCCGATCCCGATCTGGAGGAGGCCGCGCGGCTGATGCGCCGGGTGGTCTCGCGTCCCGACGAGGCGCGGGCGATGGCGGCGCGTGCCGCCGCCCGGATCCGGATCCATTTCAGCCCGGAGGCCATCGGTGCGCGGATGCGCGACCGCCTGTCGGTCCTGAGGGCGTCGCACGCCAGCCCGCGCGGGTTGGCGCGGATCCGCTGAAGCCATCGCAAAGATCCGGCGCAAAGATCCGGCCGCTTCAGGGCGCCACGTAGATCTGGTTCACGAAAGGGTCCAGCCCGTCCGGCAGGCCCGGCGAGCGGCGGTCGAGCGGCGGGGCGGTCGGGCCGTGGGGGGTGCGGTTGATGTTGTACTGGCCGGACAGCAGCAGGCGCCGGCCGCGCCGCGGCAGGGCGCCCTTGTGGATGCCGTAGGTATCGCCCAGGAAGCGGCTGCCGGCCGGACCGGTCATCGTCACCGTGTCCGCACTGCCGAAGGCGGCCTCGACCTGGGCATCGGTCAGGGCGCGGCCGGTGGACAGCCGGCGGCTGCGGTGGCTGCCCTTGACGAAGATGTGCGGGCCGTCCTCCCCGTCCACATCGGTCAGGTAGAAGAAGATCTTGAAGCCGCGCAGGCTGTCCAGGTCGCGGTGGTGGCGCTGGGTGCCCTTGGCCGCGTCGCGCCCGCCGAAGCTTTCCCCGCCCCAGGACCACCAGCAGCCGATGTTGTCGAGGATCGGCTTGCAGCCGAGATACAGCTCCGCCGCCTCCAGCACCTGTGGATTGTTGAAGAGAGCCAGCACATGGGGCGCCAGCAGGATCTGGTCGATGCCGTGATAGCCCATGTTGGAGTCCGGGCTGGGCGGATTGTCGGGCCGGAACCAGCCCAGATGCGGGCGGAAGGGGTCGTGGCAGGGGGTGTTCTCGAAATAGGCGCGCAGGTCCGCGACGACGGCCGGGGCGAGGGGCGGCAGCAGCGGGGTGATGCCGTCCTTCGCCAGTGTCCGGCACCAGTCCCGCGCCTCCAGCGACGGGTGAAAGCCCGGCGTGCGTGGCCGCCGCGCTGCGATCAGTGCCGCCAGCCGGTCGCGCAGGACCGGGTCGGTGACGATGGGCAGGATGTCGTAGATGGCGTAGCGGGGGTCGGCCTTCGCCTTGCGCCAGTAGGCCAGCGGCGAAGCGATGCGCGTCCGCACATTGTCCAGAAGGCTGCCGACCGGAGCCGGGTTGGGGACGATGGAGGACGCCATGGGGTGCGGCACCGCGTGACAGGAGAACCGTTCGTAGGGAAGACTCTCCATAAGAGCAACGGTCTTTCAAGCCGTATCCGCTTCTCCGCCCCGCTCTGCTGCTGAGGCACGGCGTCGCGGGTTATAAGGGGTAGCGTCTTTCACGGAACGAAGAAGGCAGGAAACCGATGGCCATGACCGGTGTCGAGCATCGTGTGCTGTACCGCGACCCGCGTTTCTATGCGTCCTTCCCGTCGCTGACCCCGACCGCGGCCGGGCAGGAGGGGGCCGTGCTGCTGGCCTTCCGGCGGGCGCGCGACCATCGCTGGCTGCGCGGGCCGGAGTACCGTGCGGGGGAGACCGGCTTCAACCATGTCGATCATCTCGATTCCCGCTCGCAGACCGTCCTGCTGCGGCTCGGTGCCGATGCGGAGCTGCTGGGGGAGGAGACGGCGCTGCCCCCCGACCCGCAGGCGGCCGACCAGGACGCCAGCCTGCTCACCCTTGGCGACGGCCGCATCCTGCTGACCGGCTTCCGCTGGTATCCGGTGCCGTCGTCCCAGGGAGAGGATCTGCGCGCGCTGGGCATCGGGCTGACCGGCAGTCCGCAAAGGACCGGCGACCTCTACATCTTCTGGGGCGGCTACAGCCGGCACAGCGACGATGGCGGGCGGAGCTGGACCGCGCATCGCGACCTGCCTCCCCTGCCCGGCCATCCCGACATCGTGCCGGGCCAGCGGCCCTTCTGCGGCGGTGCGGTGCGCGGCCGGGCGGTTGAGGCGCCGGACGGCACCGTGCTGCAGACCGGCTATACCCACCATCCCTCGACCGGCACCTATGCCAGCCATCTCTTCGCCTCCACCGACCGGGGGGAAAGCTGGGTCCACCGGGCGGTCATCGCGCTCGACCCCGAAGCCAGGGCCGGTTTCTGCGAGACGGCGCTGCATCTGGACGCCGATGGCGTGCTGCACGCCTTCCACCGCACCACCGGACTGGACGATCATCTGGCGACCTCGCGCTCCACCGATCTGGGGCACAGCTGGGAACCGTGGCGCCGCCATGCGGTGGTCGGCCATCCCTATGACGTCTGTCCGTTGCCGGACGGCCGGCTGCTGCTGGCCGGCGGATACCGCCATGCGCCCTACGGCGTGCGCGCCCGCCTCTACGACCCGCGCCGCCAGCAGCCGGACGACGTGCCGGAGCTGGTGCTGCGCGACGACGGGCCGGCGCCGGATCTGGGTTATCCCTGGGCGGCGGTGCTGCCGGACGGGCGCGCCATGGTCGCCTATTACATCTGCGATCCCACCGGCCTGCGCGGCATCGAGGCCACGCTGTTCCGGCCCTGAAGCGAGAGCCTGGGAAGAGGGGGCTGCGACCCGCTGTGCCCTGGACCGGCCGGCGGGGGGCGGGCTACCCTTCGCCTCATGGAAAGCCCCCTTCCCTTCGCCGCCGCCAAGGCCGTCCCCGGCATCGCTCCCGCCGCCTACCACGACCCGGAGAACTTCCGGGCGGAGGAGGAGCGGATCTTCCGCCGGTCCTGGGTCTTCGCCGGCTTCACCGACGACCTCGCCCGGCCCAACGACTATCTGACCCGTCGGATCGGCGGGCTGGACCTGCTGGTGCAGAATTTCGACGGCGAGCTGCGGGGCTTCCGCAATGTCTGCACCCATCGCTTCGCCATGATCCACCGGGCGCCGCGCGGCAACGGCATGCTGCGCTGCGGCTATCACGGCTGGACCTTCGACCGCGATGGCGTGCCCTACGGCATCCCCGGCAACGAGGCGAATTTCGGTCTCGACCGGGAGGGCCGCTGCGGCCGGTCCCTGACGCCGGTGGCGGTGGGGGTGTGCGGGCGCTTCGTCTTCCTGCGGGTGGCGGCGGAGGGGCCGGATCTCGACGACTGGCTGGGCGTCACTGCCGACGTGCTGCGCCATGCCTCGGAGATCTTCGTCCGCCCCTTCGACGAGCGGTCGATGGAGTGGGCCGCCAACTGGAAGATGGGGGTGGAAAGCGTGCTGGAGGTCTATCACGCCGACCTCACCCACCCCACCACCTTCCGCAAGCTGGTGAAGGGCGACTGGCGCTGCGATTACGACGGCGCCCATTCCCGTGGCGTCACCTCGGTGTCGGACAAGAGCGCGCGCTGGTGGGACGGCGTGTCGGACCGGCTGGGCTTCCGCCCCAGCCCGATTTTGCGCGAGTACGACCACCTGCACATCTTCCCCAACCTGGAGATCGGCTTCACCCGCGGCGCGGTGATGAGCGTCCAGACCTACGACCCGCTCGGTCCCGACCGCTGCACGCTGACCCTCCGGCTGTTCCTGGCCGATCCGGACGGCGATTCCGGCAGGGGCGGTCCGGCCGCCCGCCGCCTGATCGAGGAGGGGGCGCGCGACCTCAACGTCGCCCTGCTGCGCGAGGACCAGGAGGCGTCGGAACTGGCCTTCCGCGGCTGCCGCCAGACGGGCCGCCCCGCCCTGCTCGGCCTGAACGAGGAGCGCATCCAGCAGTTCCACGCGGTGTGGCGGCGGATGATGGGGTGACAAGGGAGGGCGGACCCCGCTTTTTTGTCACTATCCGGCGGACGGAAGGTCTGGCACCATCCTCCACGGGGGCTTGGTCGTCGGAGGTTGATCCACCATGGGCGGCGCCGTCCCGAATCCGTCTTCCGCTCCCTCTGCCGTCATCGCTCTCAACCGGCTCGCCTTCGGTCCGCGCCCTTCGGATCTCGAAGCCGGCATCGACGACACCGGCCGGCCCGACTGGCTGGCCCGCTGGCTCGACCGCCAGCTGTCTCCCCCCGATCCTTCCCCCGACGAGCGTGACGACCCCGAGGTCGGCCGCCGTCTCGCCGCGGCGAAGCTGCGCATCCGCTATCCGGCCGGAGATGGCTGGAGCGCGGTGGACGAGGACCGGCCGCTGGCCTGCCTGGGCCAGCCGATCGAGGCTTTGTGGCCGCTGGCTTCCAACCGACCGGCGGTCGCCGGGCCGGAGCGGCAGAGGCCGCGGCTGGAGGTCGCCGCCGCCACCCTGATCCGTGCCGTCCACAGCCGCTGGCAGCTGCGCGAGGTGCTGGTCGATTTCTGGCACAACCATTTCAACGTCAACGCGGCGGGCGAGCCGGCGGTGGCGGCCGCCCTGCCGGTCTATGACCGCGCCGTGATCCGCCGCCATGCGCTGGGCAATTTCCGCGCCTTCCTGGAGGCGGTGGCGACCAGCAGCGCCATGCAGGTCTATCTGAACAACCGCTCGTCCCGCGCCGGCGCCGCCAACGAGAATTACGCCCGCGAGCTGTTCGAGCTGCACACGCTGGGGCGGGACGCCTATCTGAACGCGCTGTACAACCGCTGGCGCGAGGTGCCGGGCGCCCTGCGCGGCGCGCCGGACGGCTACATCGACCAGGATGTCTACGAGGCCGCCCGCGCCTTCACCGGCTGGACGCTGGAGGATGGCGCCGGGCTGGGCGGCGACGCCAGGCTGCCGGTGACCGGGCGTTTCACCTATGTCGAGGGCTGGCACGACGGCTATCAGAAACGGGTGCTGGGGCGGGAGTTCGACCCTTTCCAATCGCCGATGGCCGACGGCCACCGCGTGCTCGACCTCGTCGCCGACCATCCGGCGACCGCGCGCAACCTCTGCACCGCGCTCTGCCGCCGGCTGGTGGCCGACGACCCGCCGGCCGGGCTGGTCGCCCTGGCGGCGCGGGTTTGGACGGAGAGCCGGAGCAAACCGGACCAGATCGCCCGTGTCGTCCGCGCCATCGCGCTGTCCCCCGACTTCATGCGGATCCGCGACGCCAAGGTGAAGCGGCCGCTGGAACTGGTGGCGTCCTTCGCCCGCGGCGCCGGCATCGATCTCGTCCCCACCAACCCGCTTTTGGGCGAGCTGGACGGCAGCGGCCAGCGGCTGTTCGGCTGGCCCGCCCCGACCGGCCATCCCGACCGGATGGAGGCGTGGCTGGGCGCCGCCGCCATGCGCCGGCGCTGGTCCCTGCTGCTCGGGCTGGCGGAGAACCGTTGGGAGACCGGGGCGATCGACCTCGCCGTCCGCTTCCCGGCCCCGCTGCCGGCGGCGGCGGCGGTGGACCGCTGGCAGGGGCTGCTGCATGGGAGTGAGCCGGAGCCGGTGACCACTGCCGCCATCCTGTCCGGCATGGGGCTGGCGGACGACGCGATGCTGACGCCCGGCACGAAGGCCGGGGACGACCGGCTGCGGCGGGTCGCAGCCTTCGTGGCGATGGCGCCGCGCTTCAACCAACGTTGATGCCAACGCTGAGGGAGACTCGAGCCATGGCGATCTCACGCCGCGGTGTGATGCGGGGCGGTTTGGCGGCCGGCCTCGGTCTGGCCGGATGCGGTCTGACGGGGCTGCCCGGTGTCCACAATC
>NZ_BADK01000489.1 GCF_000333595.1 Azospirillum sp. B506
AGACGGCCTTCCGTGGCCGCACGGGAACCGGGTGGCGTGGAACCCAGCTTGCGCGCTGACCCGCAAGGCGGTGTTCTGGAAGCATCGTCCGGTCGGAGCAGAGCGGCAGAAACTGCTTGGGATACAGTTCGCGCGACAAGGGCCACACCCGGGACCCCGTACCGCCGGAGAGCAGCACCGGGACGATTTTCTGCGCGGAATTGCCGTTCATCCTGCCGCCATCTGTTGTGTGAGCCTGTGGCCGGGCGCCGGAAAGCCGAAGGTCGGAACCAGGGAGCGGCGCCATGGCAGTTCGTTATAGACCGCGTTTTCCGCCCTTCACAAGCACCCCTCCGAGAGCCACCCGACCGGAGCGCCCCATCCGGGACGGTCCCGGATGGGGCAGGGGATGGGGCAAGGGATGGGACTGGCAGGGGGGCGAGACAAGACTCCAAACACTCCCCGTCCGCAGCTTCCGCGGCAGCGGATGGCCGGGGTCGAGGTTGGAGTCTTGTCGCGCCCCTCTGCCGGCGGGAGGCCGCGGACAGGGGCAGGGGCAGGACCGGGGGCACACCGGAGCCGCGATCCGGGAAAGACTGGACGGAAAAGGGGCGGAACGGGGCGCGACAGAACTCCAAACCCCGGCCCGGACCTCGCCGGTACCGGGCATGAATCATGGGCGAGTCGCCATCGATTCGCCGCCGCGACTCGGAAAACAGCGACTCAGAAGCGATTCGCGACCGAATCGAAGTGTCCCGTCTGGAGTCTTGTCGCGTCAGCCGAAAAATCCACAGGCAACGCGGACTATCCGCTGGAGTCTTGTCGCGGGAGTTCTGGAGTTTTGTCGCGCGACTCGCGATTCTCTACTGGAGTCTTGTCGCGCAAACTATTAACTGAATCAAATAACCGTTCAAATAGTTTGAGCGACAAGACTCCAAATTGCTGGGGGCCGAGCGGCCGTGATATAGCGTTGACCGCAAAGTCGTGCCAAGGTCAGCTCGCTATGGGACAGATACACACCCTGATCACCCAGCTTGGACGCGACCAGGCGAAGGCGCTCCAGACCGATCCGGATCAGCGTTCGCTAGTCGATGTCGCCGCTGCCGTCCTCGAAGAGGAACGGCAGGAGCTTGGCATCACATATTCAGGCTTTGCCCTGACCGCACTTCCGCACCGTCGTCTTCCCGACGACCAGCCGTGGGAGCGTCGCGGACATAAGATCCGCTTGCTGATCGAGCCGGGACGACTGCCGATCCGCAACGGTGGCTTTAAGCTTTACGGTGTTCCGTACGGCAGCCGCGCGCGGATGATCCTGCTGTATCTGCAAACCCGCGCGATCCAGACCGACAGCCGCGAGGTCGAGCTCGGCCGCAGCATGCATGAATGGCTCGACCGCATGGGCCTGTCGGTGGGCGGCCAGACCTACCGCGACATCCGCGAGCAGGCCTCGCGCATCGCCGCCTGCAACCTGACCTTCGCCTGGGAGGATGCCCACAGCATCGGTTTCGAAAAAGGGTCGATCGTCAAGGGCGGCATCCATTTCTCGACCAATGCCGGGGCGGAGCCGGGCCAGGGATCGCTATGGGAAGACCGCGTCCTGCTGTCCGAGGCCTTCTTCCGCGAGCTGAAAGCCCATCCGGTGCCGATCTGGGAGCCGGCGCTGCGTCACATCCAGAACAACAGCACCAGCATCGACATCTATATCTGGCTGGCCTACCGGCTGCACAGCCTGAACCGCTCCACCCCGATCACCTGGCCGGCGGTGTTCGAACAGTTCGGCGCCGGATACAGCCGCCTGCGCGATTTCAGGAAGCGGTTCATCGAAGCGCTTCAACTGGCGCTTGCGGTTTATCCCGACGCGCGGGTCGATGTGGAGGAGCAGGGACTGATGCTGCACCCCTCGCCGCCGCCGATCCCGGAACGCAAATTCGCGCAGCTCTGCCGCTGACAGCGAAGCACCCCTCCCACCTGTAGAACGGTCATCTCTGCGAAAGCGGGGATCCGGGCTTCCTGTTCAAGTATCTGATATGGCTGGATTCCCGCCTTTGCGGGAATGACTTCTTGTAGAAGTTCAAGCTTAGCGCGTCGTTTCGTCCCCCCTGCGACAAGACTCCAAACTCCACCGCTCAGGGATTGGCGCGCAATGCACCGGACAGCGGGGTCAGCAAGCGGCGAAGCAGTGAGTCCAAAAGGCTTTCGTCCAGAGTGCCGGACAGCGTCAGGGCCTGGGGCGGCATCATGAAGAAGGGCGGATCGCCGGCGGATCCGCTGCGCTGAAGGGTCGCCGCAAGCGCCAGCATCCGTTTCCCGCTTTCGGGCCGCAGCGTGGCGTGGACCAGAACCAGCAGGGTGCCGGGGTCGGCGATGCGGGCGTCATTGGGGGCGAGCGCCGTGACCGCCGGACCGGAAGCCAGCAGCCCCGACAGCACCGCGGCGGCACGGCCGCACAGCGTCTCGTCCCCGATGTCGACGACGGGGCCGCCATCGGCATCGACCGCGCAGAGGAGGCCGACGCGCTCGACCCGTTGGAAGAAAGGCAGGGGCGACATGGCTGGTGCAGCCTCCGGACTGTGAAGCAGCAGGCTGCCGGCAAGCAGCAGGGCGGGGAAAAACCCCAAACGGATCCGCAATCTCATTGCGCCTCCTCCAGGGTGGTGGCGCCGGCATCGTCGGGCAGGAAACCGCCGACCTGCCGGCGCCACAGCCGGGCATAGGGGCCGTCGCGGCGCAGCAGGGCGGCATGGTCGCCATCCTCCAGGATCCGCCCCTTCTCCATATAGAGGATGCGGTCCATGCCGGTGACGGTCGACAGCCGGTGGGCGATGGCGATCACGGTTCGGCCCTCGAACAGGCCGAGCAGGGCGTCCTGGATCAGATGCTCCGTCTCGGAGTCGAGCGACGAGGTCGCCTCGTCCAGCACCAGGATCGGGGCATCCTTCAGGAAGGCGCGGGCAATGGCGACCCGCTGGCGCTCACCGCCCGACAGCTGGATGCCGCGCTCCCCCACCACCGTGTCGTAGCCGGCGGCGCGGCCCTCGATGAAGCGGTCGCAATGGGCGCGGGCGGCGGCGGCGCGGATCGCCTCGTCCCCGGCCCCCTCGCTGCCATAGGCGATGTTGTCGCGGATGGAACGGTGGAACAGGCTGGGCAGCTGCGGCACCTCGGCCACCGCGCGGTTGAGCGAGGCGAGGCTGACCGCGGCGATGTCCTGGCCGTCGATCAGGATACGGCCACCCTGCAGCGGGAACTGGCGGCGCAGCAGCCGGACCAGCGTGCTCTTGCCCGCGCCCGACGGGCCGACCAGCGCCACCCGGTCCCCCGGCCGGATGGTCAGCGACAGGCCGTCGAACACCGCCCCGCTTCCCGGATGGGTGAAGCGGACCTCCTCGAAGCGGATGGCACCGTCGCCGACGGTCAGCTCGGGGCGGCCGGGCGGATCGGGGATCTCGTGCGGGCGGACGATCAGCTCCAGCGCTCCCGACAGGATGCCCAGCTGCTCGAAGAAGCCCAGCATGCGGGTCGACAGGCCCCAGACATTGGTGCCGACGATGCTGGCCAGCGAGAAGACCATGGCGAAGTCGCCGACGCTCATGCGGCCGGCCATCGCCTCCGACACGGCGATGCCGATCAGGGTGATCTGGAAGACCAGCAGGGCGTTGAACAGCCAGAACCACATCTTGGTCAGGAACCAGCGCAGCTCCTTCGACCGCGCGATCTCGCCGGTCAGCGCCTCGGACAGGCCGGACAGCTCCTGGCGGCGGCGGGCGAAGGCGCGGACCAGCTCGGCATTGGCGATGATGTCGACCATGTGGCCGGTGGTGGACGACACCTCTTCGGAAAAGGCGTGCGACAGCCGCAGGCAGCGCCGGGCCAGCAGGGCCGACAGCGTCAGGTGTGCGGCGGTCCAGCCGACCAGCAGCCCGGCGAACAGGGTCTGGGCCGAGGCCAGCAGCGTCAGGCCGATGGCGAGGATGACGACGATGCGGATGATGTCGTTGGTCAGGATTTCCAGGATCTGGATGGCGCTCTGTCCGGCTTGCTTGACCTTCTGGCCCAGGTTGCCGGCGAAATTGTCCTGGAAGTAGCGCGGCGAATGGTCGATCAGATGGTCGAACAGCCGGACCTGGATGGCATGGCGCAAGGCCGGCGATGTGTGCAGATCCACCAGTTCGCGCAGCCGGTTGAACAGGGCGGACGCGATCCACAGCCCGCCCAGCAGCAGGAACCAGCGCATCACCTCCGCGGTCCAGGCGGCGGAGCCGGCGGGCTGCTGTCCAGGCAGTCCCCCCGCCGATATCCCGGCGAGCGCGTCGACCAGCCCGCGCATCGCCACCGGTTCCATCCCCATCAGCCCGATCCCGCCGGCGGCGGCGAGGTTCAGCAGGATGGCACGGCCGAGGAAACCCTCGCGCACGAACATCCACAGGAAGCGCCAGGGCGAGGAGGGGAAGGGGGAGGAGTGTTGGGACGAGGACAAGGGGCGTCGGCGCTCCGTCGCGCGATGGGCCGGGCAGGGCCGGCGGACAAGGGGATCTTATAGGCGCAAGGCGGCAGGGGGGAAACGGGTCCTTCCGGGGGCTTGATGCGAACGCCTGCGCCCCGACTGAGCGGATGGTCTTATGCATCGACAGCGGTGGCGGATGGTTGCAGGCTGTCGCCCCGTTCCTCCGTTTTCCGGGCATCGTCTTTCCATGCGGATCCTGTTCGTTCACCAGAACACCCCCGGCCAATACAAGCATCTCGTCCGCCATTTCGCGGCCGATCCGGCCCATCGGGTCGCCTTCATCGGCAAGGTCCGGCGCGAGCTGCCGGCGGGGGTGCAGATGGCGCTCTACCGGCCGACGCGCGAGCCGGGGGAGGGCACCCACCCCTATATCCGCCTGTTCGAGGGGCAGGTCCTGCACGGGCAGGGCGCGGTGCGCGCCGGGCTGGCCCTGCGGAAGGAGGGCTTCATCCCCGACGTGATCTGCGCCCATCCCGGCTGGGGCGAGGCGCTGTTCCTGAAGGACGTGTTCCCGGACGCCCGCCTGCTGCTCTATTGCGAGTTCTTCTACCGGGCCGACGGATCGGATGTCGGCTTCGACCCGGACGGCCGGTGACGCTGGAGACACGCTGCCGCATCCGCACCAAGAACGCCTCGCTGCTGACCGGGCTGGACGCGATGGACTGGGGCGTCAGCCCGACCGAGTGGCAGCGGCGCCAGCATCCCGACGCCTTCCGTCCGCGCATCTCGGTGGTCCATGACGGGGTCGACACCGCGGTCTGCCGGCCGGATCCGGCCGCCACCGTCACCCTGCCCGACGGCCGGACCCTGTCGCGCGAGGACGAGGTGGTGACCTATGTCGCCCGCAACCTGGAGCCCTACCGCGGCTTTCCCACCTTCATGCGGGCGGCGGCGGAACTGCTGCTGCGCCGGCCGAAGCTGCACATCCTGGTGGTCGGCGGCGACGAGGTCAGCTATGGCGCCCCGCCCGAGGGCGGCGGCAGCTGGCGGGAGACGATGTGGCGGGAGACGATGCTGGACGCCGCCGGCAGCCCGCGGCCCGAGGCGGCGCGGCTGCATGTGCTGGGCAAGCTGCCCTACGACCGTTACCTGTCGGTCCTGCGGGTGTCGCGCGCCCACATCTACCTGACCTTCCCCTTCGTCCTGTCCTGGTCGATGCTGGAGGCGATGGCCTGCGGCGCCGTCATCGTCGGGTCCGGCACGCCGCCGGTCGCCGAAGTGATCGAGAACGGGGTGAACGGGCTGCTGACGGACTTCCACGACCCCATGGCGCTCGCCGACCGGGTGGAGACGGCGCTGGACGACCCGGAGCTGCGCGCCGCCCTGTCGGCCGCCGCAAGGATGACGGCGGTGGAGCGCTTCGACCTCGCCACCGTCTGCCTGCCGGCGCAGATCCGCCTGCTGGAGGACGTGCAGGCCGGGCGGCTGCCGCCCGCCGACGGGCCTTGCGCCGGAGGGGTGTCCTGAATTAACCCGATCATCAGAAAGCACCGGTTAGGGTCGGGATTCATGTCGATCCCGATGCGGCGCCCGCCCCGGACCATCCGGTCGGCGGACGCCGGGCACGGCGGCTTCGAGCGATGCGGCTTCAAAGGACGGACCCGGCGGTGACGACACACTCCAGCAAGGCGCGCGAACCCGAAGCACCGACCCCGGACGATGTGGACGGGCAGGCCGCCGGCGCCGGGTTCGAGGAAGGGCTGCGCATGCTGGACGGCCGGTCGATCCTGGTGACGGGGGGAACCGGCTCCTTCGGGCGCCGCTTCGTCGAGACGGTGATGCGGCATGCCAGGCCGCGCCGGGTCATCATCTTCTCCCGCGACGAGTTCAAGCAGTACGAGATGCAGCAGCACATGCCGGCGGAGTGGGCGCCGACGTTGCGCTACTTCATCGGCGACGTGCGCGATTGCGAGCGGCTGAATCTGGCGATGCGCGGCGTCGATTTCTGCGTCCATGCCGCGGCGCTGAAACATGTGCCGGCCGCCGAATACAACCCGATGGAATGCATCAACACCAACGTCTACGGGGCGGAGAATGTGGTGCGGGCGGCGCTGTCGGCCGGGGTGCGGCGTGTCGTCGCACTGTCGACCGACAAGGCGGCCAACCCGATCAATCTCTATGGCGCCAGCAAGCTGGCGTCGGACAAGATCTTCATCGCCGCCAACAACCTGTCGGGCGCGCTCGATACCCGCTTCGCCGTGGTGCGCTACGGCAATGTGGTGGGGTCGCGCGGCAGCGTCGTCCCGCTGTTCCGCAAGATGATCGCCGGGGGGGCCGACCATCTGCCGGTCACCGACGAGCGGATGACCCGTTTCTGGATCACCCTGCAGCATGGTGTCGATTTCGTGCTGTCCTGCTTCGCCATGATGCAGGGCGGCGAGATCTTCGTGCCGAAGATCCCCAGCATGCGCATCAGCGACCTCGCCCGCGCCATGGCGCCGCATCTGCCGCAGCGGATCGTCGGCATCCGGCCGGGCGAGAAGCTGCACGAGGTGATGATCACCGAGGACGATTCCCGCCAGACCTACGAGCTGGCCGACCGTTACGTCATCGAGCCGGCCTTCGCCTTCTGGCAGCATGCGCCCTACGAGCGGCTGAACGTCCGCCCGGTGGCCGACGGCTTCCGCTATGCCAGCGACGGCAACGACGACTGGCTGGACGGCGAGCGGCTGCGCGCCCTGCTGGCGGAAGCGCCCTGATGACGGAACCGCCGCTGCCGGATCTGCCTTTCCTCCCCTATGGCCGCCAGTCGGTGGAGGAGGAGGACATCGCCGCGGTGACGGCGGTGCTGCGGGGCGACTGGCTGACCCAGGGGCCGACGGTCGCCGCTTTCGAGCGGGCCTTGGCCGCGAGGGTGGGGGCCGCTGAGGCGGTGGCCTGCGCCAACGCCACCGCGGCGCTGCGGCTGGCCTACAGCGCGCTGGGCATCGGGCCGGGCGACGCGGTGGTGGTGCCGTCCAACACCTTCCTCGCCACCGCATCGGCCGCCCGCCATGCCGGGGCCGAGGTCGCCTTCGCCGACGTCGATCCCGACAGCGGCCTGATGGGCGTCGCCGAGGCCGAGGCCGCCATCGCCCGCGCTCGTCAGGCCGGCTGGCGCGTCCGCGCGCTCGCCCCCGTCCATTACGCCGGGCAGACCGCCCCGATGGCTGGGCTGGCGGCGCTTGCCCGGGCGGAAGGGCTGGCGCTGGTCGAGGATGCCGCCCATGCCATCGGGGCGGTCGATCTGTCCGGCATAAGGGACGAGGGCGGCGGCGAGAGGCCGGTCGGCGCCGGCTGGCCGGAGGTGGAGGCGGGATCGCTGACCGTCTTCTCCTTCCATCCGGTCAAGACCATCGCGGCCGGGGAGGGCGGGGCGGTCACCGGCAACGACCCGGCGCTGATGGCGCGGGTCCGCCGCCTGTGCAACCACGGCATGATGCGGGTTCCCGAAGCGGGGCAGGGGTTCGCCGACCCCGATGCCGCCCTGGATGCGGAGGGAAACGCCAACCCCTGGTACTATGAGATGGCGGAACCCGGCTTCAACCACCGCCTGTCCGACATCCACGCTGCATTGGTGCTGAGCCAGCTCGGCCGGCTGGACCGTTTCGTCGGACGGCGGGCACGGTTGATGGCGCTCTATGCCGGGCGGCTGGCGCCGCTGGCGCCGCTGGTGCGGCCGCCGGCCCCGGTGCCCTGGTGCCGTCCCGCCTGGCACCTGTGCACCGCGCGCATCGATTTCGAGGCGGCGGGGCGGCCCCGTGCGGCCGTGATGGCGGGCTTGCGCGCCCTGGGCGTCGGCACCCAGGTGCACTATATCCCGGTCCATCGCCAACCCTACTGGCGCCGCCGCTACGGCGACCTCGCCCTGCCCGGTGCCATGAGCCATTACGCCCATACGCTGTCGCTGCCGCTGTTTCCGGCCATGGCCGACGGTGACGTCGACCGGGTCGCCGCGGCGCTGGAGCGGGTCCTGTCCTGACGTATCTCCAGCCGGCCAGCTTGAAGGGCCGGGCCGGCGGAGGTGCAGGGTCGCGACCGTTTCATCCGCGCGATTCCGTTAGCGTTTTGGACAGGATGGACCGATAACAATGGCGTCGTCAGGAGGGCATAGACCTAGGTCCAACGGCTGAAGCCGCATGGCCGGGGTCGGGTCGTCCCGAACGCCGCCCCACAGTGTTTCGCGTACGGACCTCCGAATTTGCTTCGCAACACGCTCTGGAATCTGCTTGGCGAGGGGCTGCCCATGGCGGCGGCCCTGCTGTCGATTCCGTGGCTCATCTCCGCCGTCGGGATGGAGCGCTTCGGCGCGCTGACCCTGATCTGGGCCCTGCTCGGCTATCTGGGCGTGCTGGACCTCGGCCTCGGCCGGTCGCTGGTGCAGGTCGTCGCCGACCGGATCGGCCATGCCGGTGGGCAGGGGGAGGGCCATGGGGACGGGCAGAGCTCTGCGAATACCGCAGGGATCGCCGGGCCGGCCATCGCGCTGATGGGCGCCATCGGCCTCCTGACCGGCGGGGTGGTGGCGCTGGGCGCCGGGCTGCTGGCCAACCGCTTCCAGCTGGAGACCGGCACCTCGCCGGAGGAGATCCGGGCCAGTCTGCTGGTGGCGGCGGCCATCGTGCCGATCGCGCTGGTCTCCGCCGGCCTGCGCGGCGTGCTGGAGGCGCACCAGCGCTTCCGCCCGATCAGCCTGGTGCGGATGACGGTGGGGGTGCTGAATTACCTCAGCCCGCTCTTCGTGCTGCCCTTCAGCCAGAGCCTGGTGCCGGTGATCGCCGCCATCGCCGCCGGCCGCTTCATCGGGCTGGTCGGCTATGGCGTCCTGGCGGTGGGCCAGGTGCCGGACCTGCTGCGCCCCAGCCGCTGGGGCCGTCCGTCCTTGCGTGGGTTGTTCACCATGAGCGCCTGGATGATGCTGAACAATCTGGTCGGCCCGGCGATGCTCTATGCCGACCGCTTCATCCTGCTCAGCCTCGTTCCGGCGGCGATGGTCGCCTTCTACACCACTCCATTCGAGCTGCTGTCGCGGCTGATGGTGATCCCCGGCGCCCTGTCGCTGGCGCTGTTTCCGCTGGCCTCCAGCCTGTTCCGGCGTGATCCGCCGGCGCTGGGCCGCATCCTGGATGCCGGCGGCCATCTGACGCTGGCGGTGTTCCTGGCGATGCAGGCCGCCACCATCGTCGGCGGCGAGACCGCCCTGCAGCTGTGGCTGGGGCCGGCCTTCGCCGCCAACAGCGCCTCGGTGCTGTCGATCCTGATGCTGGGCGTCTTCTTCAACGCCACCGCCTATGTACCCAACACCCTGATCCAGAGCGTCGGCCGCGTCGATGTGACCGCCCGGCTGCAACTGGCCGAGCTGCCGGTCTATCTGGGCGTGCTGTGGCTGCTGGCCGAGCGCTATGGCGCGGTCGGCGCCGCCGTGGCCTGGAGCCTGCGCACCGCGGTCGATTGCGGGCTGCTGCTGCTGCTGCTGCCGCGGCTGGCGCCGGGAACCGGGACGGTGGCGCTGACCATCGGCCTGCGCGCGCTGCTGGCCGGGGCGGCCGGGCTGGCCGGGCTGCTGGTCGGCGGTCCGGTGGGAGCGGCGATCAGCCTCACCGGCCTGCTGGCGGTCGGGCTGGGGGTCGCCGGACGGCTGATGCGCACCCGGTCCTGGGAGAAGCTGGCCGCCCCGCTGCGCAAGAGCCGGACGGCCCCGCTGCCCGCCGCCCTGCCCGCGCCCCGGATCACCGGCATCAACGGGCCGGCGATCGACGGAGCGGCGGCGGACCGCTCCTGAGGTTCCGACATCGCCGGCGGTGGAGCGCAGGTGGTTCCTTTGCCGCCGGAAATGCGCTATGTGAGCGGAAACTCTGTGCAACGCTGGTTGGAGTTCGAAGGCCATGGCCGAGGGTACTGTGGACTATTACGCGATGGTCGAAGAGGCTTGGCAGCTCAGCGACACCGCGCGCGATTATGTGAAGAACGCCGGCCGTGAGGTGGACAACACCGAGCTGTGGGAAAAGGTGTTCGGCCCGTCGCCGCTGATCGACCTGGAGCGCACCCGCGCCGAAGGCGGCCAGCCGCTGCAGAAGATCTTCTTCAAGAACCCCTACGGGCTGCAGTACCGCGCCGACCACAAGGACTGGATCCCGTTCCGCCACGGCGCGCTCGATCCGGCCTATCTCCAGGTCATCTGATCCGGGGCATCTGATCCTGGCTCATCCGGCCGGTTCCGGCGATCCGCTTTGCCCGATCGGCGGAACCGGCGGGCGGTGCCGTCTTGCGGTGGGGTTAGGGGGCGTGCATGGCGCGGCTGCTGGCGGGGCAGGGCTTCGCCCTCGATCTGGATGAGGCCCGTCTGGCGAACGGTTTCGTCGCCGATGCCTTCACCGCCGTGCCGGATGCCTCCGCCATCGCCGCCGGGACCGGCAGCCAGACGGTCAGCCGCAAGGTCGCCGGCCGGGCGCATGACACCAGCTTCGACTATGCCGCCACCGGCAGCGGAGCGGCGGCAAGCGTCCGCTTCACCGGCCTGACCGACCGCGATGCGGCCGGGTTCCTGCGCTACCGCATCGACGGGCTGGATGTCGCCCTGACCGGCGGGACGCTCGACCGGCTCGGAGCCCGTATCTTCCAGCAGATCGACGGCTTCGTCGGGGCCGACGGCAACGACAGCGTCTATCTGGGGACCCCGGCCGGGCGCAGCTTCGACGGCGCCGCCGGCACCGACCGCGCCATCTACACCACCGACCCGCGCCGCTATGCCCTCCAGGGCGGCAGCTACCGGGCGGAGACGCCGGTGGTGGTGGCGCTGGACAGCCGGCGCTATGCCGTGGTGTCCAGCCACAACACGGACATCCTCACGGATGTCGAGCTGCTGACCATCGACGGCCGCACCGCCGCTCCGGCGGCTTTCGCCTTCGACGCGCGCAGCTATCTGGCGGCCAACCGCGACCTTGCCGCCGCCTTCGGCGACAATGCGGTCGCCGCGGCCGCCCATTACGCCTGGACCGGCCGGAACGAGGGGCGCAGCCTCAGCGGCTTCGACGCGCTGGGCTATCTGGGGGCCAATCCCGACGTGCTGGCCGCCGTCGGCGTCGATGCCGGGGCGGCACTCCAGCATTACCTGTCCTATGGCGCCCGCGAAGGGCGGACGGCCGGCTTCGATCCCTACGGCTATCTCGCCTCCAACCCGGACGTGCTGGCGGCCGTCGGCATCGACCCGGCGGCGGCGGTGCTCCACTACGCCCGCTTCGGCCGGGGCGAGGGGCGTAGCGCGAGCTTCGACGCGGCGGCCTATCTGGCGGCCAACCCGGACGTGGCGGCGGTCACCGGCGGCGACGCCACGGCGGCCAAGCTCCATTACCTCGCCTTCGGCCTGCGCGAGGGCCGGCCGCTGCATGTCGTCTCCGGCCGGGCCGGGCCGGCTGCGGCCTCGGGGTTTGCCATGCCGGCCGCCGCTGCCGCCTGGGCGGCGGACCTGCTGTCGCCGCAAAGGGCGCCGCAAGGGGCGCCCCAAGGGGCGCCGCAGGGAGCCCCTGTCGTAATCACCGGCACGACCGGCAACGACACGCTGAGCGGCAGCGCCGCCTTCGACGCGCTGGGCAATCCGATCACCGACGCGGTGAACGGGCTGGCCGGGATCGACAGCTTCGTGCTGACCGGCGCGCTTGCCTCCTACAGCCTGTCCTTCGACGGCAGCGGCAATCTGGTGGTCAGCGGTCCCGACGGCACCGACACGCTGACCGGCATCGAGCTGCTGCAGGCCACCGACGGGATCTATGCGCTGGGGGCGCTGGTCGGCTTCTCGCAGCCGTCGCTGACCGGGCTGACCGTCTCGGCCTCCGCCTCCAGCGGCGACGATTATCTGGTGGGGACGTTCCAGGGCGACGCCATCGGCGGCGGCGGCGGCAACGACACCATCGCCGGGCTGGCCGGCAACGACCTGCTGTTCGGCAATGCCGGCAACGATGTTCTGCTGGGTGGCGATGGCGCCGACCAGCTGGAGGGCGGGGCCGGCAACGACCTGATCTTCGGCGGGGCGGGCGACGACCTGATGCGCGGCGACCTGATCGACGTCGCCGGCAACGACACCCTGCTGGGCGAGGACGGCAACGATTGGCTCGACGCCGGGGCCGGCAACGACTGGCTGGACGGCGGGAGCGGCAACGACACGCTCTATGGCGGGCTGGGCAGTGACGTGCTGCGCGGCGGCAATGGCGACGATGTGATGTTCGGCGACGTCTATTCCGACCGCAGCCACGAGATTTCCATCAATTCCAACGACACCGTCACCGGCTACGAGGATGTCCTGCTGGGCGGTGGCGGCAACGACACGCTGATCGGCGGTTATGCCGCCGACCTGCTGGACGGCGGGGCCGGGGCGGACGTCTTTTCCATCCGCAACCTGACCGAATCCACCCTGGCCGCTCCCGACGTCATCATCAATTTCAACGGCCCCGTCGTGGCGGCCGAGGCGCTGAAGGGGCTGGCGAGCTATGCCACCGTGGGCGCCGAGGGTGACCGCATCGACCTGTCGGAGATCGATGCCATCGCCGGCACCACGGACAACGACGCCTTCACCTTCATCGGCACCGCCGGATTCAGCGCAGCCGGCCAGCTGCGCTATCAGGCCGCCGGCGCGGTGACGCTGATCGAGGGCGATGTGAACGGTGACGGGACGGCCGATTTCCGTGTCCAGGTCAACATCGCCAACTACAGCTTCTCCGCCTTCGATTTCGTGCTGTAGGCGGGCGGCGGTCACCCTCATGATGTTCACCCTCGTCAGGACCGAACGGTTCGAGCAGGAGATCAAGAAGAGCCGCTTCCTGGCCCAGGCCGCCCCGGCCGACAGCGAGGAGTCGGCCCGCCGCTTCATCGCCGAAGCCGGCATGCCCGACGCCGGCCACAATTGCTGGGCCTTGCGGGTCGGTGACGTCTATCGCTTCAGCGACGACGGCGAGCCGGGCGGGACCGCCGGGCGGCCGATCCTCCAGGCCATCGAGGGGCAGGAGATGGATCGGGTGGCGGTGGTGGTCAGCCGCTGGTTCGGCGGCATCCTGCTGGGGGCGGGCGGGCTGGTGCGCGCCTATGGCGGCACGGCGGCGAGCTGCCTGAAGGTGGCGGCGCGCGAACCCATCGTCGCCTACGCCACCCTGTCCGTCGCCTGCGGCTTCGCCGACGAGGCGCGCATCCGCTCACATCTCGGCGGCTTTCCCGGCACGCGGGTGGAGACCACCGGCTTCACCGCCGACGGTGTCCAGCTCCAGGTCACGCTTCCCCGCGACCGGTCGGACGCCTTCACCCGGCTGGTCACCGACATCTCCCGCGGGCAGGCTGTGGTGGAGCGCGCCGAGGAGTAGGAAGGCCGGCCAGCGGGAGCCTGGCTGTTTTCCATAAGCATCCTTATGTGCTGATTTAATGCTATGAAATAATGTCCATAAATAATGAATTCATGATGTGGATCTGGCGCTGAAAGCCGACCGAAGCCACCCCTTTTTCGTGTACAAAAAAGATGGGCTTCGCGCAAAGCGGCAATTCCGATCAATCGCGGCCGAGCTTCGGCTTGGGCGGAAGTCACCACCTGAAATCTCTCCCTCCTTCTTACGATTTCCTGCAAGTGATTGCCCGTTCTTGCCGGCGATACTCCGACTTATCGAGTTGTTGGAGCACAACCATTCCTCACATTTGGGAGAGCAGGGCCGTCCGGCCTGGAAGAATACTGCCGCCATAGCTTGCGGCCATGAAGGAGGACCATCCGTGCGCGACGTACTGATTGCGGACGCCAGCCTCGACGATCTCGACCTGTTGCTCGACCGTTGCCGGCCCGGCGTCCGGATCGTCCGGGTCGCGGCCGATGGGGACGGTGGGGAGGCGCTCGCCGAAGCCTTGGCCGACGCGCTTGCCACCCGTCCCGCCGCCATCCATCTGCTGGCCCATGGCGAGCCGGGCGCGGTCCGGCTGGGTGCCCGCCGGCTCGACATCGCGGCGTTGTCCGGCCGCGAGGCGGAGGGGCGGGCCTGGCCGCAGGCCCCGGACACCGAGATCCTGATCCATGCCTGCCACACCGGCGCCGACGGCGGCCGCTTCGCCCGGGCGCTCGCCCAGGCGACCGGCGCCCGCGTCGCCGCCGCCAGCCATCCGGTCGGCCATCCGTCGCTGGGCGCCTCCTGGGACCTCGACGTGACCACCGGGCCGATTGTCGCGGCCCTGCCCGTTTCCGACACCGGCGCCTGGGTCCACCGGCTGGCCTACACCGGCACGCCGAGCGACGGCGACGACACGCTGGTCGGCGACGACAGCGGCAACACCATCGATGGCGGGGCCGGCAACGACAGCATCGTCGGCGGCACCGGCAACGACAGCCTGATCGGCGGGCTGGGCGACGACACGCTGGTCGGCGGCGGCAACAGCGGCCAGTCGGCCGGCGACACGCTGAACGGCGGGCTTGGCGCCGACCATTATGTCGGCGGCAACGGCTTCACCATCGTCACCTACGAGAACGCCGCCACCGGCATCACGCTGGATCTGACCGATGGCGCCAACAACACCGGCGAGGCGGCGGGCGACAGCTTCGTCGACATCCAGCGCTGGGTCGGGTCGGAGCATGCCGACAGCCTGACCGCCGGCGACAGCGCGGTGTGGTTCTGGGGCCATGGCGGCGACGACCTGGAGCATGGCGGCGCCGGCAACGACACGCTGGAGGCCGGCGACGGCAACGACACCGTGTTCGGCGGCGGCGGCAACGACCTTATCTATGGCCGCGCCGACAAGACCGGAGTGCAAGGCGAACCCCGGGGAAGACACGTTGGCCGGCGGGGGCGGCGCCGACTTTATCTAGGGCGGGGCCGGCAATGACCTGCTGAAGGGCGATTGGGAGCGCGACACCATTCATGGCGGCGACGGCGAAGACACCATCCTCGCCGGCTTAGTCAGCGCCGGCAGCTATGGCCAGGCCCAGGCCGACCAGATCTTCGGCGAGGCCGGCAACGACCGCTACATCGTGGTCAGCCAGTACGATGCCGGGACCGTCAGCTTCGACGGCGGCGAGGGCACCGACACGCTGGAGATCCGCTCCGACGACCTGAGCAGCTACAACGGCTACGACCTGGAATATTACACCGACGTCGCCTCCCCCACCATCGACCTGACGGGGATGACGCTGACCGGGGTGGAGCGGCTGGAGCTGACCGGCAGCAGGGCGCATGACGTCACCCTGACCGGCGTGCAGGCGGCCGGCTTCGAGGTCATCGCCGGCAGTGCCGCGTCCGACACGCTGCACATCGCCGGCAGCGCCGACCTGTCGGCGGTGGCGATGTCCGGCATCGAGGCCATTGAGGTGACCGGCAACAACGCCACCCTGACCCTCGCTGTCTCGCAGCTGGCCGGGCTGGCCCTGACCGGCAACGGCAATGCGCTCGCGGTGGCGGCGTCCGGGAGCGGAGCCTCGGTGGATCTGTCCGGCGCCGCCGGCTTCGCCCAGGTCGCCCTGACCGGCACCGCCGGGGCCGACGACCTGACCGTCGGGGCCGGGGCGACCGTCACCGGCAATGGCGGAGACGACGTCATCCGCATCGCCGCCGGCACCACCGGCGCGGTCACCATCGCCGATGCCGCCGTCGGCGACCGGCTGGTGATGGCGGGTGCCGACCTGACCGCCATGCAGGTCGAGACCGGAGCCGGCGCCACCATCCTGCGGGTGGGCAGCGATCTGGCGGTGACGCTGACCGGCAGCTTCGACGCCAGCCAGTTCCGGGTCGGCAGCGACGGCAGCGTCACCATCGTTCAGGCCAACCATGCCCCGGTGGCGGAGGCCGACAAGACGGTGGCGGCCCAGGCCGACGCGCCGGTGGCACTCGACATTGCCGCCCCGGCCGACGCCGATGGCGACGCCCTGACCGTGACGGTCACCGGCCTGCCCGCCGGCGGCACCATCCGGTTGGCCGACGGCACGGCGGTCACCGCCAACCAGAGCCTGACGCTCACCCAGCTGTCGGCCCTGACCTTCACCGCCGGCACAGGCACCGTCGGCGATGCCGGGTCCTTCGCCTACACCGTCTCCGACGGCCATGGCGGCACCGCCGGCCAGACCGTGGCGCTGACCGTGAATGTCGCCCCGGTGGCGGAGGCCGACAAGACGGTGACGGCCCAGATCGGCGGAACGGCTGCGCTGGGGATCGCCGTCCCGACCGATGCCAATGGCGATACGTTGAGCGTGACGGTCACCGGCCTGCCCGCCGGCGGCATCATCCGGTTGGCCGACGGCACGGCGGTGACCGCCAACCAGAGCCTGACGCTTACCCAGCTTGCCGCCCTGACCTTCACCGCCGGCACAGGCACCGTCGGCGATGCCGGGTCCTTCGCCTACACCGTCTCCGACGGCCATGGCGGCACCGCCGGCCAGACCGTGGCGCTGACCGTGAATGCCGCCCCGGTGGCGGAGGCCGACAAGACGGTGACGGCACGGCAGGACGCGGGCGCGGTGGCGCTTGGCATCGCCGCCCCGACCGATGCCAATGGCGATACGTTGAGCGTGACGGTCACCGGCCTGCCGACCGGCGGCACGGTGACCTTCCCCGACGGCACCGCGGTGACGGCGAACCAGAGCCTGACGCTCGCCCAGCTGTCGGCCCTGACCTTCTCCCCGACGGCCGGCACCGCCGGCGATGCCGGGTCCTTCGCCTACCGGGTGGAGGATGGCCATGGCGGCGCCGACACCCAGACCGTCGCCCTGACGGTGGAGGCCGCACCGGTGGTCTCGCCGCCCCCTCCCCCTCCCCCGCCGCCCCCTCCTCCGCCGCCCGTCACCTCGCCCGATCCTGTCGTGGATCCGGTCGTCAACCATGCTCCGGCGGTCCAGGCCGACAAGACGGTGACGGCCGAGGATCGGAAGGCGGTGGCGCTCGGCATCGCCGCCCCCACCGATGCCGACGGCGACGCCCTGACGGTGACGGTGACCGGCCTGCCCGGCGCCGGTTCCATCCGGATGGCCGATGGCAGCGCCGTGGCGGTGAACCAGACCCTGACGGCGGCCGAGCTGACGGGGCTGACCTTCCTGGCCCCGGACGGCAGTGCGGGCAATGCCGGGTCCTTCGCCTACCGGGTCGAGGACGGCCATGGCGGGGTGGCGGCGCAGACCATCGCCCTGCAGGTGGCGCCGTCCGCCGATCCCGCCTCCACCCCGCAGACGACGGGCGGCTTCAACGCGCTCGCCTACATCGCCTCCTATCCGGACCTGATCGCCGCCTTCGGCACCGACACCGCGGCGGCGACCCAGCATTACCTGCAGGTCGGGCAGGCCGAGGGGCGGACGGTGACCTTCGATCCGCTCGCCTACACCGCCTCCTACCCCGAGTTGATCGCCGCCTTCGGCACCGATGCGGATGCCGCGGCCCGGCATTACATCGAGCATGGCTATGCCGAGGGACGGCATCCCAACTTCAGCGGGCTGTCCTACATCGCCTCCTATCCGGACCTGTCGGCGGCCTTCGGCGCCGATGCCGACGCCGGCACCCGGCATTACATTCAGACCGGCCATGCCGAGGGGCGGACCGCCAGCTTCGACGGCTATAACTACCTGGCGGCCAACCGTGACCTTGCGGTCGCCTTCGGCACCGATGCCGATGCCGCCGCCCGCCACTACATCGAGCATGGCCGGACGGAGGGGCGGCCGGCCCAGGGCTTCGACGCGCTGCGCTACATCGCCAGCAACCCGGACCTGATCCAGGCCTTCGGCCCCGACGTCCAGGCGGCCGAGATCCACTATGTCCGCAACGGCTATGCCGAGAACCGGTCGCTGACCGCCTTCGACCCGGCGGCCTATCTGGCGAGCCATCCGGAGATCGCCACGGAGTTCGGCACCAGCGACGCCGCGGTCGAGCTGGCCTACATCAAGCGCAGCACCTCCACCGCGGCGGAGGCAGGGGTGGCAGCCAGTGGGGCCGCCGCCAACGCAGAGGCCCCCATCGCCGTCACCATGCTGGCAGCCGGGATGACCGGGTCGCAGGCGCAGGGGATCGACGGCGGCTTCCACGACGCCTCGCCGGCCACAGCGTCCGGCCTGCTGGCGGCGGGCGACGGCGGGCTGTCCACCCGACAGCGGACGGAGCTTCCGGGCTGAGGGGCGGACGGATGACGGGGAAGGGCGGCCTGTCGGAGCCGCCCTTTTCTATTGACCCGGCGTCATTGAGCTGGCCGCTTTCCCGCCGCGGTCTGGGGCCGGCGCATGGACAGGGCGGTCAGGAGGCCGGTCGCGGCGGCGGCTCCGCCCAGCAGGAAGACGCTGCCGTAGCCGGCCCGGTCGGCGAGCAGCCCGGCCACCGGGCCGGTCAGGGCATAGGCGACGTCCTGGAAGGCGGCGAAGGCGCCGAGTGCCGTCGCCCGCAGATGCGGCTCCACCAGATGCACCACCTCCCGGCCCATGGCCGGGAAGACCAGGGAACAGCCGAGCCCGGTCAGGAAGGCGCCGGCCAGGGCCAGGGTGGGATCGCCGGCGCTCCACACCAGCAGCTGGCCGACCGCCTCGACCGCCAGCGACCCCATCGCCACCGGCAGGCCGCCGATGCGGTCCGGCAGATGGCCGAAGGCGAAGCGCACAAGGACGAAGCCGACCCCGAAGGCGGTCAGGCCGAGTCCGGCGAACGGCCAGGATTCATGGACGAAATGCAGGGTGAAGAAGGCGCCGATGGCGGCGAAGCCGATGCCCTGCAAACTGACGACGGCGCCGTGCAGCCAGATCCGGCCGAGCACGCTGCGGAAGGGCGGGCGCTTCGCCCCCGGATGCGCCGGAACCCCCGCCAGCGGGCGGATCGCCAGCAGCCCCAGCACCGGCAGCAGGACACCGGCCGCCATGGTGCCGGCGAAGCCGAGACTGTCCAGCAGCAGCAGACCCAGCGGGCCGCCCGCCGCGAAGGCGCCATAGAGTGCAGCCCCGACCAGGGCCAGCACCTTGCCCGAGCGCTGCGGGCCGACGATGCCGATCCCCCAGGCGATCACGCCGACCCCGACGAGGCTTTCGCCCAGCCCGATCAGCAGGCGTCCCGCCACCAGCACGGCGAAAGCCGCCCAAGGCACAGGGATCAACAGTCCGGCGGCGAGCGAGACCAGCCCGCCGGCGATGTAGAACGCCAGCCCGCGGGCCACCGCCGGCTTGGCGCCGCCGCCATCCACGAAATTGCCGGCGACGCTGCGGGTGAGGATGGTGGCGAGAAAGGCGCTGCCGACGCCCAGACCCGCCCAGAAATTGCCCATCCCCAAGGTTCCGGTCACGAACAGCGGCGTGATGGGAAGGGAGATGGCGACGCAGAGATAGGAGACGAACAGGATGGCCGCCAGGACGAACAGGCGGCTCTGGGAGAAATCGTGGGACGGATCGCTGGACCGATCGCGTGCCGGTTGGGAACTCATGGATGTGCTCCACACTGGTCCGCGGTCGAAGGGCATCCGGACATCAGAACGCACTCCGACCGCTGAGGATCGTTGAGTGCGTTGATTGACGTTGAACGCTTACGGCCAGTGCGACTGACAACGGTCAGACAGCTAACCGATCCGTCCGGGCAAAACAACCCTGAAGACAATCGGGGAAATCGCCGCGGCCTGGACGTGCTCCGCCGGTCTTCCGTGGCCGCTCATCCTCCTCAGCGGGCCTTGCGCTCGGCCTTCGCCATGGAGGGCAGGGCCAGATCGACCACCAGCCGGTGGCCGCGGTCCTTGTCGGGGGGCATGGTGGAGACGGCGAGCAGCCGGACGGCGTCGCCCTTGCCATCCCCTTTGCCGTCGGCTCCGCCGTCCTCGTCGCTGAACAGCAGGCGGGTGCCGGTGCCGCTCCGTTCCGCCCGGTAGCCGAGCGCCGTCGCCGGCAGGCGGCCCGACGGCGGGGCCTGCCACTGCGTGGCGGGAAGCGTCACCTCCAGCCGGCCGTCGGGGCGCTGGACCGGCATCTCGAAACGCGGTTCCTGGTCGAGGTCGAGCACGACGCGCAGCCCGTCCCCGCCGTTGGCGGTGCGGATGCGCTCGACATGGCGGGGGGCCGTGGCGCTCGACGCGGGCTGGATCGCGGGCGGGCGGGCGGGGGCGTCGGGGACCGGCTTGATCCCGGGACGCAGGACCTCCACCGCCGGCTCCGTCCGCAGGGCCGGGGGGGCGTTCTGCGGGTCGGGCTTCGCCGCCGGAACCGGGGGAGCGATGGGAGCCGGAGGCGTCTGGGCCGGGCTTGCGGGCAAGGCGGCCTGGATCGCTGTCGGTTGTACCTGCGCCGGCGGGTTTTCTGAGGGCTGGCTTCCGGCTGGCTGGGTTTCCGCGTGTTTCTTCGTCTGCTCCAAGAAGCCGCCGCGGCGGCCTTCGGCGCGGCCCTGCTGGACATAGTGGGCATAACCGCTGGAGATCTGCCCGCTCCGGACGGCGGCGGCGACGTCGGGGTTGGCGGCCAGATAGGCGCGCTCCCGCCAGCCGGTCGGCTGGGCCGTGGTGGTGTCGACGTCCGCGGGGCGGCGCCAGTTGGACAGCAGCGACGGCATCGATCCGTACAGGCCCAGCCCATCCACCGCCAGCGACAGCCAGAAAGGTGTCAGCAGCAGGAGCAGAAGGCGCAGGAGCTGGGGGATGAGCGACAAGTCGGGTCGTGTCCGGCGATGGGAAAACGGCAGCGGTCCCGGAGGTCCGGCTGCTTCGCATCCCTATCCCAAGCACCGCACCGGGTCCAGGAAAAGCCGTTTGGGAAAAGCCGTTTGGGGAAGCCGTTCGGGAAAAGCAGGTGGCCGGGCCGGACCATCGGGCCGGAGCATTGGGGAGATCGCGGAAGATCGTCGGCGGGAGATTCGGTCCTTTTCCTTCGACCACCAACGATGCGGGGTACCCCATCGTTCGGGTGGCCGCGCGGGGACGCGATGCTCACCTTCGGTTGGCCGCAGCCGTTCGGCGCCACCCCTTAGAGTTTCGGAACCGGGAAGCCTTCATGGAACAGATGCGAGACGGATCGCCGGCCGATCCGGCGCGGGCCCCCTCATCGACGCCCCCTGGCCCTCCCCCCTCCGGCGCCCAGCCCGGCCCCACCCCCGGCCCCCGCCTCGATCCCGGCATCGCCGGGCTGGTGTCGGCGCTGCGCATCCTCGGCATTCCGGCCGATTATGACGGCGTGCGCCATGCCTGCGGCGGCGAATCCCCCGACCTGACCGGGCTGGTCCGCCAGGCCCACCGGCTGGGGGCCAAGGCCCGGGTGGTGAAGACCAAATGGGAGCGGCTGGAGCGCACGCCGCTGCCGGCGCTGGTCCCCGGTCCCGACGGCGGTTTCCTGGTGCTGGCCAAGGCCGGCGGCGACCGCGTGCTGGTGCATGACGCGGCGACCAACCAGACCCGCATCCTCGACCGCGAGACCTTCGAGCCGCTGTGGAGCGGCCGGCTGCTCTGCCTGGGGCGCAAGGGCACGATGGGCATGGGCCAGCCGCGCTTCGACGCCCGCTGGTTCGGCGCGGTCGCCTGGAAATACCGCGGCATCCTGGGCGAGGTTCTGCTCGCCTCCTTCTTCATCCAGCTGTTCGCGCTGGTGACGCCGCTGTTCTTCCAGGTGGTGGTCGACAAGGTGGTGGTGCACCGCAGCCTGGGCACGCTCGACGTGCTGATGGCCGGCATGCTGGCCGTCATCCTGTTCGAGGCGGTGCTGGGCGGCCTGCGCACCTACACCTTCGCCCACACCGCCAACCGGCTGGACGTGGAGCTGGGGGCCAAGCTGTACCAGCGGCTGCTGTCGCTCCCCATGGGCTATTTCGCGGCGCGCCGGGTCGGCGACAGCGTCGCCCGCGTGCGCGAGCTGGAGACGATCCGCAACTTCATGACCAGCTCCACCATCACGCTGGTGCTGGATCTGCTGTTCACCGTGGTCTTCCTGGGCGTCATGCTGGTCTACAGCCCGATGCTGACGGCGATCGTCGCCGCCTCCTTCCCCGTCTACATCGCCATCAGCCTGGTGGCGACGCCGATCCTGCGCCGGCGGCTGGACGAGAAATTCGCCCGCGGCGCCGAGAACCACAGCTTCCTGGTCGAGACGGTGTCGAGCATCGAGACGGTCAAGGCGATGGCGGTCGAGCCGCGCATGCAGCGCCGCTGGGAGGACCAGCTGTCCGGCTATGTCCGCGCCGGTTTCCGCGCCGGCAACCTGAACAACGTCGCCAGCCAGTCGGTGCAGTTCGTTTCCAAGAGCTCGACCATGCTGGTGCTGTGGCTGGGGGCGAAGCTGGTGATCGAGGGCAGCCTGACGGTGGGCGAACTGGTGGCCTTCAACATGTTCGCCGGCCGCGTCGTCCAGCCGGTGCTGCGCATCGCCCAGCTGTGGCAGGATTTCCAACAGGTGCGGCTGTCGATGCACCGCATCGGCGACATCCTGAACACGGCGCCCGAGCCGCTGCAGAGCGCCGGCCGCGCCGCCATGCCGGCGATCAAGGGCGATCTGAGCTTCGACCATGTCACCTTCCGCTACCGCCACGATGGGCCGGAGACGCTGAGCGACGTGTCGCTGCATGTCCCGGCCGGGCAGGTGGTCGGCATCGTCGGCACGTCCGGCTCGGGCAAGAGCACGCTGGCCAAGCTGCTCCAGCGCTTCCATGTGCCGGAGCGCGGGCGGGTGATGGTGGACGGCACCGACCTCTCCACCGCCGACGCGGTGTGGCTGCGCCGGCAGATCGGCGTCGTGCTGCAGGACAATGTGCTGTTCTCGGGCACCATCCGCGAGAACATCGCGCTGACCGATCCGACCATGGACATGGCCCGCGTCGTCGCCGCGGCGAAGCTGGCCGGCGCCCACGACTTCGTCGTCGAGCTGCCCGACGGCTACGACACCGTGGTGGGGGAGCGCGGCGCCAGCCTGTCCGGCGGGCAGCGGCAGCGCATCGCCATCGCCCGCGCGCTGGTCACCAACCCGCGCATCCTGATCTTCGACGAGGCGACCTCGGCGCTGGACCATGAATCGGAGCGGATCATCCAGGCCAACATGCGCCGCATCTGCGCCGGCCGCACCGTGCTGATCATCGCCCACCGCCTGTCCACCGTCGCCATCGCCGACCGCATCGTCACGGTGGAGCGCGGCCGCATCGTCGAGGACGGCGCGCCCGACGAGCTTCTGCGCCGCGGCGGCCGCTACGCCACATTGTTCCGTGGGCAAATGGGGCAGCTGCCGGGTGTGAACCCGCCGCCTGCGGATGGGCTGATCGAACAGCGGGCCGCAGGTTAAC
>NZ_BADK01000488.1 GCF_000333595.1 Azospirillum sp. B506
ACTGGGCGACACGCAAGGTCCTGAGCTGGCGGCTGTCGAACACCATGGACGTCGAGTTCTGCATCGAGGTCGTGGAGGAGGCTATGGCACGCTACGGCCGGCCGGGCATCTTCAACACCGGATCAGGGCAGCCAGTTCACCAGCCCGCGCTTCACCGGCCTCTTGACCGCGGCCGGCATTCGGGTGTCGATGGACGGGCGCGGCCGCTGGATCGATTATTACAACGCCGAACGCCCGCACCGGCGCTCGGCGGCAGAACCCCGGCAGAGGTCTACGAGGGATCTCCGGACCGAATCAGAATGGTGGCATAACACGAACCGGAACCAAGCTTATTCTAGCCGCCAAACTGTCCGGGAAACAGGGGCCACTTCACTCACCGCTTCCTCAACTACGTCGGCAGAGAGCCGAAGTTCTGCCAGATTCAGGGGCCGGAGAGTTGGCCAAATTCCGGCTTCCATCTCAGATCAGTTGGACGACAACCTTGCCCTTAGCGCGCCCAGCATCGAGATAGGCGAGCGCCTCCTTCGCTTGATCGAATGCAAAAATCCTGTCGATCACTGGACGAATATGTTCGGCTTCGATGAGGCCGCCGATTTCGGCTAGCTGCTCACCATCGGGGCGAACGAACAAAAAGGAATAACGGACATCGCTTTTTTTTGTAAGGCGCAGGATTTTTCGGCTCATAAAACCGAAAATGATCCGGAATAACAGATTCATGCGGCGAGCTTGAGCGAAAGCAGCATCAAGTGGGCCGATCAGGGAGACGATGATGCTCTTTGGTTTGAGAATTTCAACCGACTTTTCAATGCTGTCACCTCGGACAGTTCCAAGAACTACGTCGTAACTGCTCAGAACGGTTTCAAAATCTTCCTTTTTATAGTCCACGACTTCATCTGCGCCGAGGCGCTTTACTAGGTCTACATTCCCGGTGCTGGTCGTCGTGCCGACTTTCGCGCCGATATGTTTGGCGAGCTGGATTGCGAAGGTGCCGATTCCGCCCGAACCGGCTGGGATAAAAATCTTCTGCCCGCGCTTAAGCCCTGCCCGTTCCTTGAGTGCCTGCCAGGATGTCAGGCCGACCATTGGAATCGAAGCGGCTTCGTTGAAGTCGAGGTTCAGAGGCTTAAGCGCCGCAAAGCGCTCCGGGACAGCAACGAAATCGGCGAGAGTCCCGCGGCCCAGGTCGAACACGCTGGCAAAGACGGCGTCGCCGACTTTGAAGCGGCTCACGCCACTGCCGACCTCAACGACGATACCGGCGACATCGCTGCCAATGGGTGCTGGAAGCTCAAACTTTAGCACTGGCTTAAA
>NZ_BADK01000487.1 GCF_000333595.1 Azospirillum sp. B506
CCACCGCCACCGCCACCGCCACCGCCGCCGCCACCGCCGCCACCGCCAGCCGTGACGGAGAGCCTG
>NZ_BADK01000486.1 GCF_000333595.1 Azospirillum sp. B506
GATGCAGAACACCGACGCCACGATGATCACATCGTCGCGTTTCAGCAGAGCCCGCGTCGCCGAGTGACGCATACCGTCAATCTGCTCGTTGATCGAGGATTCCTTCTCGATGTAGGTATCGGTGCGCGGGACGTAGGCTTCCGGCTGATAATAGTCGTAGTAGGAGACGAAGTATTCCACCGCATTGTTCGGGAAAAAGGACTTCATCTCGCCATACAGCTGCGCCGCCAGCGTCTTGTTCGGCGCCAGGATCAGCGTCGGACGCTGCACCGTCTGGATGACATGCGCCATGGTGAAGGTCTTGCCCGACCCGGTGACACCCAGCAGCACCTGATCCTTTTCACCCTGCCGCAGACCGGCGGTCAACTCCTCGATGGCGTTCGGCTGGTCGCCGGCCGGCGTATAGTCCGACACGACGACGAACTGCTTTCCGGCTTCCAGCTTCGCGAGCGGCCGGGCGGGAATGGCGGACAGAACGGGACTTGCCATGGGGCGGCGATCCGATCAGAGGAGGGGTACGGAACGGGAACCAATTATATGGCCGCAACGCTCCCGTCTGTCGAGCTTGGGCTGAGCGGCACTGCATCCCGCGCAGGTCAAGTCGCAGTGCCCCTCGCCCCCCACCTCACTGTTGCCCCAGCGCCTTCGGGTTCGAGATCCCCAACCGCGCCTTGACGATGGCCTCCAGCGAATCCATCAGGACATCCTGTCCCTCATTGTCGAAGTCGCCGGCGGCGATCTCGATGCACAGGCGGTGCTGCAGGGCTTCCACCCGTTTGCGCAGATCCTCGCCGGACAGCGCGTCGTCGGCGTCCTCGCCATAGAGCAGGGCGAGCGCGCCAAGCATCGAATGGCCGGCGGGGTCCAGCCCCTTCAACTCGCGCTCGGCAATCTCCAACGCATTGGCGACCATCAGCGCGGCAAAGCGTGCCTCCGGCGCCACATGCTGCAGCACGTCGGACCGGAAGGTGGAGGCGGCGATCTCCAGCAGGCCGCGAGCATCGGGATTGGCGCGCATCAGGCCACCTTCTCCACGGCGCCCGAGGCCATGCCGCCAACCGCCATGCCGCCGATGGCGCGCAGATGGCGCAGCATGTCCATTTCGATCTCCGGCAGCATGCGCCCGGTCAGCGCCAGTTCCAGAGAGCGCTCGGCGCCGGAGCTGTGGCGCAGCCCCTGCTCCACCGCAATCGCCGCCCAGCGCAGATAGGCCGCGGTCTCCCAATAGGCGACGCGCACCGGATCGACCCGGCGGCCGGAGGTTTCCTCATAGCCGGCGTAGAAATCCGCCCGGTCGGCGATGCCGCCCGCTTCGCGGTCCGGACGGCGGAACCGCCAGGACCGCGCACAGAACCAGCCCAGATCCTCCATCGGGTCGCTGAATCCGGCAAACTCCCAATCCAGGATCGCGGTCAGTTCACCGTCCTTGACCAGATAATTGCCGGTGCGGAAATCGCGATGGCACAGCACCACCGCCCCAGGCAACGGCGCGTTGATCTCCAGCCAGCGCAGCCCCCAGGCGATCACCGGATCGCGGCGGCCCAGATCGCCGAACCAGTGGCGGTACTGGGCCAGCGTCTCCTGCGCCGGGCATGCCGGCGCCTCGGCCAGCCGCTCCAACCCGTCGGTCTCCGGCGTGATACGGTGCAGCAGGCCAAGCTGCCGGCCAAGCTCACGGGCCAGTTCCGGCTGCGGCGCGTCGGAGCGTGTCACCGCATGACCGGCGCCCAGCCCCTCGGCCCGCCGCATGATATAGAAATCGTGGCCCAGCACCGCCGGATCGTCGCAGCCGAACAGCGGTTCCGGCGCCATCACCCCGGCGGCGAAGGCGGCGCGCAGCACCACGAACTCCCGCAACTTGCCGATGCTGGCGGAGATACGCCCTCCGCCTTCCGCCCGCAGCACGCAGCCATGCCGTCCGGCCAGGGGGCCGCCGTCGATGTCCAGCGTCACCGCCAGATTCAGCGAGATCGCACCGCCCCCCAGCCGTCCATCCTCCGTCACCCGGACCCGGGATGCGCCAGCCTGTGCGGCCAGCCAGCTTTCCAGACGGCTGCGGTTTTCGGCGGACAGCGACGATGGCGGAGACTGGTCGGACGCTTTCACGACATGCATGGCGTTCTCCCTCCAGAGAGTGCGTGGCGCGTTGGGTCGCGCGTCTTTGTCCGTTATAGTCGCTGATGGTAGGCATGAACCGCTGTGCCGACAAG
>NZ_BADK01000485.1 GCF_000333595.1 Azospirillum sp. B506
CTCGACACGGTTCTGCGCCGGGTGAACTGATCCGTCCGCCCGGCAGGGCGCTCAGCCCTCTGCCAGGAAGTTGCGGACGATGGCGATCTGTTCGTCCGTCATCAGTGAGGGGGCGTGTCCGGTGTTGGGGATTTCCACCACCCGCACCAGACCGGCCGCCCCCGGTCCGCGCTGCGCCATCCGCTCCGCGGTTTCGGCACTGAGAAGATCGGAGTCCGCTCCGCGCAGGACCAGCACCGGACAGCGCACCCGATCCCACAGCGCCCACAGATCGACATCGCCGATCGGCGCCGTCTTGAACGCATCGCCGATGGCGGGATCGTAGGCGAGCCGGAATCGGCCATCGGGCAACGGCCGGGCGCTGTGCTGCGCCATGTGGCGCCAGCACTCGTCGCCGATCGTGCCGAATCCCATCAGCACGAAACGCAGATAGGATTCCAGCGCCGGCAGATCCTCGAACACCGGATCCTTGCCGACATAGTCTGCGATCCGTTGGAGACCGGCCTGGGCGATGAAGGGGCCGACATCGTTGATCACCATGCGGCGGATCGGGCTGTTGGCCTGTGCCGCCAGTGTCATGCCGATCAGGCCGCCCATCGAGGTGCCGATCCAGTCGACCGTCTCCGCACCCATGCGGGCGATCAGCGCCACCATGTCAGCGCAATATTGCGGATAGCCGTAGAGTGCCGGAACCGGCAGCCAGTCGCTACGGCCGCGACCGACCACGTCCGGGCAGGCGATGCGCCAGCGGTCGGCCAACGCCAGGGCCAGCCGGTCGAAATCGCGGCCGTTGCGCGTCAGCCCATGAACACAGACCGCCGTCTGCGCGGCATCGTCCCGCCCCCATTGGGTGTAGGCGATCCTATGGAACCCGGCGGCGCTGAGGCCGAGGACGTTGCGTTCGGACATCGGCACGGGCGGGCTCTCCTGTTCGGAAATGACGGACCTATCCCTTTTTCGGCGATTTGACGCCGCGTGGCAACTCCGCCTCGACAGCGCGTTCCGCCGCAGCGCGAATGGCCGGCAGTGCCGGCGAGGGCTCCGTCACCGATCCGTCGAAGGGATGGCGGGTGTTGTCGTAGATGCGGCGGATGATGCGGACATAGTTGCGCGTCTCGTCATAAGGCGGAACGCCCTTGTAACGGTCGACCGCCCCCTCTCCGGCATTGTAGCCGGCAAGCGCGAGCGTCACATCGCCCTGAAAGTAGGCGAGCAGCCAGCGCAGGTATTTCACCCCGCCTGTGATGTTCTGCTTCGGATCGAAGACGTCACCGACGCCGAACCGGTCAGCGGTGTCGGGGATCAGCTGCATCAGTCCGGCAGCTTCCTTCGGCGAGACTGCATCGGTGCGGAAGGCACTTTCCGCCTGGATCACCGCCAGCACCAGCGCCGGGTCCAGGCCGTATTTCGGCGCGATGGAATTGACCAGCGTCACCACCTCGGCCGGCGGCGGCCCAACCTCGCGCACCGGGCCGGCGCCGGGACGGCACCAGGGACGGATGCGTCCCATGCGGCCGGGGACGTAATTGACCAGTCGCCGCGCCTCCGGATGACCACGCGAGGCGGCAGCGCGCAGCCAGGCGGTGCCGAGCCGCCGATCCTTGCGGACCCCTTTGCCGAACAGATAGCGTCGGGCCAGCCGGAAAGCAGCATCGGCATCGCCCTGCTCCGCCAATTCGCAATCGCCGGATTTGCTCTTNCACGATGGCGGCGGCAGTTCCGCAACCGTCTTCGGCTTTACCGCCGATTGGGAGTCCGCCGCCATTGCGATGGAGACCGAACCGAAGCCGACGCCACACAGCGCCAGCGCAATCAGCGGCACCATCACGATACGACGAACAAGCAACCGACAACCCTCCTGCGATCCCGCACCATCCCACGGGAAGCGGAAGTATGGTGTTGCAACCGCTCAAGGACAAGGGTGGCTCAGCGCAGGGCGGCTCACGGCCCGCGACGGCGCCGCCCCTGTTTCTTCGGCGCTCCTTCCGGAATGCCGCGCCCCTGGCGGGCGCTGCTGATGCCGATGCTGCCGGGGGTTTCCAGCCCCAGGTCCATCGCCTCCAGCCGGCGTAGCTCGTCGCGCAGCCGCGCGGCCTCCTCGAACTCCAGATCGGCGGCGGCCGCGCGCATGCGCTTTTCCAGATCGGCGATGACGCTCTTCAGGTTGTGTCCGACCAGCTCGTTGGAATTCAGGCCGGTCTTCACCGTCACATGGTCGCCACGCTCGAACACGCTTTCCAGAATGTCGCCGATGGCCTTCTTGACCGATTCCGGCGTGATGCCATGTTCAAGGTTGTAGGCCATCTGCTTCTCGCGGCGGCGGGCCGTCTCGTCGATGGCGTACTTCATGCTGTCGGTGATCTTATCGGCATAGAGGATCGCTCGCCCGTCAATGTTGCGGGCGGCGCGGCCGATGGTCTGGATCAGCGAGGTCCTGCTGCGCAGATAGCCTTCCTTGTCGGCATCCAGAATCGCCACCAGCGCGCATTCCGGGATGTCCAACCCCTCGCGCAGCAGGTTGATGCCGACCAGCACGTCATAGGCGCCAAGCCGCAGGTCGCGGATGATCTCGATGCGCTCCAGCGTTTCCACGTCCGAGTGGATGTAACGCACGCGCAACCCGGCCTCGTGCATATATTCGGTCAGCGCCTCCGCCATTTTCTTGGTGAGCGTGGTGACCAGAACGCGGTAGCCCTTGGCGACCACCTCCTTGCACTCGCCGATCAGGTCGTCGACCTGGGTCTCGGTCGGGCGTACGATCACCGGCGGGTCGATCAGGCCGGTCGGGCGGACCAGCTGTTCGGTGAAGACGCCGCCGGTGCGCTCCATTTCCCAAGGACCGGGCGTGGCGGAGACGAAGACCGTCTGCGGCCGCATGCCCTCCCACTCCTCGAACTTCAGCGGACGGTTGTCCTTGGCGCTGGGCAGGCGGAAGCCGTAATCGGACAGCGTCGATTTGCGCATCAAGTCGCCGCGGTACATGCCGCCGATCTGCGGCACCATGACGTGGCTCTCGTCGACGATCAGCAGCGCGTCGCCCGGCAGATACTCGAACAGGGTCGGCGGCGGCTCGCCCGGAGCGCGGCCGGTCAGGTATCGGGAATAGTTTTCAATACCGGCACAGGAGCCGGTGGCCGCCATCATCTCGATGTCGAAAGTGGTGCGCTGTTCCAGCC
>NZ_BADK01000484.1 GCF_000333595.1 Azospirillum sp. B506
CATGTTGCGGTGTTCAGGATGGCCTGCGGGTCCATTCCTCGGGATCGCGGTACAGCTGCATCGCCGCTTCCTGGGCACGCAATAATCGGCGAAATCCGCCGTCACCAGGAAATGGTCGCCGCCGTCGGTCAGCGCCTGGACAATCGGGTGGTAGCGGTTGCGATCGTCCGGCGAGAAGGCACCGGTGGAGATCATGTCGAGCGCCCGCTTCAGGCTGGGGTTCGACGCGATCACCTCGCGCGGGTTGAAGCCGCCGGTGGCGCGCAGGTCGTTCACCTCGTCCGCGGTCATGCCGAAGATGAAGATGTTGTCCGGCCCGACATGTTCGCGGATCTCGACGTTGGCACCGTCCAATGTGCCGATGGTCAGCGCGCCGTTCAGCGCCAGCTTCATGTTGCCGGTGCCCGACGCCTCCATACCGGCGGTGGAGATCTGTTCCGACAGATCGGCTGCCGGAATGATGATCTCCGCCGCGGTGACGTTGTAGTTCGGCAGCAGCACGACCTTCAGGTTGTCATGCACCGACGGGTCGTGGTTCACCACCTTGGCGACGTCGTTGATCAGTTTGATGATCAGCTTGGCCATGTGATAGGACGGAGCCGCCTTGCCGGCGAACACCTTGGTGACCGGAACCCAACTGACCGTCGGGTTGTCGCGCATCTCGTTGTAAAGCGCGATGGTGTGCAGGACGTTCAGCAGCTGCCGCTTGTACTCGTGCATGCGCTTGACCTGCACGTCGAAGATGCTGTCGACCAGCACCTCCTCGCCGGTCTGGCGGGCGATGTAGGCGGCCAGACGCTTCTTGTTCTTGCGCTTGGCCCGGCGGAACTCCTCGCGGAACACCACGTCGTCGGCCTTCTCGCGCAGGGCGGCAATCTGCGACAGGTCGGAGATCCAGCCCTCGCCGATGCGGGTGGTGATCAGCTCGGACAGGGCCGGGTTGGCCTGCTTCAGCCAGCGGCGCGGGGTGATGCCGTTGGTCTTGTTGTTGATGCGGTCCGGGAATTCCTCGTGGAAGTCGGCAAACACCGTCTGTTTCATCAGGTCGGTGTGCAGGGCCGACACGCCGTTGACCTTGTGCGAGCCGAGGAAGGCCAGATTGCCCATGCGGACGCGGCGCTCGCCACGCTCGTCGATCAGTGACAGCCGCGACAGCCTGGCGTTGTCGCCTGCGGCCTTCGCCTTGGTCCGGTTCAGGAACTTGGCATTGATCTCGTAGATGATCTGCATGTGGCGCGGCAGCACCCGCTCGATCATCCGCACCGGCCAGGCTTCCAGCGCCTCGGGCAGCAGGGTGTGGTTGGTATAGGCGAAAGTGGCGCGCGTGATTTCCCACGCATCGTCCCAGCGCAGGGCGTGCTGATCGACCAGCAGGCGCATCAGCTCGGCGATGCCGATGGCCGGGTGGGTGTCGTTCAGCTGGATCGCCGCCTTGTTGGGCAGATTGTCGAAGGTGGTGTGGTGCTGCAGATAGCGGCGCAGAATGTCCTGCAGCGAGGCGGAGGTGAAGAAATACTCCTGCTTCAGCCGCAGCTCCTTGCCGGTCTCCGTCGCGTCATTGGGATAGAGAACGCGGCTGAGATTCTCGGACAGGATCTTCTGCTCGACCGCCTTCATATAGGCGCCGTCGTTGAAGTGGCCGAAGTTGAAGTCGCGGGTGGCGCGGGCCGACCACAGGCGCAGCGTGTTGATCGTGTCGCCGCCGAAGCCGACGACCGGCGTGTCGTAGGCCATCGCCAGCACGCGGTCGGCATCGACCCAGCGATAGGCGCGCTCGCCCACGCTGTCGCGGAACTCCTCGACGCGGCCATAGAACTGGACCGGATACAGCACTTCCGGCCGGGCGAACTCCCAGGGGTTGCCGAATTGCAGCCACTGCTCGGGATACTCGACCTGCCAGCCATTCTCGAAGCGCTGCTCGAACAGGCCGAACTCGTAGCGGATGCCATAGCCGTAGCCGGGCAGCCCCTGCGAGGCCATGCTGTCGAGGAAGCAGGCGGCCAGACGGCCAAGGCCGCCGTTGCCCAGCGCCGCGTCCGGCTCGGCGTCGACCACATCCTCCATCGACAGGCCGAGTCGGTCGAGCGCCTGCCGGCATTCGTCCATGATGCCCAGGTTCGACAGGCTGTTGCTCAACAGGCGCCCGATCAGGAATTCCAGGGAAAGGTAATAAACGCGCTTGGCGTCTTCCTGATAATAGCTGCGGGTCGTGTCCATCCACCGGTCGACGACGCGGTCGCGCACGGCCAGCGCCACGCTATGGAACCAGTCGCGGCGCGTGGCGGCGCGTGCGTCCTTGCCGACCGAGTAGACCAGCCATTCCAGGAACGACCGTTTGAGGCCATCGACATCAAGGCTGCGGCGTTCGATGTCGCGAGATTTGAACCGAGCGTCCATGTCCTGACTTTCTGCGTGAAAGGCCTATAGGAGCGGGCGGCTGGAAATACGGCGCTCCAAACATGGGAGAGTCTCTGCCTCGTTGGTTAAGCAAAGCTTTCCCCAGATTGAACCCACCGTCGTTTCGCTGTGGTAAAAGGGAGTAGGCTCTCGTGCCCTCCCCTTTTTCCCGTCAACGATGCTTCACGAATCTCATTCTGTCCACTGCGATGCAGCACACATCGAGATCCGTCGCGCCGAAACGGCCGACATCCCTGCGCTGATGGCCATCGAGGAACAAAGCTTCGCGACCGACCGGATGACGCAGCGCAACTTCCGCTATGCGATCCTGAAAGCAAAAGGTGTGGTCCTTGTGGCATACCGCCAAGTGCCAGCGGTGCAGGAGTCGCCGCTCGCTACGGGGTCGTCGGGTTTCATGCCGGGACTCCCTACGCCCGTCTGACCTCCTTGGCGGTGGCCCGGGCAACCGGGGGCTGGGGATCGGACGCCGCCTGCTGACGGCCCTTGAGACCGCGGCCGCCACCACTGGTTGCCGCGGGATGAGGCTGGAGGTGCGGGCGGATAACGCGGCGGCCATCGCCCTTTACACCGCTGCGGGATACCGCCGATTCGCCATTTACCCGGATTATTACGAGGACGGAATGGCGGCGTTCCGCCTGGAGAAGCTGTTGATCCACAACGAGTGACTGTTGCGGTGGCGCGACGCGTGCCGCGTTCGATGGTGGTAAGCCCGGCAAGCGGAACCTGGACCGGAATCGCCGCAATCTGCCACCGATGTCACTCTTTCCGAATCCCGCGGTGGAACATCCGTGGCGCACGGCGCGTTTAGCTGTCGACACGATCAACGACGGGCAACAACGGGACCGCCGCAATGACGCCACCGCCGACCGGATCGTTCCACCATATCCCGCAGGGGCCACCGACCCATACCCGATGACGGGCGGGCGGACCATGGCCCCCCTGGAGACCATCGCCAGGGCGTCCTGAGCGCTCGCCTTCCGAGTGCTCAGGACCGGAAAGAGATTGCCAGCCTGTCGACCGGCGCCGCTGCTTCTCGCGTGCCGGAACTCCCAATGCCGTCCCCGCCCCGCGCTCCGCCTTGTTGCGCAACGGACGCCGCCGCTCACCCGGCAGGCGGGAGACGTACACAGACCGTGGAGGAAGGAAAGATTATGGCGTACTCGTTCGAGAACGAACTGATCCGCTGCATGCCGAACCTGCAGCGCTATGCCTGCAAGTTGACCCGTGACGCCAATGCCGCAGAGGACCTGCTACAGGATTGCCTCGCCCGTGCCCTGTCGCGCCAGCATCGTTTTGAACCCGGCACGAACATGCAGGCATGGCTGACCACAATGCTGAAGAATCTGCATTTCAACAACCTGCAGCGTGACCGCCATGTGACGAAGGTGGAACTGTGGGATGGTGCGATGTCCGTCGACGCCGCGCAGATGTCGCGGCTCGTCTTCCGCGATGTCGACCGCGCCTTTTCCTCCCTCACCCCCAGCCAGCGCAAGGTCGTCAAGCTGGTTGCCATCGAAGGGCGTCCCTATCAGGAAGCAGCGGAGACGCTCAACGTTTCCATCGGCACCATTCGCTCCCGCCTGTGCCGCGCTCGGGAACGGCTGAACAATCTGATGGCCGCTTGATTGGCCCTGCTCCTCCGCCTTCGGTTCTGATGGATTTCATGCGCCCTCCGCCACGTCTGCGGGGGGCGCATGCATTTTCCTGCTACCGACACCTTCGCCGTCCGCATCCCCGCGGCCTGGTCAGTTCGCCGGCAGACGGTTGGAGAGTCCCCTTACCCATTCTCCTATGCCCGGGAACTCCTTGTCATGGAGGTCAGTCGGGTGAGCACCCTCAGCCATTGACCACCGTGCCGCCGTTGGGATGCAGGACCTGTCCTGACATATAAGAAGAGTCATCGGATGCCAGGAACACATAGGCGGGCGCCACCTCGTCCGGCTGGCCGGCGCGCTTCATCGGCACAGTGCCGCCGAAGCTCCCGATCTTCTCCTCGTCGAAGGTGGAGGGAATCAGCGGTGTCCAGATCGGCCCCGGTGCCACCGCATTGACACGGATACCGCGGTCGACCAGCGCCATGGACAAAGACCGGGTGAAAGCGACGATGGCCCCCTTGGTTGCCGAATAATCCAGCAGTTCCGGACTGCCCTTGTAGGCTGTGACCGAGGTGGTGTTGATGATGCTGGCCCCCTCGTTCATGTGCGGCAGAGCAGCCTTCACCATATGGAATTGGCCGAAGATGTTGGTGCGGAAGGTTTTCTCCAACTGCTCTGCGCTGATGTCCTCGATCGATTTCTGCGGATGCTGTTCGGCCGCATTATTAACTGGCATGCTGTTACCTGGCGCTGGCCGGTTCTGGCGATTAGATCGCGGTTGCGGTATCTATCGTCCACCGGGATAGGGGCGCCGGGAGCATGAAACGGCGGCAGGCCGTCCTTACGATGAGCTGCGAGCTCGCGTTGTTACATGGCCGCCTCCTACGACTTGCCCGGTTGCGCTGCGAGCGCGGATCCGTAGATGTCGTGCAAGCCCGCCAGCTCCCGAACCACCACTGGACGGACCACGGAGGGAAGGAGC
>NZ_BADK01000483.1 GCF_000333595.1 Azospirillum sp. B506
GTTTGGATCACCTCCTCCTGCAACCGCTTGCGCTCGGTCACGTCCCGGCCACTGCCGAGAATCTGGATCACACGCCCGGCGGCGTCCTTCACCGGCACCAACACGGTATGAAAGACCCGCTGACCGATCGGCAGATCAAGCGTCTCCTCGTAATCGATGCTTTCACCGCGGTCACGACACAGGGTGTAGCGGGGGATGATCGCCTCCGCCACCTCCGGCCCCAGCGCATCCCCGACCCGCTGGCCACGCAACAGGTCAGGGTTCAAACCGGTCGCCCGCGCCAGTGCCGGGTTGATCGCCTCGAAGGCGAAATCGCCATCGGAGTCGACCCGGACAATGAACAGCGCTTCGGCCAGATTGTTGAAAAAATTGGAATAGCGCGCCTCCATCTCCCGCCGCGTGGCAATCTCCAAAGCCAGCGCGCGGTTGCTGTCCTCCAGCTCCCGCGGACTGGGCAACGCAAGCAGGCGCGGCATCAGCCACCACAAGGCGGCCGCGGTTGCCAGCGACACGAAGGCCGTGATCAGCTTCACCAGCCCTTCCAGGCCATAGTCGGGATTCCAGAAAGTCCAGACCGACAGGAAATGCGTGGTGCCGCAGGCGATGATGAACAGCGCGAACAACAGTGCCACCCACCCGAAGGCCACGTCGCGGCGGCGCACGACGAAATAGATCAGGGCCACAGGAATCGAGAAATAGGACAGGCCGATCAGCACATCGGACGCGACATGCAGCATCAGGATGTCCGGACGCCACAGCAGGCAGACTCCATGGGGCACAAAACCGCTGCTATCCAGAAGCTCGTCCAATCCCACCGTCATGTCCGCCTCTTTTCCGACCGTACCCGTCCGACGGAGGCCATTGATTATGCGTCGAAACTATCTGGCACACCCGCACACGTTCCGCCAGCGGACCGACTCCGTCAAGCCGTCAATCCGTTTGGGCAGATCTCTAGGGTTTCTCTACGGAAAGGATGCCCGCCCGCGGCCCCTGCCGCATGGGCGGGCATCGCCGTCACGCGGCGGTATGGACCTTGCGGTTCTGCTCGCGGGTCTTCAGGAACCGTAGCGCCGGGAAATCCTCCTGCGCGCGGTTCAGGTGCCAGGCATTGCGCGCCAGGAACACCAGGGCGCCGTCATGGTCTTCCGCCAGCGCCGAACGGTTCAGCTCGATGAACTTCTCAAGCTGGACCTTGTCGTCGGTCTCGACCCAGCGTGCGGCATCCAGTCCGGCCCCCTCGAATCGGGCAGCGATACCGTATTCCGCTTCGATGCGCGAAGCCAAGACCTCGAACTGCAGCTGGCCGACGACACCGACGACCCAGTCGGCGCCGGTCAGCGGCTTGAACACCTGCGACGCACCCTCTTCGGCGAAATGCTCCAGCGCCTTGCGCAGATGCTTCACCCGCATCGGGTCGTCCGGACGGACACGCTGCAGCAATTCAGGCGCGAAGCTCGGCACACCGGTGAAGCGCAGGTCCTCGCCCTCGGTCAGCGTGTCGCCAATGCGGAGGCTGCCATGGTTGGGGATGCCCATGATGTCGCCGGGCCACGCCTCTTCCGCCACCTCGCGGTCGCGGGCCAGGAACAGCACGGCGTTGTTCACCGCCATCAGCTTGCCGGAACGGATATGCTTCAGCTTCGCCCCGCGCTTGTAGCGGCCTGAGCACAGGCGGACAAAGGCGATGCGGTCACGGTGGTTGGGGTCCATGTTGGCCTGGACCTTGAACACGAAGCCGGTGACCTTGTCCTCGTCCGGTTGGACAACGCGCGGATCTGCCGGCTGCGGACGCGGCGGCGGGGCGTTCTCCGCCAGACCGGACAGCAGCTCGCGCACGCCGAAATTGTTGATGGCGGAGCCGAAATAGATCGGCGTCAGATGGCCGGCGCGATAGGCCTCCAGGTCGAAGGCCGGCATCAGGCCCCGCGCCATCTCCACCTCTTCGCGCAGCTTGGCGACGGCATGGGCAGGCAGCAGCTCATCCAGACGGGGATCGTCAAGGCCGTTGCACTCGATACCCTCGTCGATTTCATCGCCCTTGCTGCGGTCCATCAGGATCAGCCGGTCGCGGATCAGGTCGTAGCAGCCGAGAAAATCGCGGCCCATGCCGATCGGCCAGCTGGCCGGCGTGACCTCCAGCGCCAGGGCGCTTTCGATCTCCGAGATCAGGTCGAAGGGATCGCGCGCCTCGCGATCCATCTTGTTGCAGAAGGTCATGATCGGCACGTCGCGAAGACGGCAGACCTCGAACAGCTTCAGCGTCTGCGCCTCGATGCCCTTGGCGCCGTCGATCACCATCACCGCGCTGTCGACCGCGGTCAGCGTGCGGTAGGTGTCCTCCGAGAAGTCCTCGTGGCCCGGCGTATCGAGCAGGTTGAAGGTGCGCCCATCGAAATCGAAGGTCATGACGGAGGCGGTCACCGAGATGCCGCGCTCGCGCTCCACCTTCATCCAGTCCGACTTGGCGCGACGCTGCTCGCCGCGCGCCTTGACGGCACCGGCCATCTGGATGGCACCGCCGAACAGCAGCAGCTTTTCCGTGAGCGTGGTCTTACCGGCGTCGGGGTGCGCGATAATGGCGAAGGTCCGACGGCGGGAGACGGCGTCCTGAAGTTCGGACATGCGCGAGGTCCCGTGACAGAGGCGTTATGAGATGCGAAAGGCGAAAGGGCCGACAGGCGAAACACGCCCATCGGCCCCCGTCGATTAGATAGCAGCAGCGCCGGACGGATTCCAGAGCGTTCCGCCCGGTTCCGTGGTTGCCCCGTCAGGGCCGGTTCGGATAGATACCGTTGTTGCAGATGACGTAGTGAAGACCGGGCAGCGGCTCCTTCCCCTTCAGGTTCGGCAGGGCGAAGGTCTTGATGCCGTCACCGCCAAATTGTTTGCCGATCAACGAGAAAAGTGCCTGGTATTGCTCAATCGTCAGGATACTGCCGTCACAGGGCAGGAACCCTTCGGGAACGAAGGTACAACCGACCAAAATGACGTCGCTGATCAGATAATCCATCATCGCCTCATCTCTGAATGTGACAGCGATGGGCTTGCGGCTCTACCCGGACGTTCCGGGACGCTGTCGGCCCCATGATGAAACGGGAAATAAAATAATCGCAACACGCAATTTGTTGCAAGATGCACCTTGGAATATCCGCGGGACGCGCTGAACGCCCCGCGGACCTCAACCGATCAGAGCGCCAGTTCGGCAATCTGCACGGCGTTCAGGGCAGCGCCCTTCAGCAGCTGGTCGCCGCAGACGAACAGGTCCAGACCATGGTCGCCGAAGACGATGTTGTTGCGGATACGGCCGACCTCGACATCATACTGGCCGGTCGCGTTCAGCGGCATCGGGTAGGCGCCGTTGGCGGGATCGTCCACCACCTTCACGCCGGCGGCATCGGCGAGAACGGCGCGGGCGGCGTCCGGCGTGACCGGCTGGATCGTCTCCAGCGTGATGGCTTCGGAATGGGCGCGGTAGGTCGGAATGCGGACGGCGGTGCAGCTGACCGGCAGATCCGGAACCTCCATGATCTTCCGCGTCTCCCACGTCACCTTCATCTCCTCCTTCGTGTAGCCGTTTTCCTGGAAGGCGTCGATCTGCGGGATCAGGTTGAAGGGAATCGGATGACGGAACACGCTGTTGGTGACCGGCTTGCCGTCCAGCTGGTTGCGGGTCTGCTCCTCCAACTCGGCCATGCCCTCGGCGCCGGCGCCGCTGGTAGCCTGATAGGTCGAGACGATGGCGCGCTTGATGCCGAAGGCCTTGTGCAGCGGGCCGAGCGCCACGACAGCGATGGCGGTGGTGCAGTTCGGATTGGCGATCAGGCGGGACCCGGCGGCGTACGCCTCGCGGAAGACATGGGCGTTGATTTCCGGAACGATCAGCGGGATGTCGGCGTCGTAGCGGAAGGCGGAGCTGTTGTCGATCACCAGCGCGCCGGCCGAAGCCAGATCCTTGGCATGGGCCTTGGCGAAATCGCCCGACACCGCCATCAGGACGACGTCATAGCCCTTCACCACCGCGGCATCGAAGGCCTTCAGGGTCAGGGCGCCGTAGGGGGTGTCCTGCACCTTGCCGGCCGACCGCTCGGAGGCGAACAGGCCGAGTTCGGCGACCGGGAAATTGCGGTCGTGCAGGACCTTGACCATCTCGCGGCCGACGGCGCCGGTGGCGCCGACCACGGCGACGCGGAGGGACTTGGAAGAAGCGGAGGCGTTGTTGCTGCTCATGGCGGGGTTCCGTCCTGTCTTTCGCACTGTTGATCGGACCGGCCTATCGGTCGTTCGGACAGCGGACCCCGGATACGACGAGGCCCCGTCCGTTGTCCGGCGGGGCCTGCCTCGTGGAAGAAACGCTGGTCGATCCGATCAGCACGCACCACGACGCTGCCCGCCGAAGCGAGTCGCTTTTTTGGTCGTAGTGGTGGTGAGGGCCTTGCGGTTCATGACACCTTCTTATCCGAATGCGCAGGCCTTGTAAAGCGCCTGCGCATTCGCCGGATCAAAGATTATCGGGACGGGAGATTACCGGAAACCCTCGCCGTCATGGTTCGGGTGCACCGGGTGTACGTC
>NZ_BADK01000482.1 GCF_000333595.1 Azospirillum sp. B506
CAGCGCCCTGTGATCGAGCGCGACGACACCACCGAAGGGCGAAGACCCAGGCTTGCCAGGGCGAAATCAAGCCGGACTGCTTCAACGCCCCGGCCGCCTTCAAGCGCATCTACAAGATCGACATCGCCGGTGCCGATGCCGAGGGCTTCGTCCGCAAGGTCGGCTACATCGACCTGACCGATATCGCCGATCCCGATCACAAGGCCCGTGCCGGGCAGGCGCCGGAAGGCCACTTCGTCATGCCGCATCTCGGGCCGGAGGGGGTGAACATCGTCGACGCCGACCATATCGTCGTCGTCAACGACAACAACCTCCCCTATTCCACCGGCCGGACCATCGGCAAGGCCGACGGCGATGAGATGGCGCTGCTGTCGGTGGGCGACCTGCTACGCGCCCACTGATGGCTGATCGGTGGCATCTGCTCGCTGAAACGTGAGGTCCGGGCAGGCGTTTTGCGCTTGTCCGGACCGGATTGTCGGTCCAGTGTGGGCGGCCTTCGGCCCAATATCCTTCGTGTTTCGGAGACCGTCCACATGCGCCCCGCCCTGCCGTTCCTGCGTTCCGCCCTGCTCGCCCTGCCCATCGCGGCGCTGGCGCTGTCCGCCGCCACTCCGGCCCGTGCGCAATCGTCGAGCTTCGACAGCACCCAGAAGGCTGCCATCGAGAAGATCGTCCGCGACTATCTGATGGAGCATCCGGAGGTCATCCTCCAGGCCGTCGACGCCATGCAGGAGCGCCAGAAGACGGCGGAGGCCGAACAGGCCCGCAAGGCCCTGGCGGAGAACAAGCAGGAGCTGACCCGCAGCCCCGCCGATGTGGTCGCCGGCAACCCGCAGGGCGACGTGACGGTGGTGGAATTCTTCGATTACCAGTGCGGCTATTGCAAGGCGGTGCAGGCCGACACCCAGTCGCTGATCAAGGGCGATCCCAAGCTGCGCTTCGTCCTGAAGGAATTCCCGATCCTGGGTCCGGCCTCCGTCGTCGCGTCGAAGGCGGCAATCGCCTCTCGCGGCCAGGGCAAGTATATGGAAATCCACAACGCCCTGATGGCCC
>NZ_BADK01000481.1 GCF_000333595.1 Azospirillum sp. B506
CGGCGGCGAGTTTCCCATTCCGGTCGCCGAGGAGAACAACCGTGTCTCCGTCGTCTTCAAGCAGTTCGGCATCGGTCTGAACTTCACGCCGACGGTGCTGTCGCCCGACCGCATCAGCCTGTCCGTCCGCCCGGAGGTCAGCGAGCTGTCGGAAGCCGGGGCCGTCACCATCGGCTCCATCCAGATCCCCGGCCTTTCGGTGCGCCGGGTGGAGACGACCGTGGAGCTGGGCAGCGGGGAAAGCTTCGCCATCGCCGGCCTGCTGCAGAACAACATCCGCGACGCGGTCACCAAATTCCCGCTGCTCGGCGACCTGCCGGTGCTCGGTCCGCTGTTCTCCTCCACCCGCTTCCGCAAGAACGAGAGCGAGCTGGTGGTGATCGTCACCCCCTATCTCGTCAACCCGGCGGGGCCCGGTGCGCTGCAAACCCCGCTGGACGGTCTGCGGCCGACCAGCGAACTGGAACGTCTGTTCGCCCGCCGCCTTGCCAAGGAAAGCCCTGCCCCCGGACCGGGAGGTCCGGTCGGCCCCGGCGGTGCCCGGCTGAATGGCGCCGCAGGCTTCATCTACTGAGGAGACGGGCCATGAACGACCATTTCCCGCATCGCCCAATACCACGCTGTCCGCTTCGGCAAGCCGCCCTTCTGGCGCTGACGCTGCTGGCCGGCGCCTGCACACCGGTCGAGGCGTTGTGGACGCCGGCCGACACGCCCCGCGAGGTGACGGTCCTGCGTGCCGAACGTAGCGCCCGGTTGCCGGCAACCCGCAACCGGCTGGCCACCGCCGATACGGCGCAACTGCGCCGGCTGGTCGAGGAGCTGGGGGAGCCGCGACGGACCCGCGTGACCATCTTGCTGCCCGCCGACGCCGAGCAGAGCCAGGCGATCCCGGTGATCCGCACGCTTGCCGGCTTCGGCGTCGATCCCTCGAACATCACCGTCGGCTTTCAGCCGCGCGGCGATTCCGTGCCGGTCCGCGGCATCGCCGTGACCGCGGAACTCTATGCCGCCGTTCCGCCGCGCTGCCCGGACTGGCACCGCACCGTGATCGACGACAACAGCTTCCGGCCATCCAGCAATTTCGGCTGCGCCAACGCCAACAATCTGGCCGCCATGCTGGCCGATCCCGGCGACCTCGTGGCGCCGCGCCGGATGGGACCGGCCGATGGAGCGGCAGAGGAAGCGGCGGTCGACCGCTACAAGACCAACAAGGTCACGCCGCTGAAAGCCTCCAGCACGGTGCTGACCGGCACCTCGCCGCAGTAGGAGGGGGCCGATGTCGATCTTCGCCCGCGCAACCGCCGACACCGCCGGCTCCCGCAACCCGGAACTGGTCGCCTTCGTCACCGATCCGGACACCGAGCGGACCATCCGCGATCTGGTGGACGAGGAGGTGATGACCTTCACGGTCGTCCGCCGCGGGTCGGTCCAGGACGCCATCGGCCATCTGCGCGCCTCGCCGTCGCCCAAGCTGCTGGTCGTCGACATCAGCGACTCCGCCATGCCGATGTCCGACGTCGAAGCCCTGGCCGACGTCTGCGAGCCGAGCGTGACGGTCATCGTTCTGGGCGAGAGCAACGACATCGGTCTGTTCCGCGATCTGATGAACGCAGGCGTCGCCGACTATGTCGCCAAGCCGATCACCACGGAGTTGCTGCGGCGGACCATCGCCATGCGCTCCGGCCCGACCGCGGTTAAGCCGCGCAGCCGCACCGGCAAGGTGATCGCCGTCACCGGCGCGCGGGGCGGGGTGGGGGGGTCCACCCTGCTGGTCAACCTCGCCTGGCTGCTGTCCCACCGGTCCGGGCGCAAGGTTGCGCTGGTCGACCTCGACCTGCAGGCGAGCAGCCTGTCGCTGATGCTGGGCGTCGATCCCGGCGGCGGGCTGTCCGAAGCCCTGCAGAGCATCGACCGCGTCGACGACCTGTTCCTCGACCGCATCATGCAGCAATGCAGCGAGCGGCTGTTCCTGCTCACCGGACAGGAGGAGCTGGAGGACGAGCCGCCGCTCGCCCCTTCGGCGATCCAGCAGATCGCCACCTTGCTGACCCAGCGCTTCCACTACGTCATGCTGGACGTGCCGCGGCGCTACGGACCGCTCTACCAGCATTTCCTCAGCCTCGCCCATGTCCGCATCGTCGTCGCCGACTCCACGCTGCCGTCGGTGCGGGAGACGGTGCGCATCCTGCGGATGACCGGGCGCGACGACATCGGCAAGCGCGCGCTGGTCATCCTCAACCACCGCTGTCCCCCAACGAAGGGCATCGTCTCGCGCGACGAGTTCGAGAAGGCGATCGGCCGGCGCATCGATTACGAGATCCCCTTCGACCGCAAGGCGCTCGCCGCCGAGAATGGCGGCATTCCGCTGGCGACCGAGCATGGCGCGATCACCGACACGCTGCTCGACGTCTCCAACGACCTGTCGGGCAAGCGGCCGATGATCCCGAATTCCTTCAAGCGCATGTTCTGGAGTTGACCCCATGTTCGGACGCAAGATCGCCGAAGCCGTTCCGGATCTCCTGTCCCATCAGCTGGACGGATTGATTCCGCCGGGGGCGCCCCCCTGCGCCCCGGCGCGCATCCCCGCCAACCGCATCGCGGTGGAGGATTCCCGCAGCGCCGACGTCTTCCCGCGCATCCGCGAGCGTGTGCTGGAAAAGCTGCAGAACCCGGTCGCCGGCATGGCCGGGCGCGACTCCCTGCGCCGGGAGCTGACCGGGATGGTCGGCGACATCTGCTCCGCGGAGCGCATTCCGATCAGCGCCTTCGACCAGGATCGGGTGATCGACATGCTTCTCGACGACATGCTGGGCATCGGCCCCATCGAACCGCTGCTCGCCGACGACGGGGTGACCGACATCCTGGTGAACGGCTGCAACCAGATTTACGTCGAACGCCGGGGCAAGCTGGAGCTGACCGGCCTGCGGTTCCGCGACGACGCCCATGTCATCAACGTCGCCCAGCGCATCGCCAGTTCGGTGGGGCGGCGGGTGGACGAGTCGAGTCCGATGGTCGATGCCCGGCTGCAGGACGGCAGCCGCGTCAACGTCATCCTGCCGCCGCTGGCCCTTGATGGTCCCAGCATCTCCATCCGGAAATTCAACCGCCGGCGCGTCGCCGTCGCCGACATGGTTCTGCAGGGGAACCTGTCCGCGCCGCTCGGCCGCATGCTGGAGGTCGCCACCGCCTGCCGGCTGAATGTGCTGATCTCGGGCGGCACCGGCAGCGGCAAGACGACTCTGCTCAACGCGCTGTCCCGTGTCATCGACCCCGCCGAACGCATCGTCACCATCGAGGACGCGGCCGAACTGCAGCTCCAGCAGCCGCATATCGTCCGGCTGGAGACCCGCCCGGCCAGCATCGAGGGCACCGGCGAGATCACGCAGCGCGACCTCGTCAAGAACGCGCTGCGCATGCGGCCCGACCGTATCATCATCGGCGAGGTGCGCGGCGGAGAGGCGTTCGACCTGCTCCAGGCGATGAACACCGGCCATGACGGGTCGATGTCGACGATCCACGCGAACCGCCCGCGCGATGCGCTCAGCCGCCTGGAAAGCATGGTGATGATGGCCAACGGCAACCTGCCGATCCAGACGATCCGTGCCCAGATCGCCAGCGCGGTGAACCTGATCGTGCAGGTCGAACGCATGCGCGACGGCGTGCGCCGCATCCAGCAGGTGGTGGAGGTGGTCGGCATGGAAGGCGACGTCATCACCACGCAGGAACTCTTCACCTTCGTGCAGGGCGGCGGCGGCGAGGCGGTGACCGGCCGCTTCGAGACCAGCGGGGTGCGGCCGCACTTCAGCACCCGAGCCGCCTATTACGGCCTGGAAGACACCCTGCTCGCCGCGATGAGGTGACGGTCATGACCGGGTCTTCGCCGTTCTTCGCCATCGGACTGCTGCTGCTGGGGATGGGCATGCTCGTCGCGCTTGTGCTGCTGCGCGGCCTGTCCGGCCACGGCATGGCGGCGCGGCGGCAGAAGCGGCTGGCGGCGGTCATCGGCGACGCGCCTCAGATGTGGCGGGAGCGCCAGGCATTGAGCGCGGCCCGGGACGAGGTGCGGACCGGGAAGCTCGTCCCATGGTGGCGCCGCGGCATTCCCCGGTCGGAACGTTTGGAACGCCGCATTGCGGCGGCCGGTGGACAGCGGTCCCTGTCGGTGGCGGTCGCGGTCGCGCTGGGTGTCGCCGTCGCGGGGTTCCTGCTGCTGACCCAGGTCTTCACGATTTCCGTCCTGGTCGCTCTGGCGCTGGCCGTCGCGGCGGCTCCGGTTGGCGGGCGGATGACCTTGCACAGCCTCGCCGCCCGGCGCCGCCGCGCGTTCCTGGAAGGGCTGCCCGATGCCATCGACCTGATCGTGCGCAGCGTGCGCGCCGGCATTCCGGTGACCGCCGCAATGACGCTGGTCGGGCAGGAGGTGCAGGAGCCGGTGCGCGGCGAGTTCAAGCGCCTGTCCGACGCCGTGGCCATCGGCATCGACCTCAAGGAGGCGCTGGACCGCGCCGCCGAGCGCATCAGCCTGCCCGACTTCGATTTCTTCGTCATCTGCCTGATGATCCAGAGGGAGACCGGCGGTCAGCTGGCCGAGACGCTGCAGAATCTCAGCGACATCCTGCGGCGGCGCAAGGATTTGCGGCGCAAGCAGCGGGCGCTGACCGCGGAGGGGCGTGTTTCCGCCAAGATCGTCGCCGCCATCCCCTTCGTCGCCGGATTCGGGTTGTTCGTCCTCAACCCGGCCTATGCGCGGAAACTGATCGACGACCCGACCGGCAACCGCATGCTGCTGGCCGCCAGCGTTGCGCTCGGCCTTGGCCTGCTCGTGATCGCCCGCATGACCCGGAGTCCGGAATGACCGCTTTCTCCGCAGCGCAGTGTCTGGCTCTGTCCGGCGGGCTGGTCCTGGTGGCCACCCTGCTGGTGCTCGCCGCCTTCGTCGACCGCGAACGGGATCGTTTTCGCGCCCGTCTTCTCGGTGTCGTCCGGCAGGCATCGGAGCGCAGGATACCGGACCGGGGTGCCACGGCTCCGACGGGCAAGCCGCTGCGCGAGTCCGTCATCGCACTGCTGCGTCGGATCACGCGGCTGTCCGCCCGTCTGCCGCTGGTCGGGAGGAAGGATCAGGAGGACATACGGCGGCTGCTCGTCCGAGCCGGCATTCGCGGGGCCGGCCTTCGCGGGAAGGAGAGCGTGGCGCTCTTCGTCGCGGCGAAACTGCTCTGCTTCGCGGTGGGCGCGCTGCTCGCCGTGACCGTGCAACTGGTCCTGCGGACGGACGCCGCACCAATGATGGCGCTGGCCGCGACAGGCTTCTCCGGCTTCGTCGGCGGGCTGGTGCCGGAGGCCGTGCTCCAGCGGCGGGGCCGGACAAGGCGCGCCGCCATCGAGGCGGCGCTGCCCGATGCGCTGGACCTCCTCATCATCTGCGCCAACGCCGGTTATGGCCTGGATGTTTCGATCCAGCGGGTAGGGCGGGAAATCGCCCGCTTCTTCCCCGATCTTGCCGACGAACTCGCGGTGACGGCGAACGAGATGCAGCTGCTCTCCGACCGCCGCGACGCGCTCGACAATCTGGTGGAGCGCACGAACGTGCCGGCGATCCGCAGCCTCGTGGTCACGCTGCTCCAGGCGCAACGCTATGGGACGCCGCTGACCCAGGCGCTGCGCACGCTGGCCAGGGAAGAGCGCAACGCCCGCATTCTGGCGCTGGAGGAGCGGGCTGCGCGCATTCCGGCGCTGATCAGCCTGCCACTGATGGTCCTCATCATGCCGGCCGTCCTCATCGTCGTGGCCGGCCCGGCATTCATCGACATCATGAAGGGGCTCTGACGAGCATGCGTTCCGTCTCCAGGCATTTCGCCATTCTGCTCGCCCTTCCGCTGCTGGCGGGCGGCTGCTCGCACCCCTCCGGGCTCGGCCAGCTGGCCGGCATGGCGTCGTCGAAGCCATCGCCGGAACTGGCGACCGGCCTGCGCATCGCCGAGGCCACGCGCAACGGCGGCGACAATCAGGCGGCAATCGCTCTCTACCGCCAGATCGTCGCGGCGAATCCGACCTCGCCCCTGCCGCTGCTCGGTCTCGGCGATGCGCTTTACGAAGGGCGTGCCTTCGACGAGGCGATTGCCGCCTATCAGGCGGCGCTGCGGCTCGATGCCGGCAACCCGGACGCGCAGGTCGGCATCGGCCGCGTCGATCTTGCCCGCAACCTGCCGGCCGACGCCCTGGCCGCCTTCGACGGCGCGCTCGCCAAAGCGCCGCAGCATGCCGCGGCCCTCAACGGCAAGGGCGTCGCGCTCGACCTGATGGGACGACCCGAGGAGGCCCGTATCCTCTATCGGCAGGTGCTGGCGCTGCAGCCCGGCAACCGGGGCGCCCGCAACAATCTCGCGCTGTCGCTCCTGCTGGCCGGCGACAAGGACCAGGCCATCTCCCAGTTCCAGGAACTGAGCACCGAACGCTCCGCCGGACAGCCGCGCATCCGGCAGAATCTCGCCCTGGCGCTCGGCATGGCCGGCCGGATGGATGCCGCGGCGGAGGTCGCGAAAATGGATCTCGGTCCCGAAGCGGTGAAGGAGAACCTCGCCTATTACGCCATGCTGCGGTCGCTCGACGGGCAGTCCGACCGCCATGCCGCCCTTGCCCGTGCGGTGACGGCGGGCGGCAGCTGAGGACGGACGCCATGCTGCGCAGAAGATCCCTGGCCGAGGACGCGGCGGGTGTCACCATGGTGGAGTTCGCCATCGGTGCGCCGATCGTCCTGCTGATCGCGGTGATCGTCATCGAGGTGAGCGTCATGCTGGCGGTGCGGGTGGCGCTGGACATCGGCACGCGCGAGGCGGCACGCGCCGGGCTGACCGGTGCGCCGCCGCCGGCCGGCACGACGCGCGACCAGCAGCTTCGGGGGATCATCGTCAGCGCGACCTCCGGGTTCGTCGACCCGGCGAAGCTCACCGTCAGCCTGCTCGCCTACCAGGATGCCGGCAGCGTCGGCAAGCCGGAACCGTACAGCGACATCAACGGCAACGGACAGTGGGATCCGGGGGAGCCATTCACCGATGTCAATGGCAACGGAACCTGGGACGTCGACCGTGGGGCCGCCGGCGCCGGGACGAGCGGCCAGACGGTCGCCTATCTCGTGCAATACACCGGGACGCCCTTGACCAGCCTTGCCGCCAGCCTGCTGGACGACCCGACCTATCATTACGAATCCCGCGTCGTCGTCCGTAACGAACCCTTCTAGCTTCAGGAAGGAGGGGAGCATGGGCCATCTGCCGGGCCGCCTCGCCCGAGACCGCAGCGGACTCGTCACCATCGAAGTGGCGGGAATCGCTTTGGCATTCATTCTGCTGCTCGTTGCCGCCGTGGATTTCGGCCAGCATGTTTCGGCGGTCGGCAAGATTGCGCGGGCCGCCAGCGAGACGGCGAAGATCGCCACCCAGTTCAAGCGGCTGCGCCAGGGAATGACCGTCCAGCGCGGTGACGAGGTCGGAGTGCTGTTCGAGGCGGCACGGCAGGTCGCCCAGCCGCTCGACATCGACGGGGCGGGGGCGGTGATCGTCACCTCGGTCGCCAGTTCGGGAAGTGGCGGCAGCAAGGTGGCGTGGCAGCAACGCTCGGGCAATCCGGCCTGGACCAGCCGCATCGGTTCGGCGGCCGGTGGAGCGGCGACGCTGCCCACCGCCTTCACGATGCGCAGCGGGGACAGCGCCGTTTCGTCGA
>NZ_BADK01000480.1 GCF_000333595.1 Azospirillum sp. B506
CGGCGTGACGCCTGGATGGAGCGAGGCGTTCGACACCCCGCCCCTTGAGGATGCTCCCGGTCGGAATCCGACCACCCGACTTACGGTGGTCGGATTCCGACCAGTCTTACTGTCCGGCCGCGGCGAGGATCGCGTCGATGGCCGTGCGCATGTCGGCGAGGGCCTGGCGGTCGCTGTCCGACAATGGCTGCGGCTTTGCCTGGAGATCCTGCAACACGTCGCGGGCCAGGAAGACCGGCTTGGCGGCGCGCTTGGGCAGGGCACTGGCGGCGATGCCGGCGGGTGCGCTGACCGGTTCACGCTTGGACGGGCCAGTGGAGGGAGCCGCAGGGGAGGGGAGGAGGCCTGTCTCGGCGCGCCTCAGCTTCTCCCAGGCCCGCAGCTGCTCGTCCTGATCGTCGATGGCGGCCAGCGCCTCCAGCTTCGCCTTGGTCGGGCGGAGCAGGGAATACTCCTCGCGGATCGCCGGGGCCAGACGCTGGAATGACAGCATCATGGTGACGTAGGTCTTCTTGCGGCCCAGCGCTTCGGCCAGCTGGCGGTGCGAATAGCCGTGCCGTTCGGCCAGCCGGGCCAGGGCGTCGGATTCCTCCAGCGGATTCAGGTCGCTGCGCTGGAGGTTCTCGACGATGGCGATCTCCTCGTCGTCGTCGCCGGTGAACAGGATGCCGAAGATGGTTTCCCGCCCAAGCAGTCGGATCGCCCGCAGGCGGCGTTCGCCATAGACCAGCTGCCATCGGTCGTCGGCGGTCTGGCGCACGCCGATCGGTTGCTGCAGCCCATGGCGCTCGATGGAGGATGCCAAGCCGCGCAAATCCTCCTCGTCGAACTCGCGGCGCGGCTGGTTCGGGTTGGGAGCGATGCGGTCGACCGGCACCTCCACCAGATGCGGGGCATGGCGGCTGAGGCCGAATAGCGCATCCTTCATCCTGGCGGTTGCGGTGGCGCTCTGCGCCGGCTTGGTTGCCTTGCCGAGAAGACTACGCGACACGGTCGACCTCCTTGATGCGGGCGGTGCGTTCATCGACCAGCGCGGACGCCACGTCGCGGTAGACGGCGGCACCGGCAACGTCCGGCATCGCTTCCACCGCCGCGCGGCCGACCGAGGTCGCCTGGGCATAGACCGACGCCTTCGGCACCGGATCGAACACCCGCAGATGCGGGCCGTACTGTTCCTGGATCTGCTCCAGAACCTCGCGGTCGTTGCGTTCGCGCTGCTTGAAGATGGTCGGCACGATGCCGAGCACCCCGAGACCGGTGTTCATCCGCCGGCGGATCTTCGCGACATTCTCCAGCAGGAAGGCCATGCCGAGCAGGCTGAACTTCTCGGTCTGGCAGGGAATGACCGCGGTGTGGGCGGCGACCAGGGCATTCTTGGTCAGCTCGCCGATGTTGGGGGGCGTGTCGATGACGATGAAATCGAAGCGGCGCTTCGCCGCGCTGAGCTTCTCCTTCATGATGAAATCGCCGCCTGCCTCCTTGCCGAGTTCCACCTCCGTCTCGGCAAGGCGGATGGAGGAGGGAGCGACGCGCAATCCGCTTTCCGGCACGGTGACGAGGATGTCGTCCAGTTCCAGGTCGCCATGCATGACGTAGTAGAGGGTCTTGCCCTCCGTCTCCATGGTGTAGGAGTCGATGCCGAGATGCTGGGTGGCATTGGCCTGCGGATCGCAATCGATCAGCATGGTGGAATAGCCCTTGATCGCCAGGGCGGAGGCGATGTTCACCGCCGACACCGTCTTGGCACAGCCGCCCTTCTGGTTCGCAATGACGACGACCAGCGCCGGGCCGCCCAGTCTTTCCGGCTCCGGACCGGCGATCTCACGCGTCATCAGCGCGTCGACCGCGGTCGGGATGCGTTCCGCGTCATTTTCCCAGCGGCTGATCTTCTGCTTGTCATAGCGGCGCTGCAGCCGTTCATTCAGCCAGACGGCGAATTCGGACTGCGACAGTCCCTTCGTCTCCCGATGGCTCCGCAATTCGTCGCCCTTCACCGTCCCCTCCCTTGCATGAACCGGGCGGGAGGGTAGGGGTAGACGCTACAATGGTCAAGAAAGGCGTGGCGGCGGCACCGTCAACCTGTCTGTTGCCTTCCGGATAAAACCGGAATGCCTTGCGGCGGCCCGTTGCAGAGTTTTACGGTGCGCGTGGGGTGACCGTATGCGCCCCACGGCTTGGACAGAAATCACCTTTGCGCTGTCGCGTTCATCGCCGCCGTGGCTCGCCGGTCAATTGAGCCCCATGCCTAACATTCGGATGTCGAAATCGAACGCAGAATTGCCCCTGCACGCAGACGGTCTGCCCGATCCACCGGGGTGCGCGTGATGAGATCCTGGAGAAGCGGTCGGGCCGACATCATGGTCACCACGCCCGACGCAATGGTTTGCAACTCCCGGATCGAGCTGTCGCAAACAGCTTCGGCCGTCTTGGTGTCGATCCCGAATCGCATTGCGGCTTCGGCGATGTCGGTCTGTGCAACCCGCTGTAGGAGCATGAGATAATGCAGATTGAGTTCATAGATGTCTTGCTGGAAGTCGATTGCCATCGTTGCACTCGCAATGTCTGCCTGTCTCCGGGCTTGGCAGCAGGTCTTGACGGGCCGTTTGGAATCTTACAGCCCATCCGCTCGAAAGTGCCGTCCAAATTGTCGCAGACACCTTGTTCGGCCGGCCGTCAGCGACAATCGATGGTTGCGTGAATTCATTGGGATGTGTTTTTCCGCTGCAATCATGGTTACCTGTCGGCAACCAAAGCTGAAGTGCGGATGTCTATAAGATGTTGCTGCCGCATGCGGATGTTTATGAGGCGCTTGTCTTTACAGGTGCATCAGCTTCCAATAAGCTATTTTCAGATCGATGACAGGGGTCATCTTGGGTGGTGGTGGTTTTCATGACCCGCGCGTTCACTCCGTCCCGAGTTCTTGCGGAACCACAGGCTGCGGCGGTCGTCCTGTGCGGTGACTGCGGTAACCGTGGGATCGACGACGAAGAGTTGATGGAGCGGCTGCTGGTGGACTGGCCGGTCGTCGGCAATGTCCTTGCCCGTTTGGCGTCTCTCAAGCAGCCTCCGGAATTGAGCGTTGTCTGCCGCAAACGAGGGCTTGCGGCCTATGCGGCAGCGCTTGAGGACGAGGACCGGAATCGTCTTCTGGCTTTCATCGATGCCGTGGCCGACTGCGCGGCAGAGCTTTTGCAGCCCACCGACGGGGCCGCCTTGTCCTCCGATCTGATCGCGAGAGCGTTGCCAGTTCGGGTTCAACGGATGCTGAACGAGACCCGCGCGCGCAAGCGCAGCCTTATCGAGGCGACCTGACGGGCTGCTGCAGGCAATATCCGGCTGCTTTGGTCGTGACACGCAACCCGCTTCGCTCAAATTTCTTTGCCGGAAATTTCATGGTTTGGATGCGATTGTGCAGCGGGGAGGCTGCGGCAGGTGAATTTGTCGCACCCCGGCACCCTCGGGAAGCCCGATAATTCGCATAATCCGCAATTCCGGAGTAGGGCGCCGAAATCTTCGGACGATGCGCTTGTCATTTCTTTTCCGACACGCCTGAGATAGGCTTTTCATCCTATCGCGAAAATTTTCGCAATTGATCTGTATCAATTGTGGCGGATTTTTCATGCAGTTGCGCGATTGCTAATCTTTCGGTAACCAAATGGACATCGACCGCCACATGCGGCGATCAAGTCATCGAAGATGTCCGAAACAAATACAGGGAATAAAGGCATGCGCACTCTCTTTGCATCTCTGATCGCGAACGAAGATGGCGTGACCGCGATCGAGTATGGCGTACTGGCTGCGTTGGTGGCGTTCGCCGCAACTGCTGGCTTCACTTCGCTCGGAACTGCCATCAACCAGAAATTCAAAGATATTGGGACCGCACTCACCGGCACGGCGATCAGCGTTTCGAAGTGAGGTGAGATCGTCTTCCCGCTCAGGTGGCTGCCGGGCGCGTCGGGTGTCTGGCGGCCGTCCGAGCGGGGGACTTCGACACGGCTCACATCCTTCGGTTCGGAGCCAGCAGCGATGAAGACGCTTCTTTCCGGCGGTGCGGCCATTCTGTTGGTGGCGGCGGCCGTCTCCGATTTCCGGACCCGAACCATTCCGAACTGGATACCGGCCTTTCTGGGCTTGCTGTTTGCCCTGGCGGCCATGGTCGATCCGTCGGCACATCCGCCCCTGTCTTCGGTGGCCGGCGCCGTCCTCGTCTTCATCCCCCTGCTGATCCTCTTCGCACGGGGCAAAATGGGGGGTGGAGACGTCAAGCTTCTGACGGCGGCGGCGCTGTGGTCCGGTTGGGGACAGCTTCCCGCACTGCTGATCGTCACGGTGCTGACGGGCGGTGTCCTGGCGATTGTTGCCCTTGTGCGCGTCACGGCGCGGCGGGCCGTCGACACCCTGGCCCTCTTCTTTCCCTGTTCGGCAACCGCGAAGGCCAGGCTGTGGCTGGAGGCGTTGCTGAGAACCCGCAATGTCGATGCTCTTCCGCTGGGCGAGGCCGGCCTGCCTTACGGCATCGCCATCGCGGCGGGTGGCCTGTCCGTCCTGTACCCCTTCGGCTCCACCGGGATGTGAAGCATGGCCCTGCGCACCATTCTCCTTTCCCTCGCCGCCTTTGCGCTGCTCGGCAGCGGAGCGGTCCTGCTGGCCCTTCCCGGCAATCCGCCGCCGCCTGCCGCGGCGGCGCCCGCTCCGCCGGCGCTGGCGAAGTTGCGGGTCGCGGCGCACGATCTGGCTCCCGGCGCCTTCCTCCAGGAGTCCGACCTGCGCTGGCAGGATTGGCCGCAGAGTGCCGTGCTGGAGGAGCATGTTCTGTCCGGCAGCGACAAGGACCCGAGCATCGGCGCCATGGTCCGCCACCGCATCGCGGCCGGGGAGCCGCTGATGCGCTCCCGCCTGATCGCCCCCGGCGAGCGCGGCTTTCTCGCCGCCGTCCTGTCGCCGGGCATGCGGGCGATTTCCGTGGCGGTCACCGAGGTGTCGGGTGCCGCCGGCCTGATCTTTCCCGGCGATCTGGTGGACGTGATCCTGACGCAGGCCCTGTCCAACGAGCAGGACAATCCGGCCCGCCGGCTGGTCGGCGAAACGGTCCTGGAGGGGGTGCGCGTCATCGCCGTCGACCAGCGGGTCGAGGAGGCCGCCAAGGAGCAGAATGCCGCCGGTGCCGGCCGCAAGGTCGCCGCCACCGTGACGCTGGAGGTCGGTGCCCGGCAGGCCGAAAAAATCGCCGTCGCCTCGGAACTCGGCCATCTCACCCTCAGCCTGCACAGCATCGCCCCGGCGGGCGACGCGGCCGCGCCGACGGTGGCCGAGCCGGTCTGGGCGTCGGACGTGTCAGCCGCGCTCACCGACCGCAGCCGCGGCCGCAAAACCAGCGAACGCCCCGGCCTCGCCGTCATCCGTGGCACCGAACTCGTCCGGCAATCCTTCTGATGCCAACCCGCTGTCCCAGGAAACCCACCATGCCCCTGCCAGCCCCGTGCGAGCCGGCTCGCACGGCCAAACTTGTCTTCCTCCTTTGCCTGAGCATGCTCGCGGCTGGCTTCGGCCTGGCTCCCCGGATCGCTGCGGCCCAGGGGAGCGGCGCCGAACGGGCGGCGCACGGCGTCATGGAACTGGCGGTCGGCAGCGGCACCCTGGTCCGTCTGGTCGAACCGGCCACCAGCCTCTTCATCGCCAACCCGGACATCGCCGACATCCAGACGCCGACGGAGCGCAGCGTCTTCGTCGTCGCCAAGAAGGCCGGACGGACGACGCTCTATGCGCTGGGGGCCGGAGACAAGGTGCTGGTGCAGCGCGACATCCTGGTCGTCCACAACACCGCGCAGCTTACCGAGCAACTGCGGGCGGAATTCCCCGCCTACCGCGTCGCCCTCACCTCGTCGCCGGGCCGGCTGGTCGTCGGCGGCGCCGTATCCACGCCGCAGGATGCCGAGGCGATCATGGCGCTCGCCAGGGGCTATGTCGGGCAGGGCGAGACGGTGGTCAACCAGCTCAAGGTCACGGCGCCCACCCAGGTCCATCTGCGCGTCCGCGTCGCGGAGATGGCGCGCAATACGGACAACCAGTTCGGTATCAACTGGGATTCCCTGCTCAATCCCGGCGCCTTCGCCTTCCGCCTGATCACCGGGCGCGACTTCATGAGGTTCGAC
>NZ_BADK01000479.1 GCF_000333595.1 Azospirillum sp. B506
CAGGAAGCCCCACAGCCCGGCGCCGAAGAAGGCGAAGACCGCGCAGCCCAGCGACCACAGCATCGCGCCCTGTTCGGATGACGTCGGCCGCTCTTCCACACCATCATGAAGGCGAAGACGACCATGGTGAAGAAAGGCGCGACTTCCAGCGTCGAGAACAGCGAGCCGATCCACTGCCAGTAGCCGGGCGTGCCGATCCAGTAATAATGGTGGCCGGTGCCGAGGATGCCGCTGAACAGGGCCAGGCCGACCATGGCGTACAGCCACTTCTCGACCACTTCGCGGTCGACGCCGGTCATCTTGATCATCAGGAAGGCGAGGATGGAGGCCAGGACCAGTTCCCACACGCCCTCGACCCACAGATGGACGACGTACCACCAGTACATCTTGTCCAGCGACAGGTTCGCCGGGTTGTAGAAGGAGAACAGGAAGAAGACCGCGATGCCCCACATGCCCACCAGCAGGATGTTGGTGATGACCGTGCGGCGGCCCTTCAGCACCGTCAGCGTGATGTTGTAGAGGAACATCAGCGCGACGACGACGATGGCGGCCTTGATCCACAGGGGCTGTTCGAGGAACTCGCGACCCTCATGGATGCGGAAGACATAGCCGACCACCGCCGCCAGCGCGCCGAAGACGAACAGGCCGAGCTGGATCAGCGCCAGTTTCGGACTGTGCAGCTCGGTCTCCGCCTCCTCGGGCACGAGGTAATAGGCGGCACCGAAGAATCCCATCAGCAGCCAGACGATCAGGGCGTTGGTGTGGATCATCCGGATGATGTTGAAGGGCAGCAACTCCGACAGCGTGTTGGGCAGCACATAGACCGTGCCGGCGAGGAGACCCACCAGGATCTGCACACCGAACAGTCCCATGGCCGCCGCGAAGTAATAGAGGGCGACTTTTTGCGATTCGTACTTCATGACGGAATTCTCCTCAGCCCGACAGCTTGGGTGGCCAGTTCTGGGTGTTGATGCGGCTGGTCCATTCCAGGAAGGCGGCGAGATCCTCGACCTCCTTCTCGGTCAGGTGGAACTGCGGCATCTGGCGCCGGCCTTCGATCCCGGACGGCTGTGCCGCCATCCAGCCCTTCAGTGCCATCACGGCGCCCTCGGGGTCCTTGTCGCCGCCATAGCGCAGCCAGACATTGCCCAGCTCGGGGGCGAAATAGGCGCCCTCGCCCAGCAGTGTGTGGCAGTTGATGCAGGCGTTCCTTTCCCACACATGCTTGCCGCGGGCGACCGCGTCGGACAGCGTCTTCTTATCGGTGCTGGTATTGACGATGTAGTTGTGGCTGAGCGCGGTCAAAGCGACGAATGTCGCGAAGAAGAACAGCGATCCGCCATAAAAGATATTTCGCGCGGCCGCCTTGGTGAAGCGTTCGGTCATCGCTCGGGATCCCTGGAAATCTCGATCTGTCGGTCGAGAGGGGGTCGGTTCGGGAGGCGTCGGGTGCGCGACGCCGCAGTTCGGGGAAAGGTCCGGAAACCGGGCGTCGCAGCGTCTTACCGCCACGGGTCGGGCGAATAATTGACCGTGGCGGAAGGGCATTCCTTGACCGCGGTCAAGCCGGTCGCGGGACCGGCGGCCTAGCATTCGCAAACATGATGAAATGCTTTGGACATTGAAAATGGCCGACGTTGAAATCTCGGGCCTGGAGATGGCGAGCCCCGAGGATCGGGCGAGCGGACTTGCCGCCCTGCCCGGCAACCTGATGATGTGGATCCTGATCTTCAGCGAACTGGTGGTGTTCGGCGTCGCCTTCCTGGGCTTCGCCGTCGCCCGTGTGCTGGACCGTGCGACCTTCGCTGCCGGTCAGGCCCATCTGAACGGTACGGCGGGCGCGCTGAACACCATGATTCTGGTGACCAGCGGCTATCTGGCCGCCCGCGGGGTCGCCGCCGGCCGGCGCGGTGCGGTGCCGCAAGCCCGCCGGGCGATGCTGATGGCCGGCGCGGTGGGATCCGTGTTCCTG
>NZ_BADK01000478.1 GCF_000333595.1 Azospirillum sp. B506
GGTCAGCCGAAACTCGCGGTCTGGATAGGCGACGCGGAAGGGCTGGACGACAGAGCGGATCAGCTCCGGCAAATCCACCTTGGCGCATTCGAGAACGAGAGCGTTGCTTTGAAGCCGCTCGTCCGTCAGATGGGAATCGATCAGGCCGGTCAGGCGCTGCACGCTGCCGCGAATCACCGCCAGCCGTTCCAGCATCTCCGGCTCCACCTGCCCGGCGCGCATCGCCAGCAACTGTGCCGCGCTGTCGATGATGGCGAGCGGCGTGCGGAACTCATGGCTGACCATGCCGAGAAATTGGCGTTGCTGGTCGCGCGTCAGCAATTCACGCTCCAGCGCACGCTCCACCCGCTCCTTTGCCAGGATCAGTGCCTTCTGGTTGGCCGCCAGTTCGACGGTCCGTTCATCGACCCGCTGTTCCAGCGAGCGGTTCAGCGCCATCAACTCCTCGTAGAGGCAGACATTGTCGAAGCCGATGGCGACACGGTTGCAGAACAGCTCCAGCAGTTGCCGCTCGTCGGGCGTGTAGGGATCCGCCCGCTCCAACCGGAAGACGGTGACACCATGTTCGCGCGTGCGGAACACCAGGACGCAGCGGTCATCGTGATAAAGGTTGCGCTGGCTGACCAGGGCCCCCACCACCTCCGCCGCCGCCTCGGCAGGCAGAATCTCGCCCACCGGCGTGCCGATGCTGCGCGCGAACGGACCCAGCCCGGCCACGACGTCGACGCTCTGGCACCCGTCGGCACGCGCGACCGGCCGACAGGCCAGCACCGCCGGCTCATGGCCGTGATCGACGACGCGCGCAAGCTGCTCCGCCAGCCGTTCGACAAAGGCTCGCATCGGCCGCATCTCGAACAGCGGGGCGGAGGCACTGAGAATCCGTTCCAATCCCTGCCTGTTGCGTTCGATCGTCACGATATCGCGCCATGCCCGCAGCGCGCTGACCAGGGCGGTGAACAGGCGCTGCGCCGTCAGCTCGCTCTTGGCCTTGTAGTCGTTGATGTCATAGCCGACAATGACATCCCGTTCCGGTGCCTGTCCCGGTTGCCCGGTGCGCAGGATGATGCGCATGCGGCGATTGCCCAGCTCCTCCCGGATGTGGCGAACCAGCTTGAGGCCCGCATCCTCAGTCTCCATCACGACATCGAGCAGGGCGATGGGCAGATCGGGCCGCCGGGCGAGAACCGCCTTCGCCTCTTCCGCCGACAGGGCGCTCACCACCTCGAACGGACGTCCGTCGAATTCAAAGTCACGCAGCAGCACCGCAGTCATGGCATGGACCTGGGGATCGTCGTCCACCACCAGGACCGGCCAGGGCTGGCCAGTGGATTTGTGGGGCATCGCCGCTATTGTGGTGCCGTCGTCCGGACCGAACAGCAGGTCGTCGTCCGGTTCCCCATCAAGCCCACGGCACTGCCCCTCGCCTCCCTCCATCATCCGCCGCCCCCGTCGCCCTGCGCATGACAACCAGTATCACGCCAGGATGGAACCACCCTGCGGTGCCGGATCCAAGTCCGATCAGGCGAATTGGCAGCATTCGTTTCAATTTGTCGCATATGAGCGGCGAGTGTGTCCGGCTGCCATCAATGTTGCGCAAGACTTCATTATGCCAGGACATAACAGGATTTCTGCGATGCGCGGATCGCCAGCGTCGATAATCATCCCGGCTCCGGCCTTCCACCCTACGCAAGTACAGCTCAGCTTTACACTGCGTCAAAATGCTCGAATTGCCAAAACAAGACACCTGGAGAATCGGCCTTTTGCCGGAACCCGATGGCATCCAGAACACACACTTTCAAGAGAAATGGTTTTGGATTTCATCTCGACATAGTTGTTGAGTGACGGGCTGTGGCGCTTGAGCTATCATCATGCCCTGCACTCCCCCTCATGAACGGACCGCCTCGCCACGATGTCCCCCACCGGCTTCGAACAGGATCCACATGCCATAGGAAGCCGGGATTCTGGGCTCGCCGGACGCAAGGCCACCTCGTTGGCGATCGCAGCGCTGCTGGCTGCCGCGTTGGCGCTCACCGCAGCCCTGCTGGTGTTCTCGGCCTATCAGTACCGCAGACAGGTGATCGCCGAGGCCGAAAACCGCAGCATCGCCATCGCCCGCGTCCTGGAAGAGCATGCGGCCAAGACGTTGGGAATCCACGCATCCACCCTGTCGCATATGGAATGGATGGTCGACGACCTCGGCTGGGAGCGGATCGACGGTTCTCCTTTGCTGTACGAGCGGCTGAGGGCGATGGCGTCGCAAACACCGGAAGTTCAATCCTATTGGGTCTTCGACGAGAGCGGGCGGGTGCGTGCCAGCAGCTTCGAATGGCCGATGCGTCCGTTGAACGCCGCCGACCGCGAGTATTTCCGCACCCACCTTACCCCCGACGACAGGATCCACATCGGCCCGCGACTGAGCGGCAAGATCGTGAGGGAGATATTCTTCACCCTCAGCCGCCGGATGGAGTTTCCGGATCACAGTTTCCAGGGCGTGGCGCAAATCTCCCTGCTGCCCAGCTATTTTGCCGGCTTCTACCGTTCGGTCCTGCACGGGTCGCACGACGTAATCCTGCTGATGCGGGAAGATGGGGAGGTGCTGGTCCGGAATCCGCTGAACGCCCCGGACGACCGTGTCGATATCGGCCGCTTCCCGGAACTGATCGCAGCACGCGACACGAACGGGGTCTTCCGTGCGGTGACGCCCTTCGACGGGGTCGAGCGGGTGATCGCCCGCCGCAAGGTTCCCGACCTGCCGGTCTATGTGGTCTATGGCACCGATGTCGCCTCCATCGAGACGGCTTGGCGTGACCGGGTGTTGCCTTATGTTCTGACCGCCATCCCGGCGCTCGGGTTGTTGAGCCTGCTGGGCGGCATCGCGCTGCGCCGGTCGCGCCAGGCCGCCGATGCGCAGGAGGCACTGCGCCGCGCCAACGAGGCGCTGGAAGACCGGATCGCCGAACGCACCCGCCATCTCGACCAGGCGCTGGCCGACAAGGAGGTGCTGCTGCGCGACATCCACCACCGGGTGAAGAACAACCTTCAGGTCATCCTCAGCCTTCTGGAATTGCAGGCACAGCGCACGCCGGAACTGGAAGCCCCCTTCAGCGAGGCACTGACCCGCATCAACACCATGGGGTTGATCCACGAGCAGATTTACCGGTCGACCGGCGTGTCGGCGGTCCGTCTCGACAGCTTCATCGAGGCTCTGGCAGGTCATCTCACCAGTTTCCATAGCCGCCCCGGCCGGACCATCGAGATCAGGCACCATGTGGAACCGCTCAGCCTCGACCTGAACCGGGTTGTTCCCTTCGCCCTGATCCTGAACGAGGTGGTGTCGAACGCCTACAAGCATGCCTTTGCCGGCCGCGGCACCGGCACAATCGACATCTCCGTGACGGAGAAGGGCGGATCGCTGTATCTGGCCATCGAGGATGACGGCACCGGCTCGCCGGAACCGGAGGATGGCGGCAGTCCCGGACGGCGATCGATGGGTATGGATCTGGTCCGGGCCTTCGCGCGCCAAATCGGTGGCGAGTACCACTTCACCAGGGGAGTTGGCACACGCTTCGAGCTGATCTTCCCGCAGGATGGGGACAGCGCCTAACGCTTGCAGCGCTTAGCCGGGCCGGCCTTGGAAGAGCCGGCTTCGCCGGCAAGCGGCTTGGCCGGAGCGGCTGTCGTGGATTCGTCGGATTTTGGCAATTTCTCGGCGATTCCGTAGGCCAGCTCGCGCCGCCGGAGCTCCGCCAGGATCTCATCGGGCGCAACATCCAGGTCCGCCAGCAGGACGACAAGATTGTAGAGGAGGTCCGCTGCCTCCATCACCAGCGCGCCGCGGTCGCCCCGCATCGCCTCGATCGCGACCTCGATCGCCTCCTCACCCACCTTGCGTGCCATTCGGGCGCGCCCCTGCGCCAGCAGCTTTCCCGTACGCGAGGCTTCAGGAATCGCGGAAGGCTCGCGCCGCATGGCCTGCACGGCGTCGTAAAGGCTGCGGAGAGGATCGGGACCGATATATTGCACCATGGACCTGAGGTCGTTTTTCAAGGGAACCTTGTCAATATGTTGGTTTGTTTTTCAAACATTCCATAAGCGCGGTTGGAACACTCCCGACAGCCTTCCATTGGGGATAATCGCTATGATCACTGATTGATACGATCAAAGACGATTTGTAAAAGCAAACCTCTGTATAGCTGTAATTTTTGCAGCATCCAGCAATGCAGAGTCAGCGTATTTGGCATTGGGTATACCAGTATATAGTCTCCTCAACAGCCCGATGGAGACGACAATGACCACTGCCACTTTCAAGCCGGGTACCGACCATCACGCTTCGGCCGACGCCCTGCACGCGGTTTCCGAATTTCCGGTGGCCTGGTTTGAAGCCACCCCGGCCTATCTGGCCCTGCGCCCGGTCGGCGCTTTCCTGACCGAATGGGCGGCCGCCACTCCGGTCGGCCTCATACTCAGCCTGTTGAAGCGCTGAAGACCCACCGCCCCGACCTCCACCCTGGAATCAAAGGAGACGATCATGAGTATCCTCAGCCTTCACCATGGTGACCATGGCAGCGCCCATGGCGACACGCAGTCACAGCATCCGGTTCGCGATTTCGCCGCCGACTGGATCGAAGCCACCCCGGCGGCCATCCTGCTGCGTCCGGTCGGTACGTTTCTGACGGAATGGGCGAAGGCCACCCCGGTTGCAATCCTGTTCCAGTCACTGCACCGCTGACAGCGGTATAAGAAAAAAGACTTTGAGGGTTTGAAAGGCGACCGCGGCAAGGCCCGACTGTTCGGGCGGCCGCGGCCTTTTCTTTTTGGGATCCCGCTTTTCCTGGCGCAGTCAGAGGCCGCCACGCACTTCCTCGACCAGCATTTCCAGCCGTGACAGATCGCGCACCACCAGCGCGTCTGATCTGCGCTCCAGTATTCCATCGCGGGTCAGGTCGCTCAGCACACGGGCCACGGTCTCGCGGGTGGTGCTGACGCGGGCAGCAATATCGGAGTGGACGGGGATCGGCGCGATGATCGCCGCCGCCCCCTGACGCGAGCCACGCTTGGCCAAGCGCAGCAGTTCGGCATGAACGCGGTTGTTGGCGCCGAGCGTCGACAACTCCATGATGCGGTCGGTGGCGCCGCGCAGCTTGTCGCACAGGCGCAGCATCATCGCCATCGCCAGTTCCGGATGGGCCGCGACCAGGGTCTGAAACGGCCTTGGCGGCAGGAAGGCGATCAGCGCGCCCTCCCCCAGCGCCACCACCGACGCCGAGCGGGGCCGACCGTCCAGGGCAGACATTTCTCCGACCAGTTCCCCCGCCTCGATATCGCTGAAGCTGATCTCCCGTCCGCCGGCGGAGTGGCTGAGCACCCGCACCCGCCCTTCGACCACGAAGGCAACGTCATGGGTATCGGCCCAATGGTCGATCAACTGCTCGTCGGCGGCGAAGCGGCGCCAGCGGCATTGCCGTGCGACAGCCGCGCGCTGGCCGGCGGACAGCGGGCG
>NZ_BADK01000477.1 GCF_000333595.1 Azospirillum sp. B506
GGTAGACGTTGAGAAAGACGATAAAGAAGACCAGGGTCACCCCCAGCGCCACCTTCGACCAGATGCCGAGCCCGAGCCACAGCGCGAAGATGGGCGCCAGCACCACGCGGGGCAGCGCGTGACCGCCTTGATGTAGGGGTCGAAGACAACGGAGACCAACGGGGCACGGGCGAACCAGAAGCCGAAGGCGATGCCCGCCACCGTGCCGATAATAAAAGCCAGCGCGGTTTCCAGCAGCGTGATGCCCAGGTGATACCAGATGACGCCGGAGGCGAAATCGGCCCAGGTGCGGGCCAGCACCGCCCCCGGCGTGCCGAAGAAGAAGGGGCTGAGGATCTTCGTATCGGTCAGGACATGCCAGACCAGGAAGAACGCGATCAGGACGGCCAGTTGCAGCAGCAGGATGACCGGGCGGCTGGGCAGGCGTTTGGCGTGGGATCTCATGATGTCGTCACCGCAGCTTGGTCTGGGCGTAGCCCTTCAGCACCTCGTCGCGCAGCTGCGCCCAGATTTCCTGGTGCAAGGCGAGGAACTGCGGGGTCATGCGGATTTCCGCCACGTCGCGCGGCCGGTCGAGATCGATGCGGTACTCGCCGATCAGCCGCGACCCCGGCCCGGCGGACAGCACCAGCACCCGGTCGGACATGGCGATGGCCTCCTCCAGGTCGTGGGTGATGAAGACCACCGACTTGCGGTCGGCCGCCCACAGGTCGAGCAGCTCGTTCTCCATCATCTGGCGGGTCTGGACATCGAGCGCCGAGAACGGCTCATCCATCAGGATGATCTTGGGATCGACGATCAGCGTCTGGGCCAGCGCCACGCGCTTGCGCATGCCGCCGGAGAGTTGGTGCGGGAAACGGTCGCCGAACCCTTCCAGCCCGACGCGCGACAGCCAGGGCAGCGCGCGCTCCCGCGCCTCCACCTTGGAAACGCCGCGGAACTCCAGCCCGGCGGCGACATTGTCGAGCGCCGACTTCCAGGGCATCAGCGCTTCGGCCTGGAACATATAACCGGCCTTGGGATTGATGCCGGTCACCGGCTGGCCGAAGGACAGCGCGCGGCCTTCGCTGGGTTTGAGCAGACCAGCGGCGACATTGAGCATCGTCGATTTGCCGCTGCCGGTCGGGCCGACGATCGACACGAACTCCCCATCGGCAACGGTGAAGCTGGCACCCTGGACGGCAGTGTAGGAACGTCCTCGGCCGTCGGGTGAGGGAAAGGTGCAGGTCACGCCCTCCAGTTGGAGGGCGGGCGCCGCGGCGGCGGCCTCGGCCATGTCGGTGTGGTCCTTATCGTTCGGGCAATGAGCTTTGGTTGGAGGCTCATACTGTCCGAAGAGAAGCATATCGGCAACCGCTTGAGATCTCCGTAGTTTCCGAAAGGAGCCATTCCGCCAATGCACCGCTCACGGTGTCAAAGAAGGGACGCGCGCCCTTATCGGTTGCCGGGGCGCCCCACCCTCCAGCATCAATGGCATAGATCGAAAGCCAGCCCCCTACCCTTCGCGGAGCCGACATGCCCACGCTGCCGAAACGCCCGTTGATCGCACTTGCCGTCCTGGCCGCCCTGCTTGCCGCATGGCTCGGCTTCGCCGCCTGGTACGATCACCACCAGCGGACGGAAGAACAGCCGGCCACCTACAGCGCGCTGATCGATCAGGCAGGCCGGGGCGAACTGAGTTCGATCACCTTCTCCCATGGCACCGGCCATGCGGTCGGCACCGACGGCAGCCGCTATCGCGTCGTCTTGCCGGTGACCGACGACCTGCTGAAGGAGATGCGCGCCCATAAAGTCGCCATCGCCTTCGACGAGGGTCCGGGCGGGCTGATGGCGCAAACGGTGGGCGTGCTAGACCGCGCCGCGCCCTTCATCGTGGTCGCCCTGCTGATCGGCGGGCTGCTGATGAGCGGCGGGCAGTTCTTCGGCATGAGCCGCGCGACCCGCGTTCGGCCGGAGGACACCAAGACCGTCTTCGCCGACGTGGCCGGCGTGGACGAGGCCAAGGAGGAGTTGCGCGAGACGGTGCAGTTCCTGAAGGACCCGCGCCGCTTCGCCATGGCCGGCGCCCGCGTGCCGAAGGGCATCCTGCTGGTCGGCCCACCCGGCACCGGCAAGACCATGCTGGCCAAGGCGGCAGCGGGCGAGGCCGATGTGCCGTTCTTCGCTGCGTCGGGTTCGGATTTCGTCGAGATGTTCGTCGGGCTGGGGGCGGCGCGCGTCCGCAGCCTGTTCAAGACCGCCCGAGCCAACGCTCCCTGCATCCTGTTCATCGACGAGATCGACGCGCTGGCGGGCAAGCGCGGTGAATCGACCAGCCATTCCGAACGCGAGCAGACGCTGAATCAGTTGCTGGTGGAAATGGACGGCATCGTGGATATCGGTGGAAGGGGCGGCGAGGTGGTGGTGATCGCCGCCACCAACCGGTCGGAGATGCTGGACGCCGCCGTGCTGCGCCCCGGCCGCTTCGACCGCCACATCCATGTCAGCCTGCCCGACGTCGCCGGGCGCGAGGCCATCCTGGGCGTCCATGCCGGCCGCCTGACCCTGGCACCGGACGTCTGCGCCCGCACGGTGGCGCGTGGAACGCCGGGCTTCTCCGGTGCCGAACTGGCCAATCTGACCAACGAGGCGGCGCTGTCGGCGGCGCGCCAGGGCCGGGTCGTCGTCACCATGGCCGATTACGACGCGGCCAAGGACCGCGTGCTGATGGGCACCGAACGCCGCAGCCTCGCCCTGACGGCGCACGAACGGCGGCTGATCGCGGTGCATGAGGCCGGCCACGCCCTGGTATCGCTGCGCTGCCCGCAGGCCGATCCGATCCACAAGGCCACCATCATCCCGCGCGGCGGCGCGCTGGGCATGGTGGTGCGCCTGCCGGAGGGCGACCGCGTGTCGGTCTCCCGCGCCAAGCTGATGGCCGACATCGCCGTCGCCATGGCCGGCCGCGCGGCGGAGGAGATCGCCTTCGGCGCCGATCAGGTCACCACCGGCGCCGAGGCCGATTTCCGTGCCGCCACCGATCTGGCCCGGCGGATGGTCACCGCCTGGGGAATGAGCGAGGAAATCGGCTTTGTCGCCCACGCGGCAGCCGAGCCAGGGGCGCGGTCGGAGCGGACCGCCTGGCGCATCGACGAGGAGGTCCGCCGTATCACCGACGCCGGCATGGAGCATGCCCGCCGCCTGCTGCGCACCGACCGCACCGCACTGGACGGCATTGCGCAGGCCCTGCTCGAACGTGAGACGTTGAGCGGTGACGAGATCGCCGCCCTGGCCGACGTCCAGACGGAGCGTGCAACCGAAGCAGCCTGACTGTGGACGGTAATTCGATACCTCTGCTATCGAAAGGAAATGTCCCGCATTGCGGTGCGGCTGCATACCGGAGTAGACTGATCCCAATCGTTTCAGGGTAACAGGAGAGGGGAGCGATGACGGGGACGCTATCCCGACGCACGGTTCTGGGTGCCTCGCTGCCTCTTCTCTCCACCCTTCCCTTCGCCCGATCCCGCGCCGTCAAGGCCCAGGCGCCTGCCGCGACCGTCCGGGTCGGAGCCTATGAATTTCCGCCCTATGTCGATGAAACGGGACGCGGCGTCACCCGCGACCTGCTGGACCTGCTGAATGCCGCGCAGGAAGAGTTCCGGTTTGAGATGGTCAGGACGGCACCGCAGCGGCGTTACGAGGATCTGGAACAGGGGCGGTTCGACATCATTGCCTTCGAATCCCTCAGTTGGGGCTGGCAGGACTATCCGGTCGAGGCCACCCGCCCGTTTCTGCGCGATGCCGAAGTGTTCGTCGCAAGGGCAGCACCCGGAATCGACCAACATTATTTCGACGATCTGAACGGAAAGACGATTCTCGGGCGGCTGGGCTATCATTATGCCTTCGCCGGCTTCGATGCCGATCCCAAGCGGCTGGAGCAGCGCTACCGGACCCGGCTGACGGTGACGCATGAAGGCAATGTCCGCAGCGTCGTTGCCGGCCGAGCCGACCTCGCCATCGTCACCCGCTCCTTCCTGATCCGCTTCCTGCAGCGCGAGCCGGAACTGGCCCGCCAGATTCTGGTGTCCGACCGCACCGACCAGATCTACGAACACACCATCCTGACCCGGCGTGGCGGAGCGGTCACCGCCGCCTGGCTCAATTCGCTGATCGATCGGCTGGAAGCGGATGGACGGCTGGAGAGTCTGTGGCGGCAAAGCGGGATTTTGACGTGAAACGCCGCTCCTCGCTGCTGGCGCGGGTGTCCGGAGTCATCCTGCTCACGACCGCCGGCATCGGCGGCGGCGCGATGCTGCTGTCGGAGCATATCGTCGAAGGACAGCGCCATCAGGATCTGCTGCGCCGGGCGGAGCTGGTTGCCGCCACCCAGGCCGACGCGCTGAGCGGCCCGGTGTGGGAACTGGACAACCGCAGCGCCCAGCGGATGATCGAGGCGTTGACCGGCCGCGACACGGCCATCCGCTCCATCGCCGTCTTCGAGACCGACCGGAACGATCCGTTGGCGCGGACCACGAGCAGAAATTCGCCGAGCGTCGACGAAGCCGGCCTCGTCACGGTCGAGCGCCCCATCCTGCTGCATGGGCGGGAAGGACGGGTACAGACGGTCGGCAGTCTGCGAATCGTCTATTCGGCGGCGGAGGTGCGACAGGCCACCCTCGACGCGCTGATCCCGGTGGCCGGCCTGCTTCTGCTGTCGCTGCTGGGCGCGATGGCGGTGCTGGGCCTGACGTTGAACCGAATGGTGCTGCGCCCGCTGCGCCGTTTGACCCAGTTGGCGAGCGCGCTGGCGCACGGCGATTACAGCGCCCGCATCGATGCCCGTCGGAGTGACGAGATCGGCGTGCTCGCCGACGGCTTCAACCGGATGGCGGAGACGGTCCAGGATCATACCGGCATGCTGGAAAACCGGGTCCGCGAACGCACGGAGGCTCTGGCCGCCACCAACCGCGCCATCATGGACAGCATCAACTATGCCCAGTTGATCCAGTCCGCCATTCTGCCGGGCGCCGATACGCTGTCCGCCGGGCTGACCGACCATTTTGTGCTGTGGCGTCCGCGGGATGTGGTCAGCGGCGATTTTTATGTCTGCCGCGAGACGGCGGACGGCTTCGTCATCGCCGTCGCCGACTGCACCGGCCACGGCGTGCCCGGCGCCTTCATGACGATGACTGCCAGCGCGATCCTGAACAATGTGCTGGATCTGCTCGGTGCGGAGGACCCGGCCGCCGTCCTGGCCGCCGTCGACCGCAAGGTCCGCGCCGCCTTGCATCAGGAAACTGAAGCCCGTGGCGGAACGGAGTGTTTCGACAACGGACTGGATCTGGGGATCTGTCACATCCGGCCGGCCGAGGGGCGGCTGGTGTTCGCCGGCGCCCGCATTCCGCTGCTGATCGTTGCCGATGGCGGCGTGACGGAACTGCGCGGAGACCGCCGCAGCCTGGGCTATCGACCAGCCGCGACCCGACCGGCAGAGGAGAACGCCGGCTCGAACGGCAGCGGGGAGCCATTCACCAACCACAGCATCGCCCTGCGTCCCGGCCAAACCTTTCTGATGGGGACCGACGGGCTGGCCGACCAGAATGGCGGCGAGCAGGGGCACAGATTCGGCCGGGTCAGGCTGTGCGAGCTGCTGAGCCAAGGCGGCGACGGCCCGCTCGACCGGTTGAAGTCCAATCTGGAATGCTCGCTGGACCGGTTCCAGGCCGACCGCGAACAGCGTGACGACATCACCCTGTTCGGTTTCCGCGTGCGGCTGAGGGACGCAGTTGCCGGTTCCAGCACGGGAACCGATCGCCAAGCCGCGTAAATTCCCTGGACCAATTGCACGAATCTGTTACAGAGATGTCATCTTTTGTGACAGGTTGTGACGTGAACACAGCAAGAGCGCTGCATTCCACTCAACTTTGTTTTAAAGTTTAGGTATTCTGGGGTATGTTGCGCGCGCTGGAGTGGTGATAGGGAGAATACGGCATGGCCGGTCCTACGATCGTCGTGGTCGAAGATGAGAATTCGCTGCGGTCCGACATGGTCGAGTATCTGTCGAGCTGTGGATTCGATGCGATCGGCGCGCGAGACGGGGCTGAACTGGATCGGCTGCTGCAGACCCGCAACGCAGCCATCGTCATCCTGGACGTCAACCTGCCGGACGAGGACGGATTCAAGATCGCGGCCCGGCTGCGCGATGGGCATGGCGCCGGCATCATCATGGTCACCGCCCGCAGTTCCACTGTCGACCGTGTCGTCGGGCTGGAGATCGGTGCCGATGCCTATCTGGTGAAGCCGATCGAACTGCGCGAACTGGAAGCACAAGTGAAGTCGCTGCTGCGCCGTTTGAGCGAACGTGCGGCCGAATCGGCTGCCCAGTCCGCCAACGGACATACATCCGGTGAGAGCGCCGGCGATGGCACGGACGAGGCGCGATGGCTGCTGGATCCGACGGAATGGAGCCTGACCAGCCCGGCTGGAATCCGCATCGGCCTGACCAGCATGGAGATGAAGCTGACCAGCCTGTTGGCCGCACAGGCCCGCAAGCCGGCCACGCGCGACCAGATCTCCCAGGCACTCTACAATCGCCGCTGGAATCCTGAAGACCGCTCCATCGACACTGTCGTCGGTCGCCTGCGCCACAAGGTCGAAGGCGCCATTGGCGGACCGGCGCCGCTGAAGTCGGTACATGGTGTCGGTTATGTGTTCTCCGCGCCCATAAGGGTGATCGGCGCCGTTCAGAGTTGAGCCGGAGCCAGAGAGTGATCGTTTCAAGCGGTATCGCTTGATGCGTGACTTACACGAAAAAGATAAAAGCTCAGAATCAGTCCGATGCTTCATTGATCAGCGATCAGCGATCAGCGATCAGCGATCAGACACTAAATCGCCAAATCCTGAACCGGCAACTCGTGATCCGGTGTGCGGCGGGGGAACAGCAGGGTGAAGCTGGTGCCGCGGTCTGGCGCGCTCTCCACCGAAATAGAGCCCATCAACACGCCGACCACGAGATTGTGGACGATGTGCAGTCCGAGCCCGCTGCCGCCACGGCCCCGCCGGGTGGTGAAGAAGGGCTCGAACACCCTGGTGCGGTGCTCTTCGGCCATGCCGCGGCCATTGTCGGTGAAGCACAGGCGAACGGTATCGGCGTCCAGGCAATCCACCAGGATTGCCATGTCGCCCGCCCGCCCGTCGGCGAACGCATGGGTCAGGGCATTCATCACCAGATTCGACAGGATTTGCGACAGGACGCCGGGATAGCTGTCCAGTTCCAGATCGGGTGGGCAATCGACCGCCACCGCATGGCCGGAGGGCCGCAATTTCGGCTGCAGGCTGACCAGGGTGTCCTGAATGTAGGCGGCGAGGTTGATGCTGCGCCGAACCGCGCTGGCGCGGTCTACCGCCACCTGCTTGAAGCCGGCGATCAGCTGTGCCGCCCGTTCGCAATTTCCGAGGATCAGGTCGCTGGTGTCGATGGCCGTGGCGAGATAGCGCGCGAACTCCGCCTTGCTCAATTCGCCATCGGTTGCCCGCCGGCGGATCGCCTGGGTGGCGTCGGCAAGATGGGAGGCACAGGAGACGGCGATGCCGACCGGCGTGTTGATCTCATGGGCGACGCCGGCGACCAGGGCACCGAGCGAAGCCAGCTTCTCCGACTGGATGATCGCCTCCTGTGCCTCGCGCAGTCGATCCAGCGCCGCCTCCGCCTCGTCGCGCCGCCGTTCCAACTCGTGGTTGGCGTCGCTCAGTTGGGCCTGCAGCCGGTCGCTGACCCGCACGAGGCGCTGCTGCTCCCGCGTGCTCAACTCGAAGGCGGCCACCAGCGCGCGGAATTCGGCCAGGCAATCCGGCGCCAGGGCGTCAAGCCTCTTCTCCAACGCGCGGGCTTTGGCAAGCGCCTCCTCCTCTGCGGCGAAGAGATTGAAACTCATGGGACGCCGCCTGCGGGCATCTCCCGCATCCGGAAAACGACATACCGCAAATCCTCTGCGAAATCCTCCCCCAATTCGCGCATGGAGTCGTCGTTCTCCTCGATACACCAGGTCAGCGTTACCGGCCGCCCCCCCTTGGCCACGGTCTCCAGCATCTGGAAGATGTTCATCAAGGCCTTTGCGCTGGAGCTGTTGAAATAGAGAAGCTCCATATCGAAGCGGATGGCCGCGCCATCGGCACAATCGAGGAAACCGCGCAGCGCCTCGAACACCGGACCGAAAAAGCCGGCAACGTCGTCGGGATAGGACTCACCGGTCATGCGCAAATGCCCGCTGGCAAAGTCGAACGACACGCCTGGCGTGCGACCGGTAGCGGGAATGATCAGGCAGTCCATGACGTGTCGCTCGCTTCGGCCGCTCATACGCGGACCTTGAGGCAGAAGAAGCTGCGGTCCGCGTCCATCGCATTGAAATCGTAGTCTATGGGATCGCTTGCCCGCCGGGCGATCTCGATCAGCCCCAGGGTTGCACCACGGCTGGCATCGTCCGGCTCCTCGCGCAGCTGCTCGCGGTAATAGGTTTTTATGCCGGCGCGATCCAGTCCCTTCAGATGCTCCAGCCGTTCTTTCAGACGGGGGACTTCACTGTTGCGAACGGTGTTGCCGCAGACGATGAAGACCTTGCCCTGCTCCATGCCGATGGTGACCATGCCAGCGCTGAGTTCAACCGCGCGGCCCGCATTGCCGGACATCTTTTCCGCCGAATAGCGGATAATATTCTGCATCTGCTCGACAAACACCGAAAAGACCCGGCGGATGGTGGGTCCGTCCGCCGCCTCCAGAACCATCTTTTCGCGCAGCGCCTCCCCCAGAGAATAAAGTATCCCTTCCGACAAGTATCCACAGAAAGAGAACAGGATCCCCTTCTCGTCGAGATCACGTTTTATCGATGCATATTGCTGGGCAAGCATGGTTGCAGCCTGACATTCCACCAGTCCCCTGATCCCGCCAACTATGTCATCTCCTATGACAAAGGGCTATAGTCTTTCGGAGATGTATGACATCAGGCCGCTTCAGACCGGCAGGACGACCCGGAAGGTCGATCCCCGCCCCAGGATGCTGTCGACTGCCACCGCGCCGCCATGGAGAAGGAGAATCTGCTGGACGGTGTGGAGTCCGATGCCTGTGCCCGGCACACCCGACGCGCCCGATCCGCGGAAGAAGCGGTCGAACAGGCGCGGAAGCTCCGGCTCAGGAATGCCGCGGCCATGGTCGGTCACTTCGATCACGCCATCGCACCGTC
>NZ_BADK01000476.1 GCF_000333595.1 Azospirillum sp. B506
CGTCGCAGCTCTCGCCGGAGGTCAGGCCGATCCAGGCGTGGAGCGTCGTGGGATCGAACCCGGCCTCGCGGCGGTCGCCGACCTGGATGAGCGGCCGGCGAATCAGCTCGCGGTCGGCCAGCAGCGCGGCCAGCGCGGCCTCCTCGTCCAGGGCGTCTGGCTTGATCGCGCCGGACTTGACCGCCGCAGCACGACGGTTGAACCAGGCATCGACCTCCTTGTCGCCGAAGAAGGCACGGAGGTCGGCGGGCGTCAGTTCGGCGGTCGCCAAGTCTCGGTCCACCAGCGTGTGGCCGGCGGCTGCCAGCTGCTGCTTCTGCTTGGCGTTCGCCGGGCAACCGGCCAGTCCGTAGAAAATCACCTCGGCCATGGGGCACTCCGCTGCGGGAAGGGACGATTCTGATTCGGGATCAATCAGGACCGATTTCGTCCAGTCTAACGGCAGTGCACCATGAAAAAGGGCGCGACAGAATGCCGCGCCCACATTTTTTATATGGGTATTCCGCAACCTGCGGAATCCCTCATTTCTGCAGGCGCTTCAGCGCATCCTCGACGAACTGGTTGGTGTAGGTCTTGGACAGGTCGATGCTGGCCGACGACACTGCCGGATCGAAGGCTTTCAGCACCTTCAGAGCGGCATCGGCGCCATCCTGGGTGAAGCGGCCGTCGAGCGAGTAGGTCGGCTTGGAATGCTCGAAGGCCTGGGCGTAGAGTGACTTGTTGCCCAGGAAATATTCCTCCGGCAGCACCTTCAGCACATCGTCGGTGCTGGCCTTGTTCAGCCACAACATGGTGCGGACGAAGACGTCGGCCAGCGCCTGGGTGGTCTTCGGGTTTTCCTTGATGAAGTCCGGCTTCATGTAGAGCACGGCGGCGGGATAGGGGCCGCCATAGACGTCCATCGTGCCCTTTTCCGTCCGGGTGTCGGCCAGGATGGTGATGTCGCCGTCGGCCTGGGCCTGGCTGATCACCGGGTCGAGGTTGACGATGGCATCGATCTCACCGCGCTTGATGGCGGCGATGGCGCTGGGACCGCCGCCGACGCCGATGACCGACGCATCCTCCGGCTTCATGCCGAGCGAGGTCAGGACATAGTTCAGCATGAAGTTGGTCGAGGAGCCGGGGGCGGTGACGCCAACCTTCTTGCCCTTCAGGTCCATCACCGACTTGACGGTGCCGGACTTGTTGACCGACGCCAGCACGATGCCGGGATAGCGGCCGAGCTGCGTCACCGCGATGATCGGCTGCCCCTTGGCCTGCATCTGGATGGTGTGGTCGTAGGCGCCGGTGACCACATCGGCCGAGCCGCCGACCAGGGCCTGCAGGCTCTTGGCCCCGCCGCCGAAGTCACTGATCTCGACAGTCAGTCCGGCGTCCTTGAAGTAGCCCAGCCGTTCCGCCAGCGTCAGCGGCAGGTAATAGAGCAGCGGCTTGCCGCCAACGGCGATCTTGATGTCGGTCTTCTCAAGCTTGCCCTGGGCTGCGGCCAGACCCGCCGTTCCCAGCACCATGGTTCCCATAGTCAGGGCGACCGCGGCGGCCGCGATCAACGATTTGAGTTTCACTGGTTGCCTCCCTTTTGAATTTCAGTGCTGCCCGGCATGGTTGTCCTGCGGACGCCAATGCAGAAGCCGCTTCTCGATCACCGTGACGGCGGCATCGATCAGGACGACGAAGATCGTCAGCACCAGCATGCCGGAGAAGACGCCAACCGTGTCGAACACCCCCTCCGCCTGATGGATGCGGTAGCCGAGCCCGGCGGCGGAGCCGAGATATTCGCCCACCACCGCACCGACCATGGCGAAGCCGACGGCGGTGTGCAGCGAGGAGAAGACCCAGGACAGGGCGGACGGCAGATAGACGTGGCGGAACAGATCGCGGGAGCTGGCGCCGAGCATGCGGGCGTGGCCAGCACCACCGGGCTGA
>NZ_BADK01000475.1 GCF_000333595.1 Azospirillum sp. B506
GCGATGCGCAGCCGATCAGGAAGACGCCCAGCACCGCATAATACATCTCCGGGATGTAAAAAAGGTCAAAGACGCCGACCAACGGGCCGCGTGGCAGAACCTGGATCTCGTCCTCACCACGCCGAAGGCATGGATCAGGGTGATCATCCGCGGCACATTGATGCCGAACGCCTGGACCAGAACAGGATTTTCCGTTGCCACGCGCGGGTAGATGCCCAGCTTCGTCCTTTCGACGGCGATCCAGGTGCTGATGCAGACGATCAGCGAAGCGACCACCACCCAGCCGCGATAGTTGGACAGGAACATGAAGTCCAGATCTGGCCGCCCATCGGCGCGTCGGGAATGGGAGGGCTGGCCGGAGACACCAGACTGGTGGCTGGAACGCCGCCTCGACGATCAGCGCCAGACCGAAGGTCAGCAGAAGCCCGTAGAGACGGTCGAGCTTATGGAGCCGTGACAGCAGCACCTTCTCCAGGACCACCCCGAACAGCACGACGATCAACGGTGCCTAGGGCAATGCCCACCAATAGCCGACGCCGAATTGGGTCAGCATGGGCGAAATTGATGACGCTCAACATGCCGAGGATCATCGCCAGCCCGAGACTGAGCAGCGCGTAAAACATCCATTGAACAAGCTGAGCAGACGCCGGCCAAACAGCGCTTGGGGCGGAATGCCGAAAATCGTTCCCATCATGTACGTTGCTTTCCCCAACGGCATCCCCGTCGCAGCACCTGTTGAAGGGACCGCCACAGTTGGGGATGCCGCTCCGTCACGTCACGGCGTTTGTTGCCGCTTCATCATTTCGGCAGCTTGCAGCCGCTTTCCTCGAAGGTCGCGAAGGCCTCCTTGCCGGGGATGGTGCGCAGGATCTGGTAATAGTCCCAGGCGCCCTTGGACTCAGACGGCTTCTTGACACGGGCGAGATACATGTCATGGACCATGCGGCCGTTCGGCAGGATCGTGCCGTTCTTGGCAAACATGTCGTTGACCGGCATTTCCTTCATCTTGGCGGCGACGGTCGGCCCGTCGTCGGTCCCGGCGGCCTCGATCGCCTTCAGATAATGACGGACGGCGGAATAGCTGCCGGCCTGGACCATCGTCGGCATCTTGCCATAGCGGTCGAAGAACTTCTTGGACCAGGCGCGCGATTCATCATCCCGGTCCCAATAGAACCCGGTGGTCAGCACCAGATCCTGGGCCACCTGAAGCCCCAGCGCATGCACGTCGGACAGGAAGATCAGCAGGCCGGCGAGCTTCTGCTGGCCGGTCTGCGTCAGGCCGAATTCGGACGCCTGCTTGATCGAAGTGATGGTGTCGCCGCCGGCATTGGCTAGTCCGACGATCTTGGCGCCCGACGCCTGGGCCTGCAGCAGGAAGGAGGAGAAGTCGGCGGTGTTCAGCGGCGCCTTCACCGAACCGACGACCTTGCCGCCGGCCTTCTTCACCTCGACCGAGGTGTCCGCCTCCAGCTGATGGCCGAAGGCATAGTCGGCGGTGATGAAGAACCAGCTGTCGCCGCCCTCCTTCACCATCGCCTGGCCGGTCCCGACAGCCAGCGCATGGGTGTCGTAGGGCCAGTGGAAGCCGGTGGGAGAGCAGGCATCGCCGGTCAGACGGGAGGTCGCCGGACCTTCCATCAGGAAGATCTTCTTCTTCTCCTTTGTCACCTCCTGGACGGCCAGCGCCACACCGGAATTTGGCACGTCGACGATCACATCGACGCCGTCCTGGTCGATCCACTGACGGGCGAGGTTGGCGCCAATGTCGGGCTTGTTCTGGTGATCGGCGGAGATGATCTCGATGGGCTTGCCCAGGATCTTGTTGCCGAACTCCTCGGCCGCCATGCGGGCGGCAATGACCGACCCCTCGCCGCCAAGATCGGCATATAGACCCGAGCGGTCATTCAGCACACCGATCTTGACGATGTCGCCGGACAGCTTGCCCTGCTGGGCCATGGCCGGTGCCGTGGACAGGACACCGAACGTCAGGGCGGCAAGGCCGGCACCGGTCAAAAGACGTGCGATCATGCGTGAATTCCTCCCCCTCAGCGTTGCGTTGCGCATGTTGCGG